>CAYZQP010000116.1:0-3984 GCA_964480545.1 uncultured Mesorhizobium sp. | reverse complement strand
GCGCGACTGAATCCTCAAGGTCGACGATGACGACGTCGGTTTCAGAAGCGAAGCCTTTCGCCAGCTTCTTTTCGGAATCGCCGGGAACGAAGAGCAGCGACCTCATGTGGCCGCCGGCCGTTTGCGCATCATCGCCTGACGGGTCGTCTTGGCCACCAGAGCGCCGTGCTGATTGTAGGCACGGTGTTCGAACTCGACGACACCACGGTCATTCTTCGATTTCGATTCGCGTACGGACAAGATCTCCGTTTCAACGCGGATCGTGTCGCCGTGGAAAACGGGATGCGGAAACACCGTGTCAGTCATGCCAAGGTTGCCGATGGTGGTGCCGAGCGTCGTGTCGTGCACCGAGATGCCGATCATCAGGCCAAGCGTGAACAGCGAGTTGACCAGCGGCTTGCCCCACTCGGTCTTCGACGCGAAGTCGAAGTCGATATGCAGGGGCTGCGGGTTCAACGTCATCACCGAAAAGAACATGTTGTCCGATTCAGTGACGGTTTTGGTCAACATGTGCCGGATCACCGATCCGACAACGAACTCCTCCAGGTAGAGACCAGCCATGCGTTCCTCCCTCTAGTGGTTCGATACTGACATTTGCATCCGCCTGATACAGCCCTTGCAGGCAAATGTCAGGATCAAAGAACCACTAGCAACTGTATGATTCTAGTGGAACTTTGAATTTGACATTTGCAAACTCGCGGTGATGTCAAATGGGGTGCAAATGTCAAATTCGTTCCACTAGGGTTGAATATGCGGCTCTTTCGATGCCTGCAAGCGGGTTAAGAAACATGGTGAACCGTTCGTAAACCATTTTCGGGTCATGCTGGCACCGAGTTGCGTAAGGGGCGTGAGGGCGCATGATCGTCGAACAGTTTCTGATTTGGGTTCAGACGGCCAAGGCGGGCGACAGGGCAGCAGCCGCTGCAGCGCTCGCCCGGGCCTATGTGAACGGCGATCTGGCAATCGATGACCGGTGTGCCGCCGATGCGGCGATGACGCTGCTCCTCGACGATCCGTCTGCCAAGGTGAGAATGGCGCTGGCAGAAGCCCTGTCGATGAGCCGCACCGCGCCGCCGCAGATCATCAGTGCACTGGCTGCTGACCAGCCGGATGTTGCGTCGATCGTGCTGGCGCGCTCGCCGATACTGACTGACAATGATCTGATTGACCGGGTTGCTATTGGCCACAAGGCGACCCAGCGCCTGATCGCTGATCGCGTGAGCGTTTCCATGGGCGTATCTGCGGCGCTTTCAGAGGTTGGTGATGAGGAGGCTTGCCTCGTGCTGTTGCAGAACCCCGGCGCGCAGATTGCCGGGCTGAGCTTCAAGCGGATCACCGAGCGCTTCGGCGACGTTGCATGCATCCGCGAGGCCCTGGTGTGTGACCGCCGGTTGCCTTCCGAATGCCGGCATACCCTGATGGCGAAACTCGGCAATGCGCTTCAACAATCGCCTTTGATGCTTGCGCTGTTCGGTGAGGCCCGCGCCGGCCGCCTGACCAAAGACGCCTGCGTCAAGGCCTCGCTCTGCCTGATCGACAGCACCGACACATCGGAGTTTCCAGCACTTGTGGAACATATGCGCGTGCGCGGCGACCTGACTTCAAGCTACATCGTGCGCGCTGTGGCGCATGGCAAGATTGATTTCTTCGGAGCTGCGATGGTTTCGCTTTCCGGGCTCGGTGACAACCGGGTCCGGGCACTTCTCTCGAATGGCTACGATAGCGCATTGGCGGCCTTGTTCAGCAAGGCTGGCCTGACGCCGCGCACACATGGGGTGATCCTGAAAGCGTTGAAAATCTGGCGCGAGGTTGCACGCGGCAAGCGCGTCGCCGGCGCGCAGGAGGTGTCCTGGCTGATGCTGAAAGAACTCGGCACGGAGGAGACAGATCTGTCGGCACTGCTCAAGTCAATCCATCTTGATGCGCTGCGCACCAATGCACGGCATCACGCTCTGGCGCTAACTGCGGCGACCATCGAGGCCTACAATGCGGCCGAAGAGGAAGCGCGGCTGGCGGTCGAGGCTGCAGCCGAGGAGGAGGCGCGCCTGGCCTTCGAAGCAGCGGCCGAAGAGATGCTGCTTGAAGATTTCCACGATCCTGACATCGAGGAATTCAGCGCGCACAGGCAGGCCGTGGCAGCCTGACCGGGTTCGGGTTCAGCCGCACCCATTCCACCGCGAACTCACACAGGCGCGCTGCCTCATCGCCATTGCGCCGCCTGACCTCGACGATGATTTCAACCGCCTTGCGCGGGCAGGGGGCTACCTGATGCGACCTGCTCCAGGCAGGCGTCCGCTATCAAAATCTGCATTCCCGTCGACACTCGCGAAATCGCCCAACCGTACCGGCAATTGATTGACTGGACCGATCAGAACTTGTCGGCGAAGCGCGGATGCACGAATGCATCGTAGCACTCGGTGATCTTTACGAGTTTGTGCCTTGAGAGCGCGTCCGAATAGATGCGGGTCAGTTCTGTATTGGCTGTAGTCGGCGGGCAAGAGGGGCGCAGTGCAATGTCTGCGTCTGCGATTGCACGGTCTTCCTCGTTGCCAGGTGTCGGCACCGCACGGAACGGGTCGGCACCGATTGCGATGTATTTTGGCGCCGAGCGATCCATCAACCAGGGGAACGGGTTGGTGAAGTTGATCGACATGATGGTGTTGAAGCGGATGCCTTTTTCGGCTTCCAGCTTGCGAATACCGTCGATGGCCTCGTCGATTGTTTTCAGATTGAGTATCTGGAAGTCGAAGTCCGTGTAGAGCGAGTGCGACGGCAATTCGCCAAGCCTTGTCAGGCTCTCATAGACGTCGTGATGGGTGCGGTAGAAGCCAAACATGCGCTCGCTGCGCTCGGCGACCTCGGGCCGCATGGTTACCTGGCCCAACGTCATGAGGTTGCGGCTCTCGAGCCGCATGTTCTTCAGCCCGCCGACATAGGCGCGCGCGGCGCGCTCTGCGATCAGCATCATTGACGGCAACACCATAGCTGCTGTCAGGGTTGCAACGACGAGCAATTGTACCGGTCTGGTGATCAGCTTCTGCGAGCCAATTAGTATCGACAGCGCGACCGGCCACAGGAAGATAAAGGCCTGACTGCCGGTGTTCTGGGTCTCGAAGAAAATGCCGGCAAACAGCACAGCAGCAAGCCACAGCGCCTTGTGGTCAAGGACTTTCGCTGCGCCTGCAAAGCTCGGTGCCTGTGCGACGCCTCTGATCTGCGCGGCAATCGCGCTGCGGTAAATCCAGAGCAGGGCTCCCACCAGCACAGTGGCCGGCAGGATGATCATGAAGTTTTGCGAGGCGGCCAGCAGGAAGCGCGGGGCCAGCGAACCGGAGTTCATCGACACCAGAGTCGCGATGTCGCGGATGTAGGTGCTGGCCATGTGGTTGTTCAGTTCCATCACACAAAGCACGGCCAGGAACGAGGCAAAGGTCGCTACGGCGAGACGGAACGGAATACGGCCGCTGGCAAATGCGTAGGCGCACAACAGGCCGCCCGCGATGAAGCCGGTAATCTTGACCAGGAACAGCGCCAGCATTGTTGCGGCAACAACTCCGGTCAGCACGGCGCGGTTGCGGACAAAGAGCAGTGTCGCGACGAGAACATAGAGCAGCTGACAAATCTGGCGGTTGTAAATGCCGAAGCCATCAGAGCCTGGGAAGGGGCTGGGCTCGCGGATGTTGAATGGCAACAGGGCGAAGACCAGGAACGGGATGAGCAGCGCAAATCCGATGGCGCGGGAGCGTTTGTCCACGTCCCAAAGCACGGCTGCCATGAGCGGCACCGTGACCGCCAGCATGGCCCAGTGTGCCAGCAAGGTTGGCTGTGCGTGCGGGAACAGCCGGGTTGCGCCGGCAAAGAGGTAGTATCCCAGCGGTCCGACGGGCGCGAAGAAGTCGATATTCGGGGTCTGGCCGTCGAAGATGCGGTTGGCGGCGTCATAGTAGACATAGACGTCCCAGTACATCGCGCCGATTGGCAGAT
>CAYZQP010000115.1:10662-11453 GCA_964480545.1 uncultured Mesorhizobium sp. | reverse complement strand
TGCCGCCATGCAGCGTCAGGCCGTTGATCGCGGCGCACATGCCGAGCTCGCGGATGCCGTAGTGAACGTAGCGGTTGCCATAGGCACCTGCCGAAATCGCTTCGGTCTGGCTGGTCTTGGTGTTGTTGGAGCCGGTCAGGTCGGCTGAGCCGCCGATGGTCTCCGGCACAACGCCGTTGATGACTTCCAGCGCCATTTCCGACGACTTGCGGGTGGCGACCTTCGGCTTGTCAGCAGCGAGTCTGGCTTTGTAGGCGACGATGGCGTCGTTGAAGTCTGCGGGTAGCTTGCCCGAAATGCGGCGTTCGAAATCAGCGCGCTGGTCAGCGTCGAGCGCCTTAACACGCTTTTCCCAATCTGCACGCGGCCTGGCGGCGTTCAGACCTGCCAGACGCCAGGCGTCCAGAACATCAGCTGGCACCTCAAAGGCGGGATACGGCCAATTCAGCGCTTCACGGGCAGCGGCAATTTCTTCCTTGCCGAGCGGCGAGCCGTGCACCTTGTGCGTGCCCTCCTTGTTCGGCGCGCCCTTGCCGATCGTGGTCTTGGCGGCAATCAGGGTCGGACGGTCAGATGCCTTGGCGGTTTCGAAGGCCTTCGCCAGCGCATCCGGATCATGGCCGTCAACCGAAAGCGTGTTCCAGCCGGAAGCGGAAAAGCGCTTCAGCTGATCGGTGGAGTCAGCCAGCGAAATCTTGCCGTCGATAGAGATGTTATTGTCGTCCCAGATCACGGTGAGCTTTTTCAGCTTCAGGTGACCGGCGAGCGAGATCGCCTCCTGGCTGATGCCT
>CAYZQP010000115.1:351-10652 GCA_964480545.1 uncultured Mesorhizobium sp. | reverse complement strand
ACCAGCCAGCGCAGCCGCTTCGTGGGAAACACCTTCCATCAGACAGCCGTCGCCAGCAAGCACCCAGGTGTGGTGGTCAACCACGGCGTCGCCGAACAGTGCGGCCAGATGCGCCTCGCCGAGCGCGAACCCGACCGAGTTTGCAAGGCCCTGGCCGAGCGGGCCAGTGGTGGTCTCGATGCCGTCAGCATGGCCGTATTCGGGGTGACCTGCGGTCTTCCAGCCGAGCTGGCGGAAGTGCTTGATCTGGTCGAGGGTCATGTCCTCGTAGCCGGTCAGATAAAGCAGCGAATAGAGCAACATCGAACCGTGGCCGGCCGACAGGATGAAGCGGTCGCGATCCGGCCAATGGGGGTTCTTCGGGTCGAACTTCAGGAACTTCGTGAACAGAACTGTCGCGATGTCAGCGGCGCCCATCGGCAAACCTGGATGGCCGGAATTTGCAGCCTCAACGGCATCCATGGACAGGAACCGGATGGCATTGGCCATACGATCATGCTTTTCGCGATTGCTCATACTTTTCACCGATTTTCGAGAGGGCGCTTGGGCTGGCGGTTCATTAGCAGGTGGGAAGAGTGAGTCAACAAAGCTCGCCGCCTATGCCCAGCAAGGCACTGGCGCATGTTCCTGTTTTGTGCTTGTCTTGACGCGAGGGCGGAAGCAGAGAGCACAATGCCAGCTTGTGTCATCGGGGAAGACAGGCGACCTCGACTGTGGCGACAGCCTCGCCCTCAAGCGGAGGTAGTGCAATGCGGATTTTTCTGCAGAGCGTTACGCTTAGAATTACAAAGACCCGAAGCGGCTGGTCAATCGCTCTCCGGGTCAATGTAAAGTCCTAAGAAACGGGTGGGCGGAGCAATCCGCCCATCCACTCCGTAAAGATAGCGCGGATCGCTATAAAATCCAATAGCTCAATGATCCGGATCACCTCGCAATTCGATAGCAGGGGATAGACTCCAGGGGTTTATTGACGGTTCCTTAACCCGTTGCCTAATCTTTTGGCGGTAACGCATTAGGATCACGTTTCGATTCGCGAAACACGCAGGCTATGGCGACTGAAACCACGCTCAAGGAAGTGATTGCCCGGCTGGGCAAGGCGATAGAGTCGCTGGAAAACGCAGCATCTGCGCGGCTGGAGCATGAGCAGGATTATTCGGATTCGGATGCCGAAGTTCAGCGGCTGAACGCGGATCGCGGACGGCTGGCGCAGGAACTCGACAATTCCGAAGCGCGCGCCGAGCGCCTCGAAGACGCCAACAAGGAAGTGTCGCGCCGGCTGGTGACTGCGATGGAAACGATCCGCGCGGTGCTGGACCGGTAGGCAAGCCATCCCTATCTGAGGGATAGCAAACAGGAGCGCGCATGTCGCAAGTCACCGTCACTATCGATGGCAAAGCCTATCGGATGGCCTGCGACGAGGGCCAGGAAGAGCATCTGATCGATCTCGCCCAACGCTTCGACCGCTATGTCTCGCATCTGAAGGACTCGTTCGGCGAAATCGGCGACCAGCGCCTGACCGTCATGGCTGGCATCATGGTGATGGACGAACTGGCCGAGTTGCAGAAGCGCGTGCGCGGGCTCGAGAGCGAAATCGGCACATTGCGCAAGACGCGCGATGAAGCGCTGACCAAGGCCGACAAGAATGATGCAGCACTCACCGGCGCGCTGACCGGCCTCGCGGTGCGCATGGAAGCGCTCTCAGAAAAGCTGGTGGTCAGGAAGTAGCCGAAACTACTTCCCCGTCAGCGCCTTCAGCCTCGCTGCAGCAATCTCCGGATAGGGCGGCTTCACCGCGTCCTTTGACGTCTCCACCAAAATCTCATCTGCGACTTCCTCGGTCTCGGCGACAAGGCGGCGCATGAACTCGTCCTTGTCGAGACCGGGCGGGATCGGTTTCAAAAACTTCGCGCGGATCGTACCGGGGAAGCGCAGGAATTTGCGGCGCGGCCAGAACAGTCCTGCCTGATGCGCCACCGGCACCACGGGAATGTCGAGCTGACTATAGAGTTCGACGATGCCCCACTTGTAGGCAGGGTCGGAGCCGGGCGGACGGCGCGTGCCCTCGGGGTAGATGATCAACTGGCGCGGCGTGCGAGCCATCTCGGCCTTGGTCGCATCGACAACGGCTTTCAGCGCCTTGGAGCGGTTGCCGCGATTGACCGGGATCATGCGCATCTTGGCGACATACCAGCCAAACAGCGGGATCCACATCAGTTCACGTTTCAGGATGTAGAGTGGGTCACGCAGGTACGGGAAGAAGGCCAGAACGTCCCAGAAGGACTGGTGTTTTGGTGCCAGGATGAACGAGCCCTCCGGCAGGTTCTCAAGCCCCGTAATCTCGCGCTTTGTGCCGGTCATAGCGTCCTGCATTGCCAGTGACGTGCGCGCCCAGAACTTCGGTACAAACCAGGCGTGCTTGCGCGACACGAGGAAATAGTACGGCGTCCACAGGATCATCTGCACGATGAGGCTGACGTAGAAGACGAAATTGTAGAGAAAGGAGCGCAGCTGAAGCATGGATGAACCGGCAATGATTGCCTGTGGTTACATCAAGCGCGTCCAAATGCAAACGAAGAGCGCGGGACGATCAGGCTTACTGTGCGGCAGAGGCTATCCGAACCGGGCTTGCAGGAAGTGGGGATGAGGCCAGTCTGGTCGGGAAAATGGCGTCGGGGACCGCAGAACGGCTCAAGGCTGCCAGGTATTTTGCGTATTCGGTGATAAGAACGCGCAAAGCATCCGGTTCTGCCAGCCACTTGCCGCCATGCAGGTCGCGGTTGACAACAGGGTAGGGCTGCAACTCGACATCGCCGATCAAACGGCCCATTTCCAGCAGACTGCGGGGCATGTGGTAGTTGTTGGTAACAACGATCACGCTCTTGTAGCCGTGCTGCTTCACCCATTTTGCGCTTTCCTCGGCATTGCCGATCGTGTCGAGCGCCGCGCGGTCGATGTCGACACAGCAATTGAATGTGGCACGGTCGCCGCCCATGGCGCGACGAAGCTGGTCAGCACCTGCTGCCGGATGAACACCGCTGACGAGCAGGCGCTTGCCCTTGCCGGTCTTGAGCAACTCCATTGCGGTATCGAGGCGGGCCTGGCCGCCTGTCAGTACGACAATTGCGTCAGCCGGACTCTGCCCCGCTGGCGTCCGCATCTCGCTGACATGCGTAGCAAACAGGCCGAAGCCGCCAACCAGCGATCCAAGCGCTGCCATAGCGAGGAAACTGACTACGCGCAGCACAGTGCCAAGGCCGCGCCGCGCGCGACCGCGTCCTGGCGGGGCGGAAGCGGGTTCCGGATCCGATGTCGACATCGACGTCGAGTATGTCATGGCGCCATTGTTAGACATCGGATTCGCCCGAAGAATATCCAAATTTCTCACATTCTGTTTCATACGGATATAATCCGCGATCGTAGCTGGTGAATTACTTTCCGTTCTGCTGGTCGAGATCTCCAAGGTGCGAGAGCACCGTTACATGCGTCGTTGCTGCGGTCAGACCGGCGACCAGCAACACGATTAACGCGACACCGAGATATCCGTTCAGACCAATGGCAAAATTGCCGAAGAGGGCGCTTGCCTGGTCGCCTTGCGGGGTAGCCAGATTGCGCTGCGACCACCAGGAGAAGCCAAGGAATACGCCAGCCGCGAGCAAGCCACCAACCGTGGCACCACGCAGGCCGGTCTTGAGGAAGTGGATGCGAAACTCCTTGGCTATGTAACGTGCCTCGGCGCCGACAAAATGCAGGACCTCGATGATGCCGCCGTTGCCCGACATTGCGCCACGTGTCGCGAACACAACCGTAAGCACGGTTGCCGACAGGATGAGTGCGAGGACGGCCACGCCAATGGCGACAGTGCTGCGCGCCATACCAACGAGACGGTCCACCCAGGTGCGGTGGTCATCTACGGAGCCCGTCGGGATCTCCCTGGTTATGTCAGCCCGCAGTGCTGCAAAGTCGGGAAGGTTCGACTTGTCGACGGTGACGATGATGAGGCGGGGTACCGGCAGCCTGTCTATGTCGAGGCTTTCACCCAGCCAGGGCTGGAGCAGGCGCACGGTTGCGGCGCGATCAACAATCCGGGTCGATGTTACACCACGGTGGGTGCTCGCCAGTTCGCTGGCACGCTTCAGGGCGGCTTCCATGTCCAGACCCTCCACGGGTTTGATCTGGATGGTTGCCTCGCGGGCGATCTGGGTTTCCCATTGGCTGGCCGTATCGCGCACCAGACTGACCGCGCCCAATGTCAGGCAGGAAAGGAAGGTCATGATGCCGATGACGATGGCCAATGCGGTGCCGGCGACATTGTGTGGCGGTACGACAGAAGCAGGCCGGCGCTTTTCCACAGCGGCCGGCTTCATGCGGATTTCGCCATGCGCGAGCTTTTCTGCGTATGCCATGTCAGTCATGGATACGCAGCTTTCCGTCGCCGAGAACCATACGGCGCGCATCGACCTGTTCCATCAAGGTCTGGTCGTGGGTCGCGATGACGACAGCGGTGCCCAGGCGGTTCAGTTCAAGGAAGAGGCGCAGCAGCCGGCGGGCCAGTGGCGGGTCGACGTTGCCGGTCGGCTCGTCGGCCAGCAGAATTTCCGGCTGTTCGATCAACGCCCGCGCGATGGCTACACGTTGCTTTTCGCCGCCCGAGAGAACCGGGGGTAACACATGCATGCGATCGCCGAGGCCGACCCATTTCAGAATTTCTGTGACATCGCTCTTGTAACTGGCCTCAGACCGGCCGCGCACGCGCAGTGGCAAGCCAACATTCTCGTAGGTTGTCATGTGGTCAAGCAAACGAAAATCCTGAAACACGATGCCAATGCGGCGGCGATAGGACGGAAGCTCACTGCGGGTAATCGAGGCGCGGTCCTTGCCGAACACGTTGATCACGCCCCGCGTCGGGCGCAGGGACAGGAAGAGAAGTTTCAGCAGCGAGGTCTTGCCCGCGCCAGACGGGCCGCTCAGGAACTGGAACGACTTTGGCGGGATTGAAAACGAGACGTCGCGCAGGATTTCGGATCCCATGCCATATCTCAGTCCGACGTTATCGAAGCGGATCACGGTTTTCCCTGCACGCAAAAATGGGCCGCAAGTCAATTCGCAGCACCTGGCGACCTTCGGTCCGCAGGGTTAACCGGGGGTTAATTTTCCGGTTTCTCAATGAAATCTTGAGGAAACTTTAACCGTTTGTCGTCACGGTTCGTTAACTACAGGTTTGATTGAGGCCAGAGTGCGTTCCGACATGAGATCAGGCGGTGACGAGATCATCGACGCCGAGTATGTGGTCGTCGAGCGCGAGCCACGGCGTTCGCGCGGTCCATCGCGCGGGGGCTCCACGCTGCGCACTCAACTGGGCTATCGCGCGCCGCTTGCAAACATAGCGCCCGTTGCCCACGCTCCCGAACCTTCGATCGGTATGGACTCGTTGAAGCGATCTGCCCAACCGGCGGAGAACGACGGCAGGCCGGACTATGGCAGCCCGCTGTTCTGGGCTGCGGGCGCGGTGATAATTGCGTCGGCTTTCTGGGTCTCCGGCGGACACACGCTGGCGAAGCTGGCGCACAGCACGAAGCCGCCTGTGGAACTGCGCATCGCCGCGTTTAACTCGCGGGTCATCGAGAGTGGCGTGCGGCCAACGCTTGTGGTGGATGGTGAGGCGGTGAATGACGGTATCGACACGGCTGCGCTGCGAACGCTTGAGATCCAGGTGACCTCGGGCAACGGAACACTCACCCGCTACAAGCTGGGAACAGCCGGCCATCAACTGGCAGCCGGAGATGTGTATCCATTTTCCAGCCGCGTCGATCTGCCCAAGCACGGCGTGAAGACAGTCACTGTTGCCTTTGTGGACTGATGCTTCCGTGGATTGATTGCCTGAGTGCTGGACCGGGAGCGCAGCCTTGTGCAATGCAGGTTACGGCTCGCGCCATAACTCAAGCTTTCCAAAGGTCCAGATGCCGGTTGTTCGCGGAAAAGATATCGAAGTTCTGTTCAGCGCCTCGACGATTGCGCGACGCAACCTCGAACTCGCCAAGGAAATCGCAGAGCGCGACTACCACGACCTGCTGGTTATCTCGGTGCTCAAGGGCTCTTTTATCTTCGCTGCGGACCTGATCCGTGCCATGCACGATGTCGGGCTTGAGCCGGAAGTCGAGTTCATCTTCATCTCCAGCTATGGCACCGGGACGACATCGGGCGAGGTTCGCGTGCTGCGCGACATCGACAATGATGTGAATGGCCGCGACGTGCTGCTGGTCGACGACATTCTTGAGTCCGGCAAGACGCTGAAATTCACGCGCGAACTGATGCTGTCGCGCGGCGCGAGAAGCTGTGCAGTTGCAACGCTGCTCGACAAGCGGGTGCGCAGGCAGGTCGACCTCGAGGCCGATTTTGTCGGCTTCGACTGCCCGGACTATTTCGTTGTCGGCTACGGCATGGATGTGGCGCATGCGTTTCGCGAGTTGCCGTTCGTCGGGGTGGTGAAGGGCGACGCTTGAGCCTGCTGCTGCGCATCGTATAGTTGTGCCCGGCATTGGGGCGCACGCATGCATATCATCCTTGGCTTGATCACGCTTGTGGGGGCGATCGGCTACCTGCTTTACCGGATGCAGCAGACCGCCGAGACGGTGAAGGATCTCGATCGCAACACGCAGGGACTTCAGAGACGAGCAAAGCGGGGTTTCACCAGCGTGTTCGGCACACCACTTTCGCGGGTGCGCGACCCGAAGCTCGCGGCGACAATTCTGATGATCCAGCTGGTGCGTACCGGCGCGCCGGTGACAGCTGCGGAGAAAACCACGATACTCGACCAGATCGCCGACGGTCTCGGAGTGGAGAGCCCGCAGGCACTGTTTGAGCAGGCATGGGCCTACACCGAAAACCGTGCCTTCTTTTCAATGGTGGCCGACGAGTTGCTGCCGCTGCTGCGCAACCAATTGACGATGGACGAGCGCGAGGTGCTGATCGACATGCTGCAGAAGACGGCGGACAGCTACAACGAGGCCAGCGAGTTACAGCAGAGCTCTATCAACCGGCTGAAGAAGCGGCTGCTGGAGATGTGACGCGAATTGTCATGACAATGTCAGGCGCGCATGATATGTAGCGTCATGTCCACACGCGCGCTTCGCTCTGAAAAACTTGACCTGCGTCTGACTGCAGACGCCAAACGGCTGCTTGCCAGTGCGGCAGCTGCAGAGCGCCGCTCGCTAAGCGATTTTGTGCTTGAGAGCGCTCTGGGGCGAGCGGAGGAGACATTGGCGGACCGCAGGCGCTTCGACCTTGATGCGACACAGTGGGAGGCGTTTATGGCTGCACTGGATGATGCGCCGCCTCGCGATCTGCCTCAGTTGAAGAAGCTGCTGGCAGAGCCGGGCATCTTCTCCGGCCCCGATAAGCAGTGAGTTCTCTACGGATCGAGAAGCTCACCCGCACGCATGCGGTCGAGACTTTCGATTGCGGTGAGGAGCCGCTCAACAGGTTCCTGATCCGTTACGCACTGCAGAACCAGATGGCCAACGCTTCACAGACCTATGTCGGGCTCGATGCCGACAATGTCATTGGCTACTATACGCTGGTTGTCGGCGAAGTTGCTTACAGCGATGCGCCTGAAAGACTGGTGAAGGGGCTGGCGCGCCACCCGGTGCCGATCATGCTGCTGGCGAGGCTCGCGGTTAGCGTCACGTGGCAGGGTAAGGGAGCCGGTTCGGGTCTGCTGCGGGATGCGATCCTGCGCACTCTGCAGGCAGCAGATATCGCTGGAATTCGCGCCTTTGTTGTGCACGCCAAGCATGAGCGGGCGCGGGACTTCTATCTGCGCTACGGCTTTATTCCGTCGCCGACCGATCCGCTGCATCTGTTCGTGCTGACGAAGGACTTACGGATCATGTGAGCACTATCGGCGAGGTTTAACCGTACCTCTCCTGCATGCGCTTCAAAAAGGCGTCCATGTTGAAAGCAGACGCTTGCCCGGATTTCTCACCTGCTATCAGCGCGTCCCGAAGTGCTTTGGCTTTCGATTCGTACTCCTGGTGATTGACTGAGCGTGCAATCATCGCCGCCGGTCGGGTCCTCCTTGCGCTCCATAACCTACCACCGCGTCTTCTCGCCCGGTGCAGCGGGCTCGATGGCCAGTGCATGCAGGCCGGCCTTCAGTTCAGGCGTCAGCAGATCGTTCACCGCACGATGGCGGTCGATACGGTTCATGCCGGTGAACTTGTCCGAGACGATGCGCACGCGGAAATGCGTTTCACCCGTGCCGTCGAATGTTGCGTGGTGGCCAGACTCAACGTGATGGTGTCCGGCATGCAGGTGGCTCTCGTTGATGACGGCCAGGCGCTCCGGCGCGAAGGCGGCGTTGAGCTTCGTTTCGATGCTTTGCTGGATGGACATTTCAGACTCCCTTCACCACATAAGGCTCATCAGCGATCACATTTGACAATTCTCGCCGCAAATCAGCGCTAAGGCGCGGCGCGGGCGAAATGTCAATTCTTGTAATTCGCATCATGACCTCCCCATAAATGGGATTCCATGTCTGACTTCTCAAAATATTTCGAAAAGATCCGGGTGCGCCCTGATCCCAAAGCCGAGGCCAAGGCCAACGCGCCGGCCTGCCAGTGGGACGGCTGCAAGGAGCCGGGGACACATCGCGCGCCGGTCGGACGGATGAAGGAGGGCGAGTATTTCCGCTTTTGCTTCGACCACGTGCGCGAGTACAACAAGAGCTTCAACTATTTCTCCGGCGTACCGGATTCCGACGTCGCGCGCTTTCAGAAGGAAGCGCTGACCGGGCACCGGCCAACCTGGAAGATGGGCACGTCGGGCAACGCACGCTTTGCTCCGGAACAGGCGCAGGTGCGTTCGGGACGCGCCGGCTACTACAAGAACCTGCGCGATCCGTTCAATCTGTTCGAGGCCAAGACCGAGGTGCGCCAGCGCCAGGCGCGCCCGCTTGAGGTCAAGGCGCTGGAGACGCTTGGCCTGCCGCCAAGTGCCACGAAAGAGGCGATCAAGGCGAAATACAAGGAACTGGTGAAGATCCACCATCCCGATGCAAATGGCGGCGACCGGGCCTCCGAAGACCGCTTCCGCGAGGTGCTGCAGGCCTACCGCATGCTGAAGCAGGCGGGTATGTGCTGAGATTTTCGAGGTTGGACGGGCTAAGAAGCTAACTTATCAACCTCTCTCACTGTAGAAATATCAGTAGCTTGACGGAAAAATCCGCTCATTCCCGCTCGACTTATTTTTGCTTGCGGCGCTCCATTCATAATGCTCCCGCCCGAACAGGAAGGAGGAAGCGATGGACGACGCAGCAGACACAGAAACCCAGAACGATCTGTATTACCTGACGCGTATGGTCGCGTTTCTCTTCTCCTTTGCCAGGATGGCCGACAAGGTCGCCGGACAATCCTATCCTTTGCGCTGTTTGATCCTTTGGCTGTTTCGTCGCGCCGAGGGAGTCGCCTGGCAATGCATCATGGGTCTGCCCGCGCCTGACTGGCCGCCTGGCCTGCAACGCAACAGTCCTGCCGATGCGCGGCTGATGGCCAAGCGCCTGCGGCGACTGGCGCGTGAGGGGAAATCGCTGTTGAAATTCATGCAGCGCTTCGCCCGCGCCGACGAGCCGCGCGAGATCGAGCCGTCTGCGATCCGTGGCCACCGTATGGAGGTGTTTGCTCTGGCTGGCCGGGTGCTGTCGCGGCAGTTGATCCGCGCCACGCCGCCCCGTACACCGATAGAGCGCGCCGCTTACCTGGCGCTGCGCTTCGACACATTCTGACGCCGTCCCTCGCAGAGAAGATCGTCACTGCACATCGCTCACATCTATACGCCCGGAGGTTTGCCGCCGGGCGCGAAGCCACGTGTGGCTCACGTTTCCCCTGCCCACAGAATGGCTCGCACAAACAGAAAACTGTCACCTGTTGCGCCAGCGCGGGATTATGCCTTTTTCCGGCTATCCTGCCGCGCCAAAAGCCATTATTAGCCGCTATATCCCAATCGAGTGAAGGAAGCCGGTGCTCGGGATTTGCCCCGAGGGGAGCCGGTTGAGGACTGCATGAACAAGGTCGACCGCGACATTACCAACCTGCCGGACACGACAGTGTCTGTAAAAGACGCCTTCGGTTTCGACTCAAAGATGGTCGTTCCCGCTTATTCATCGCCAACCGAATACGTCCCGGAGATCGATCCGGACTATCTGTTCGATCAGGCGACGACGATGGCGATCCTCGCCGGCTTTGCCTATAACCGCCGCGTCATGGTGTCTGGCTATCACGGCACCGGCAAGTCGACGCATATCGAGC
>CAYZQP010000115.1:0-341 GCA_964480545.1 uncultured Mesorhizobium sp. | reverse complement strand
TATAAAATGGTCAGGCACATTGCCGGCTTTTTCCCGGAAAACCGAGCATGTTCCGGATATAGACCCCGATTATTATTTCGAGCCGAACACCACCCGCGCCATCCTCGCGGGATTCATGTATAACCGCAGGGTTATGGTGCAGGGTTATCACGGCACCGGGAAATCCACGCATATCGAGCAGGTCGCAGCCCGCCTCAACTGGCCGACCGTGCGCGTCAATCTCGACAGCCACGTTTCGCGTATCGATCTCGTCGGCAAGGACGCGATCGTGCTGAAAGAGGGCAAGCAGGTCACCGAATTCCGCGACGGCATTCTGCCCTGGGCCTACCAGCACAATGTTG
>CAYZQP010000114.1:0-11456 GCA_964480545.1 uncultured Mesorhizobium sp. | reverse complement strand
GACTATTCGCGGCGCGGCTTCTTCGATGGCATCGGCATCCGCCTGCCGACCATCTGCGTGCGCCCGGGCAAGCCCAACAAGGCGGCGTCCGGCTTCTTCTCGGGCATCATCCGTGAGCCGCTGGCCGGGCAGGAGGCGATCCTGCCGGTGCCGCGCTCGGTGGTGCACACCCATGCCAGCCCGCGCTCGGCTGTTGGCTTTCTCATGCATGGCGCGGAGATCGACACAGCCAGGATCGGCCCACGCCGTAACCTCACCATGCCCGGCGTTGCGGTGACTGTCGGCGAGCAGATTGAGGCGCTGGAACGCGTCGCCGGCAACAATGTCGTCAAGCTGATCCGCGAAGTTCCCGACGAGACGATCTGGAACATCGTCAAAGGCTGGCCGACGCGGTTTGAGTCAAAGCGGGCGCGGGAGTTGGGCTTCACGGCAGAGTCGCGCTTCGACGATATCGTGAAGGCGCATGTCGAGGACGAGCTGGACCGGTAGCAGGCATGACGAATTCGGGGTATGATTGGTGATGGCCAAAAGCACAAAAGTTGTCCGATCTGCGAGCGCTGGTAGATCTGTGACGAAGCCAATTGGCAAGGCCAAGGCCGTGCGCTTCGCGGCCGTCGAGGGACTGACGAAGAGTAGTGCCTCCAGGGTGCTCGCCGATCAACTACGCGAGCTTAAGGGTGACACTTACCGGTCGGAAGTGACGAAGGCATTCAAGAAGGCCTGATCGTGGTCGGCTATGACGCGATTGACGACCCACTTTGCTACGCAGGAACCTATGTCCTGCGGAACAGGGCCGACATTCGGGACCAGAATACGCTCAATGATTTCGAGCAGTTGATGTTCGAGTCCCGGTCTGAGGAACGCTTGCCTGAGGGCGACCTTGACCTTGTTCATTATCAAGCTCTGCACCACCACTTTTTTCAGGACGTGTATGAGTGGGCTGGCGATATCCGGACGGTTCGGACGAGCAAGGGTAACAACCGATTCTGCCACCCTGAGTACATTGAGGCGGAAGCGACCAAGCTCTTCGCCGAATTGGCAAGCCGGAACTATCTCAGGGATTTGAGCAAGCGCGAG
Organism: uncultured Mesorhizobium sp.; assembly: GCA_964480545.1. Taxonomy (GTDB): domain Bacteria; phylum Pseudomonadota; class Alphaproteobacteria; order Rhizobiales; family Rhizobiaceae; genus Mesorhizobium_G. Next base: position 10,379 of record CAYZQP010000114.1, on the reverse strand, counting down.
TTCGCGGAGGGTGCGGCCTGGTTCATCTCCGAGATCAACGCGATCCACCCGTTTCGCGAGGGGAATGGCCGCGTGCAGCTTGTCTTTCTGACCATGTTGGCACGCAATGCCGGGTTCGACATCAATCATCGTCGATTGCGTCCGAAGCCTTTTCTGGATTCCATGATCGCGAGTTTTGGTGGAGATACTGATCCACTTGTTGCGGAAATCAGCCGCTTGATCTGAGAAAGAAATTTATTGACTATCTGGTCAAAAGCATGAGTTCTGTTGTCAAGAATCCCGGGGTGCGTCATGACAACCAATCTCGCTACGACCTTCACTGGCCTCAAGTTCGTAAATCCCTTCGTGCTGGCATCGGCTCCACCGACGGAGAGCAAAGCCAAAATCATGAGAGCATTCGAGGCCGGCTGGGGCGGTGTGGTGACCAAGACCATCGGCCTGCACCCCGTGGAGAACGTCGCCGGGCCGAAAACGATCTATCAGCGCGCAAGTGAAGCCAAGCCCTATGTGTCGCGCTACAAGCGGCCTGACACGGTTTCACACTCGTCCTGGAACTGGGAACTGATCTCGGACCAGCCGCTCGATCAGTGGCTTCCCGACCTGGAAGAGATCAAGACCACCTGGCCGGACCGCATGCTGATCGGCTCGATCATGGCTGGCGCCGGGACCGAGGCCGAGATGGAGAACTGGCGTAAGCTGGCGCGGGCCGTCGTCAATGCCGGGTGCGATGCGATCGAACTGAACATGTCATGCCCCCACATGGACCGCAAGGACATGGGCGCGCATATCGCCAATGACGAGACGATCATCCGCTCGATCCTCAAGGCCGTTACCGAAGCGGTCAGCGTACCGATATGGGTGAAGCTGACGCCTTCGTCCTCCTCGCTCGTCGATGGCGCGCGGGCAGCCTATGATTCAGGTGCTGCCTCGATCTCGCTCTGCAACACCTTCCCGTCGCTGCCGCTGATGGACCCCGAGACCCTGAAGTTTGAAGTCGAGGTGGATGGCTTTGTCACGTCCGGCGGGCTGGGCGGGTTGGCGATCCTGCATCAGGCCTTGCAGCGCGTCTCGGACATTCACCGTACCTTCCCGGACAAGGCGATTTCCGGCATCGGCGGGATCAAGAGTTTTCGCGAGGCCTTCAATTTCATCGTGCATGGGGCCGGCAATCTGCAGGTCTGCACGGCCGCGATGGAAGACAAGGGCAGCGGCGGCATCGGCACCAATCTGATCCAGGACCTGAACAGCGAACTTGCCGACTACCTGGAGCGCAAAGGACACTCGTCTATCGAAGAGTTCCGGGGGATCGCGCGCGAGCGGATCGTTGAACACTCGAAAATCCGCCGCAAGAGCGAAGGCTATAATGGCGGCTACGAGCAGGTTGCTGAACTGAGTCCGGCATAAGCTTGAGTGTTCACGCTAGATCGTCGTAATTGAGTTCCGGTTCGGACCTGAGCGCAGGACCCCCTCTGTCCTGCCGGACATCTCCCCCTCACGGGGGGAGATCAGCCGTCACATCTGCTTTCGTCAATCGCCAGCCTTGCGCCACCATCTCAACTGCCAATCTCCCCCCGTGAGGGGGAGATGCCCGGCAGGGCAGAGGGGGGTGTGTTGGGGCCAAAGCTTACCCCCAAAGTAGCTCTACGATCCCAGTCCGCCGCCTGAACCCAGGCTTGCCGTCAGCAGCGTGAGCCCGAGCAGGAACACCAGCAGCGCGCCGCCAATCTCGATTGCCGCGTGGATCATGTTGCCGGTGCGGCCGTCACCGGCCAGTGTCACCGCGACATTCTTGGCGCTGACGGCCAGGATCGCGATGGCCGAGACGGTGATCGCGGTGCCGAGCGACATGGCAAGCACCGAGGCGATGCCGCCGAGCCAGAGCCCGTTCAGCAGCGCAAAGGACAGCACGATCAGCGCGCCGGTGCAGGGCCGCAGGCCAACCGCCAGCACGGCTGACCATGCCGCGCGCCAGTCGAAACGGTCGCCGCCCAGCATCGCGGGGTCGGGCATGTGCGATTGGCCGCAGGTCTCGCAGACGTAAGGGTCGGAGCGGCCTTCGGTGGCCGTTGCCTTGAAGGCGCTGGTGCGTGCTGCCGGGCGCGGGTCGTGGCAGTTGTCGACATCGGCGAAGAGCGCGGCGCTGGCCGATGACAGGCTGACTTTCGGTGCGCTGCGGAAGCGATGCACGAGGCGCGGCACCAGCTTCTTCCAAAGCAGCCAGGCCCCGAAGGCGGTGACCATCACGTAGCTGGAAATCTCCAGGAAGGTGGTGGCGTTGGTCATCGAGATGGAGGTGCCGCGCAGCACCAGCGCGACCAGGCCAATCACCACAAAAGCCGTGACGGCCTGCAGGAAAGCCGAGAGAAACGACAGCATGACGCCACGGCGCAGTGCGACTTCATTGGCCAGCATGTAGGACGAGATCACCGCCTTGCCGTGGCCAGGGCCGGCGGCGTGGAACACGCCATAGGCAAAGGACAGGCCGATCAGGATCCACAGTTGCGCGCCATCCTCGCGCATGCCGCGCAGCGCGCCGGTCAGCGAGCGGTAGAACTGCTGCTGGTGAACATTCACCCATTGCATGAAGCCGCCGAGGAAGCCCGGCGAGGGGGCTATCGCCTCATTCGCACCGATGCCAAGCGAGCTCTGCGCATGGGCGCGCGCCAGCAGATGCGTCATCGCAAAGGCGATGAGCAGGACAAGCAATATGGAGCGGGTAAGCGTCCTGGTCATGCGCAAGTCACCACTCAGCCGTGCGACTTCTGGCAATTGAGTTCGAGCCGGGTGGCGAACATCTTGGTCATGTCGTTGCCGCCGGGATCGTTGAAGAAAGCCTCGTCCAGTGTCTGCTGGTTCTGGGCGATCACCTCATCGGGATCCGGACGGACCACCTTGTGGGCGCAGTTCTCGGGATGGGCGCTCAGCGCCATGTCCTTGTCGTCAACAAACTCGATTGCCGTGTAGAAGGTCGGGTCATAGACGCCGACATCGATCTTGCCAGCGAGCGAGAGCGGCGCCTTGGGTTTGGCCTTGAACAGGAAGATCAGCCGGTTGTCCTGGATCATCACGCCGAACTCGTCAGGCGCATTCAGCGGCACGTCCTTGCCGTCGGCGGTCACCATCTGGAAATAGTTGAACTCGGCCATGGACTGGTAGGTGACCTTGCGCACCTCTTCCAGTTCGGCATCATCCAGCTTGTTGTCGCCGTTCTTGTCGAATTCCATGATCACGGTTGCGGTGAACATGTCGTCGAAGCGCCAGAGGTGGCGGAAGGCGTCGATGTTCTTGCCGTCAGCGCTCAACATGACGTCGAGGCGGGCTTCAGCGAACACGTGCGGATGCGCGCTCGCCGGGCCGGCAAGGGCCAGTGCACAAAACAGTGCGGCTACAGCCAGACGGAACGGATTTTTGGCCATCTCAACCCTGCGCAAATCACTCGGCAGGGTTTGTTATCACAAAGCTGGCCAAAGTAGGACCGTGATCTCAGCGCGCGCTTTCGGTCTCCCGGGTTTTGAACCATCGGGCGATGTAGTCCATGAACACGCGTACCTTGGCCGGCTGATAACGGCGATGCGGATAGACGGCATAGATGCCGCCACCGGTCAGCAGATGGTCGTCAAAGATCGGCACCAGCCTTCCCTGCGCGATATCCTCCTCGACGACAAAATCCGGGCTGAAGGCCCAGCCAAGGCCTGCCAGCGCGGCAGCGCGGATCGATGCCGGGCTGTTGATCTCGATGCGACCGTTGACGGGAACGGTGAAGGTCTCGCCGGCTTTATTGCGGAACTGCCAGTTGGAGAGCGAGCGCACGTTGGTGTCGACGACGCAGGGCAGGTTGGCGAGGTCCTTCGGCGTTGCCGGCATGCCGTGCTTCTCGATGAGTTCGGGCGAACCAATGAGCCTGGTTGCGAAGTCGGCGAGGCGGCGCGCAATCAGCGAGGAATCCTCCATGCGCGTGATGCGGATCGCGAGGTCGAAACCTTCCTCGACCAGATCAACAAAGCGGTCATCGAGGCGCACATCCAGCACGATGTCGGGATAGGCGACGGCAAAATCGATCAGGCATTGCCCGACGGCTGCGTCTGCCAGCGTGCGTGGTGCCGACACCTTGATGCGTCCGCGTACCTCGCCAGACGAATCACGCACCGAATCAGACAGCGTGTCGATCTCTCGAATGATCTCCGAGGCGCGGCGGAAATAGGTGTGGCCAGCCTCGGTCAGCGAGAACTGGCGGGTCGTGCGGTTCAGGAGAAGCGCGCCGAGATCGTCCTCGAGTTCGCGCACATATTTTGACAAAAGCGCCTTCGAACGGCCTATTTTTCGGCCTGCAGCGGAGAAGCCTTCGGCCTCCACCACATCGATGAATGCACGCATGCGTGTCAGGGTGTCCATGGGATCAAGCCTTCGTACTCAACAGCCGGCTTCCCAGGTCCAGCAATCCCAAGTCGCTGTTCCTGGAGCCTAACAATGATAATCCAAGCGGACCCCCGTAAGCCTCTCCTATAGGTAAAGTAACTTGAGGGAAACCACCCAGGCCGGCCCAACACAGGATCGGTATGGATTTTTCCCGAAAGCGGAGAAGTTCGTTTGCCGGCGCGCGAATTTCCGGAGCAATTTCAGTGACGGTTGGAAGAATCAGAATTTTATTGTCTGATAAAATTTCTCCCAACCAGTCAGTGAAACCGGTGCGCCGATCAAGATCTGCACGGGCCTGCGTGTCAGTCACTGTCCTGCCGAACAGAAAGCGGTCGTAGATGGCGGGGGCCAACCTGCGGTCACCCGATTCGATCCACGCGCCGTGCGCGGCCCATGCCTCGCGCGCCTGCAGGCGGATGGTGCTCCAGTAGAGCTCATCGAGCGAGAAAGGCGGGGGAGGCAGCGTCTGCGCTGCACCGAAGGCTTCAGCTATCAGCCCTGCGCACCGCTCATATTCGGGGCGGGTTTCCGGCGGCAGCAAGGCCTCCAGATCCGGTGAGCGCAGGAACTTTGCAGGGTTCGCACCGGGGGCGGGGCCGGATGGCGCCGGCAGCAGAATTTCGGCAACCTTGCGGTAGGTTACCATGTCTCTGGCGAACCAGCCGAACGTGTCGAAGCTCGGGGCAAGCGGCATGGTGTGGTCAAGCGGGATTGCACCATGCGTGGTGCGCAGTCCGATCAGCCCGCAAAAGCTTGCGGGCACGCGGATCGAACCGCCGGTGTCGGAGCCAATGGCGATATCGACCAGCCCGCCGGCAACCGCAGCCGCCGAACCCGACGAAGAGCCGCCGGTGACACGGCCCGGTGCGCGCGGGTTGACCGGATGCGGGAAGTGCACGTTCTGCCCGATCAACGAGAATGCAAGTTCCTCTGTTTGCGTCTTGCCGATAAAGCGCGCGCCGGCATCGAGCAGCTTTTGCACGGCGCTATTGGTCGTTCTGGCGGTGCTGGCCTCTTCAAGCTTGACCGGGTTTCCACAACCTGTGCGATAGCCAGCGACGTCAAACAAGTCCTTGACGGCGAGAGTCATCCCCGCCAGCGGGCCATTTTCCGCATTTGGAACAATAGCATCCGGGTAGTCGAGAAAGGCGTTGAGGTGATCGGCTCGCATTTCGATCGTTCATTATCGTTAAACACTCTACCTAGACGTGTTGATTAAATGAAATACGCCGGATCTTGTTCCGTTTTTAGTCGATTGCCGCCAATGGATCTGACCTGCTTGCCTTTGGCACCAGAAGTGACTGTCCCGAACCCGTGGCTGGTCGTTCAACTTGCGCTGGGAACCTGCATAAGCCCGAGCGTGGCCAGAAGCAGAGCGGCGCCTGAGGCCAGGGTGCGTATGATGTTCCAGTTCTGCCAGGGTTGCGAGTAGGCGGCCCAGATCGTGCGCGCCTGATCGATGTCTGAAGGTGTGACGGATGCGGCCAGCGCCTCGTTCATTGGCACGTTGAGCGTGAATGTCAGAACCTGGCCGAACAGCAGGTAGATGACCGCTGCCGCCCCGAAATACGCAGCCGCTCGCCGGTGCCCGGTGAGCCACCAGGCCAGGCTGGCCAGCGCCAGAGCAGGCGAAGCGCCGAAGAAGGCGGGCGCGAACACCGCGTTACGCACCGAGGCGTTCATTGCCTTCATGGCATCGATGGCGACGCGCGGGTCAGCCTGATCCAGGCCCCACATGGTCGAGCACACCCAGGCATAGAAGAAGCCGAAGATTGCGCCGGTCAGCAGAATGGCGAGGGCAGAGAGCGGTTTTGCAAGCATCATTGTCATCCGTACATGTGTGTACACTTGGCGGCGGGCGTATATGTGTGTACGCCTCGCTGTCAAGGAGATTCTGATGCGTGACGACGAGCGGGCAGGGCGCGAGGCCGTGATCCATGCTGCGGCCTACCGGCTGGTGGCGGAACGCGGCTATGCCGACACGTCCATGCTCGCCATTGCCAAGGCAGCCAGGGCCTCCAACGAGACGCTCTATCGCTGGTATGGTGACAAGAAGGGACTGTTTCGTTCGATGGTCGAGGCCAATGCGCGCGACAGCCTCGAGTTGCTGACGTCGCGCATGGACGACACATCCGACCCGCTGCAGCGGCTCCATGAACTCGCTCCCGTACTGCTCGGCATGCTGGTGTCCGAGCGCGCCGTTGCGCTGAACCGGGCTGCGGCGTCCGATGTGAGTGGCGAACTCGGGGCGGCGCTGGCGCAGGGTGGACGAGACAGCGTGTTTCCGCTGCTGGTCGAGACAATGGCACGGGCTGTCGATTCAGGCGCGCTCGCCGCTGCGTCTCCGGAGCAGGCGGCACAATGGTACTTGTCGTTGCTGATCGGCGACCTGCAGGTGCGCCGGGTCAATCGCAGCCTGGGAGAACCTGACCGGAACTTCATCGACCAGCAATCCAGGGCGGCGATGCAGGCTTTCGTGGCGCTGTGTGGTGCGTCGGTTAAAAGTCCTGGCGTCTCTTCGGCCTGACATGGGTGGACCGGATTTACGCGATAGTGGAGATTGGGACGGTTGCTCATGCTGGCGCGCCCAATTCAATCCGAATTACGTTGACGTAAAAGTCACTCGCCCCTATAGCCTTTGATCAACAATCGCATCTGGAGGATCACATGAGCATTGAGTCAATCGCAGAAACCATCAGGACGAAGGCTGCCGGCTCCGGTTTCGACCGTTCGGTAAAGTTCGACACCGGCGAGGGCGTGATCGTCGTGAACGGTTCCGAGGTCTCGACCACCGATGCCGATGCTGACTGCACCATCAAGATTTCGCTCGAGAATCTCGAGGAACTCATCGCTGGCGACCTGAACCCGACGATGGCGTTCATGACCGGCAAGATCAAGGTTGAAGGCGATATGTCGGTGGCCATGGCGCTCAGCCAGATCATCTGATTTCATCAGCTTCCGCTGGATCAACGGGCTGCAGCTTTCGCTGTGGCCCGTTTTGCGTTTTGATGGGCTCTTCGGAGGAGAGCCATGAAATTCCTGCTGCGCACCTTGCTGGGCCTTGGCATTCTTGTCGCGATCCTGGCGGCTGTTCTGGTCTGGCGAACCTTCACCTTCAAGCCGCCGTTTGAGCTGAACCCGGCGGTCGAACTCGCAGCGGCGCCAGCGCTTGATCTTGATCGCGCTGCACAAAACCTCGCCGCAGCGATCCGCATCAAGACGATCAGCGTCGAGGATGAGGCGAAGGCAGACCGCGCCGAATGGCAAAAACTGCTCGACTGGGTGCAGCAAACCTATCCGCTCTCTGCCGCGGCCATGCCGCGCGAACTCGTGGCTGACTTCACGCCGATTTACACCTGGGCCGGCAGCGACCCGTCGCTGGCACCGATCGTTTTGCTGGCGCACCAGGATGTGGTGCCCGCAGATTCGGCGACGGAGAAAGACTGGACCCATCCACCCTTTGACGGCGTGATCGCTGATGGCGCAGTCTGGGGGCGTGGTGCGGTCGATGACAAGGGCTCGCTGGTGACGATCTTCGAGGCAACCGAGGCGCTCATCGCCTCTGGCTTCAAACCGCGGCGAACAGTGATCATCATCAACGGCCATGACGAGGAGACACTGCAGACAGGTGCCAAGGCCGCCGCAGCAACATTGAAAGCGCGTGGAGTAACAGCCGAGTTCGTGCTGGATGAGGGGCTGGTTACCGTCACGGATTTCCCGTTGCTGAAGAGCCCTGTCGCCCTGATTGGCCTCGCCGAAAAGGGCTATGCAACGCTGAAAATCACGGCGCGCTCGGAAGGCGGCCACTCCTCCACGCCGCCGAAGCAGACTGCAGTGGAAATCCTGTCGCGGGCTGTCGTTGCCATCACGGGTGAGCCGGACCCGATGAATCTCGATGGTCCCGGTGCGCTGACGGTCAAATCGGTCGCGTCACACGCCAGCTTCGTGATCCGCATGGCAGTGGCCAATGAATGGCTGTTCCGGCCGCTGCTGGTCAGCGAATTCGCGAAGACCAACGCGGGCGCGGCGCTGCTTCACACCACGATGGCCCCGACCATGCTGGAAGGCAGCCCGAAGCAGAACGTGTTGGCGCAGGTCGCCACCGCGATCATCAACTACCGGATCGTACCGGGGCAGACGAGCGCCGACGTTCTGGCACGCGCAAAGTCCGCTGTCGGCGAGCTGCCTGTCGAACTCGCTTTCATCAGCGAGACCAAGGAGCCTTCGCCTGTCTCGTCCGCCGAAACCGAGGCGTTCGGCATTCTCGCAGCACTCGCCTCGGATGGCGGCAAGGTGCCCGTCGCGCCGGGTCTTGTGCTCGCGTCGACCGACAGTTCGCATTTCGCGAGCGTGGCGAAAAACACCTATCGCTACCAGCCGCTGCATTTGTCGCTGGCGGATACCTCGACCATCCACGGCGTCAACGAGCGCATGACGCTGGATAATCTCAAACGCATGGTGGAGTTTTACGCGCAGCTAATTGCGACGGCAGCGCGGTAATCTATCACAATTATGCACAAATATGATATGTGTATATGCGAAGACAAATATGACATAAAAACTGAAGGGCTTTTAGAATGACAAGGCCATCATCCGCGCTGTTGAGAAAAATTACGGCTGTGATATTTGGTATTGCTGCTTTATTTCCAATGTATCAATGGGTATCCGAGTCGGACGCTAGGAAATTGGCGAGGCTTGCCGATTTACTTGCTTCACAGAAAGAGTGCATGGTAAAAGATGATGGGGAATTACTTCTATCTCCAAATCAAACGGAGAGAATGTTAAATCGAGATAGCTCAGAAATTAGAATATCTAAAGTAATTGCTGTAAAAGAGCATGTAGATAGAGTTAAAACAGAGATATGTACAGAGATTTTCTTTTTTCTTGTTAGGCAATATACGGAAGGATTGTCTGTAAACATACAGTTGGAGCGATCCCCAAACTGAGCCGAATCCGACCGCTTGTCGGCCTTTACACACGAAGCAGCGCCCACCGGGGACAACCATGCGCTTCGCCATCACCCCAAGCCGATGGCAGGCGCTGATTGTCCCCGGTTTCCCCGCGTCTGGCTGGTGGCTTTACGCAGCCAGGCCAAGCACGCGGTTCCCCGCGCCCCTCGATTGGGTCTTGCGTCCGGTCGGACGGATCATGCCGGCAGCGCCATCGATCGCGCGGTCGACGAGTTCGAGCGCCAGCAGGCGGTTCTTCTCGAACGGGCCGGGCATTGCCAGCTTGCCGGTCTTGTCAGCCGAGAAGCCAAAGCGCTGATAGTACGGCGCGTCGCCAACCAGCAGGATCGCGCCGTGACCGAGCCGCGCAGCCTCGGCAATCGCATGGCGCATCAGCGCCGAGCCAATGCCGGCCGACTTCATTGACGGGTCAACGGCGAGCGGCCCGAGCAGCAGCGCTGGCGCATTGCCAGCCGCGACGTCCCACAGGCGCACGGTGCCGACGACATCGCCAGCTTCATTGCGCGCCACCAGCGCAAGACCTTCCGACGGACGGCGGCCACGGCGGATCTTCTCCGACGACTTGCGGGTCCGGCCAGCACCCATGGCGGCATCGAGCAGCGCCTCGCGCGCGGAAATATCCGCGTCCTGCTCGGCGACGATGGAGAAGGTCAGAGAGTTGAGTTCAGCGACTACGTTCACTTCGAATAAATCCTGCACGAGCGGAAAGGACTGGTTCCACAAGCGTGCCCGACGCCGGGTTGCGCATGTATCCGAGGCCAAAGGCCGAGGTAGGATCATGCGCCACTAGGTTGCCCCGGCGGCAGGCAGATCTGAGCGGCTTGGGGCCGGCTCAGATCACGTAGGATCGGAGTGGCTCGAAGCCGTTGAAGGCCACCGCCGAGTAGGTGGTGGTGTAGGCGCCCGTGCCCTCGATCAGCACCTCGTCGCCGATGGTCAGCGACAGCGGCAGCGGATAGGGCGTCTTCTCGTAGAGCACGTCGGCCGAATCGC
>CAYZQP010000113.1:0-11629 GCA_964480545.1 uncultured Mesorhizobium sp. | reverse complement strand
CGATGCCCTGCGCGCATCCGGCATGTCCGGCGAGATTGGCAACGCGTGGTGCTGCAGCGGCTGCCGGTCCACCGGGCAAGAGGGCAGTGCTACGTTCCGCAGGATGTACTGGCAGCGGCAGGCACGACGTCATCGCAGTTCATCTCTGGCGAAAACATGCCAGCGGCGGGCCGCGCCGTTCTGGCCATGGTGGCGCTGGGCCGCGAGCACTATGCCGCCTACAACCGCAATGCGCTGATTGACGCCAGTCTGCGCCCGGCCTTTGTACCCGTGGCCTCCCTGGAACTGCTGTTCGACAAGATCGCGTCCTATGGCGAGCGGGCGCTGACGACACCGACACCGACCCCGTACATCCGCAGATACATTCGTGGATTTCTGCTGATGCTCGGCCTTGGAAACGCTGGCTGAAGCTGCGCTGCCAGTGCAGCATGCAGCCCGGCACTGGCGCAAGACCCGGGAATAGCAGCTTCCGCGCTCGTTTCGGCTTTGCTATTGGTGCGCGGGGCAAATCTGGGCTGGGACACCGATGACTGCGCAACTATCTGATGAAGTGAAACTGCCTTGCGGGGCGGTGCTGAAGAATCGCATCGCCAAGGCTGCGATGACCAAGGGCCCTTTCAAAGCCCTGCTGCTCTATGACAAGACCGAGGGCAAGACCGCAAAGGCGGTCCAGCGCTGAGTGCGCCCAATGGCAGTACCTGAGCTTTCAGGATCTGGCGGCGGAGCCCGCGATCGCAACGCGGTTCACCGGGCTCTCAGAGCGGTCCGGCACGGCTTGCTCCGGTTCCCGGTCACGGTCGCGATGCTGCTCGCGGCGGCATTGCGGGTAAACTGGCCGCTGGGTGCCGGCTATCGCGCAACCCTGCGCCAGCTCAACACATATGACGGCCTGGTCAACACCGGCGTGTTGCCACTTTTGGCAGGGGCAGTGCTGGCCCTGGCAGCAGCGCTCTATGCCAGCACCAGGCGCTGGGGGCAGGGGGTGGCACTCGTTCTCGCGGCTGCGGCTGGGGCTGTCGGATTTGCGCTGTTGCATTGGCATGTCGCGCTCGGCGTCTATTTCGGCTCGGTGCTGCCGGCGATCGGCGGCATGGTGCTGATCGCGCCCTACCTGCGGCGGGGCAGCGGCGCACAGGTCTGGCGCTATCTGATGCGGCTTGGCCGCGCTGCGTTCGGGGCAGGCGTGGCAGCAAGCCTGTTCGGTGGCGGGGTCAGTCTCGTGCTGCTTGGCATCGACGCGCTGACCGGCATCAACGTCCTCGAGACGACCTACTTCCGTGTGTGGTCAATTGCCTTCCTGGTCGCCGGCCCGTTGGTCGCACTGGCCATGATGCCGCGCCATTTCGAGAAATCGGCAAAGCTCGACCCCGACCGGCTCGATGTCGGCGTCATCCGCTATCTGATGGATTTGCTGATTGTGCCCTTCCTGCTGGTCTATGCGGCGATGCTGCACCTGTTTGCGCTGACGGCGCTGTTGGGCTGGAGCGTGCCGGATGGCGAGACGGGTTTCTTCGTCCTCGCCTTCGGTATCTCGCTGCTGGCAGCAGCCGCAGTGGCGAGCCATTTCGCAGAGCTCTCGGGCTGGCCAACCAGACTGTTGCTGCGCATCTGGCCCTGGCTTTTGCCGGTTCCGGTCATTCTGCTCTTTGTCTCGGGTGCGATCCGTATCGCAGATGTCGGTGTGACCCCGGAGCGCTATCTGTTCGTGCTCTTCGGTGTTGTGCTGGCAGTTATCACCGCCCTGCAACTGTTCCCGAAAACGCGCGGCGACATTCGCTACCTGCTGATCGTCCCGGTGACGGCCTTGTTTGTTGCGAGCTTCGGCCCCCAGGGCGCGCTGGCGGTCTCGATCCGCAGCCAGACGGAACGCTTCAAGCTGCTGGTCAAGGACCCTCCCTATACGCCTGAGGAGGCACGCGCAGCGCGAACAGCGCTCTATTTTCTTGATCGTTACGAGGCAATCGGGCCGGTGGTTCCATCCGTCTTGCCGGATACTGACAATGACGGCGACACGGCTTTGCGCGCCCGGGTGGCGGAGGCTTACGGCCTGAACGAGATCGCGGAGTAACCTACAGCAGGTCGCGCTGGAACTTGTTGTTCAGCATCCGGTAGAACGGTACCGGCCCGCCGGGATTGAGGTCCGGATCATCCGCCAGCCGGCTCTGCAGCTCCTGAAGGATGGTCTTGGTGATGCTCGGGATATCGGCCTCGAGCGCCTCGGAGAATGTCAGCCAGACCTGCTCCTGCAACTCGTCCGTTGGGCCTCCCTCGGGCAGGGCAAGCGCAACATTGTCGCGCCAGGAAGCCAGAAAGCGGGTGTCGAATCGGCGAACGCGTCCGGGCGGGGTGATAGCGCGGGCGACGTAGCGCAGGCCCTCAAGCGACGGGCAGACGCTGTGCGCACAAAAACCCTGCCAGTCCTTGCGATTTGTGGCGAAGACACCCTTGTGGCCGATCAACAGCCCGGCCTCCTCATACGTTTCGCGGATCGCGGAAAGAGCGATTGCCCGTGCCCGCGTGGCGTTCGCACGGGATGATGTGCCGATCAGCTTGGCCTCTTCGGCAGGGTGCAGACCGGCCGCCACGCTGATCCGGCTGTCAGCCGGATCCGTGCGCCCACCCGGAAACACAAATTTGCCGGGCATGAAGGCGTGGCGCATGTGGCGCTTGCCCATAAGCACCCTCACATCGCCCTGGGTTCGGTCAAGCAGAATGAGGGTCGCCGCGTCGCGCGGCCGTATGGGCTTGCCGCCGAGCGCAAAATCCTTGCTCTCGGCTTTGTCGATCTGGGCGCGGGTCAAACCTTCCATACGGCTAGGCTAGACGGCTTTTGCAGAGAGCGAAAGGCTCAAGAGCGTTCCATCGTCTGCTCGGGATGGGTTTCGATGACATCTTTCTCGCCGCCGAAGCCGTGCATGTAGCAGGCCCACTGCAAGCCGACCACCGCACCTTTGACCGGCTGCAGCAACCCGAGTGCGAGCAAAAGCGTCATCGGTATCCAGATCGCCATGTGCACCCACATCGGCCAGTCGAGTGCCTCGGTCATCATGAAGCCCGGCAGCACGATATGTCCGACGATGACGATGACGAGATAGGCCGGCAGGTCGTCGGCACGATGCAGGCTCAGAGGCTCTTCGCAGACGGAGCAATGGTCGACCGTCTTGAGGAACGACTTGAACAGCTTGCCCTCGCCGCATTTCGGGCAGCGGCAGAAGAAGCCGCGCTTCATCGCCTCATACACCGAGCGGGCTGGGCGGCGGGTCTGGTTTTCGCCGCCATAGGCCGGCGCGTTGGCAAACATCTCGTTGGTCATCTCTCACCTCTTGCGGCGCGACTGTGTGGCGCGCTGCCTTGTATGGCGGCCTGCGGCAGCGCCCTTCGACTTGTGGAAGGATCGGCGCGCCCCCGGCAATGGCTTCGGCTCGCTCAGCATCTCGAACCGCATCGCGCCCGCCAGAGGCGCAATCTCGACCAGTTTAACATCCACCAGGTCGGCCAGCTGATAGCCGTTGCCTGAACGCTCACCGTAGAGGGCACGTGCCCCCTCATCGAAGCGGAAATACTCATCTCCGAGCGTAGATATGGGGATGAAACCATCCGCTCCAAATTGCGGCAATTGGACAAATAGTCCTGCCTTGGTCACGCCGGATATCCTCCCGGGGAAAGATTCATCAACGCGTTCAGCTAGATAGGCGGCAATCAGGCGGTCAACTGTGTCGCGCTCCGCGGCCATTGCGCGGCGTTCGGTCGCGGAAATCAGCGTCGCTGTTTCTTCCAGACGCGCCTCTTCACCGTTTGTCAGGCCGTCTGACCCCAGCCCCAACGCCTTGATCAGCGCGCGGTGCACGATCAGGTCCGAGTAGCGGCGGATCGGTGAGGTGAAATGCGCGTAGCGGCGCAGGTTCAGCCCGAAGTGCCCGAGATTTTCCGGCGAATAGATCGCCTGGCTCTGCGAGCGCAGCACCACCTCATTGACCAGCGCCTCCTGATCATTGCCGCGCACGCGGTCGAGGATCTGGTTGAACTGCTCGGGCTTCAGCTGTGCGCCGCGCGCCAGTGACAGCCCGACCGTTTGCAGGAATTCGCGCAAAGACTCCTGCTTGGCGAGCGACGGTGCATCATGCACGCGGTAGACCAGCGGCTGACGCTTGTTCTCCAGCGTTTCGGCAGCGGCCACGTTAGCCTGGATCATGAACTCTTCGATGAGCTTGTGGGCGTCGAGCCGCTCCGGCACGATGACGCGGTCCACCGTGCCATCGGGCTTCAGGATGATTTTGCGCTCCGGCAGATCAAGTTCCAGCGGCCCGCGCGCCTCGCGGCCACGCTTCAGTACCGCATAGGCATCCCAGAGCGGGCGCAGGATCGTGTCGAGGATCGGCGTGGTCTTCTCGTCGGGCATGCCATCAATGGCCGCCTGCGCCTGCGGGTAGGCGAGCCGCGCCGCTGACCTCATCATCACACGATGGAACGTGTGCCTGATCTTGCGGCCCGCCGCGTCGAAGGTCATGCGCACGGCAAGGGCAGGGCGCTCAACACCTTCGCGCAGCGAGCAAAGATCATTGGAGATGCGTTCCGGCAGCATCGGCACGACGCGGTCGGGGAAATAGACCGAGTTGCCGCGGTTGAGCGCCTCGCGATCCATCGCCGTGCCGGGGCGCACATAGGCCGCGACATCGGCAATAGCCACGGTGGCGATCACGCCGCCCGCGTTGGCGACATCCGGGTCGGGCTCGGCATAGACCGCGTCGTCGTGATCCTTGGCGTCCGCCGGGTCGATGGTGATCAGCGGCAGGTCGCGCCAGTCTTCACGCCCGGCCATGGTGGCGGGCTGGACCGCCTCTGATTCCGCCAGCACGTCGGCGGGGAAGATGTGCGGGATTTCATGGGCATGGATGGCGATCATCGAGACCGCCTTCTCCGATGTCAGCGAGCCGAGCACGGCAATGACCTTGGCGCGTGGCAGGCCGTAACGCCCCACTTTGACCGGTTCGACCTCAACCAGATCACCTGGCTTGGCGTCACCGACGAATTCCGGATCAACGACAAGCTCCGGCTGGCGTTTCTCAACAGGTTCAATGCGCCAGGAACCGTCGTTCATCTTGCGCAGCACGCCGAGCACCGCCTCGCGGCGCTTTTCGAATACCTTCATGATGCGCGCGGTGTAGGCCGGGCCGCCATCTTCCTCCGGCTGCGCGAAGGTTTTGGCCAGCACGCGGTCGCCAATGCCGGCGACTGGCCCGGCGCCACGCGAGGGGCGGATCAGCACAACAACGGGCTCGACATCCTCGCCCGCAGCCGGCCGCGCCAACAGCCCGCCATCAGCATCGCGGTCGTAAATCTCCAAAACAGTAACGGAAGGCAGGCTTCCCGAACGGGTCAGCCGCTTGCCTCGCTTGTTGACCAGCCCTTCTTCCTGCAACTCCAGCAACAGGTCCTTCAGCCAGACGCGGTCCTCGTTCTTCAGGTTGAACGCGCGCGCAACCTCGCGCTTCCCGGCCAGGTCCGGGTTTTCGCGGATGTAGGTCAGAATGTCGTCGCGCGACGGCCGGTAGGCATTGCCTGCCGGCTTGCCGGGCTTCTTGCCGCCGGATTTGCGGCTGGAAATCGAACGGGCCATGCGGAAGTCCTCAAACTCCGCCCGGGCTACCACGTTGTGAGACAAACACAAATCTCGGCGCGACAGTTTTCATCGACGGCACTGCTGTAAAATCGCGCCCGGCGTGTCCCGAAACAGAGAATTAACCTGACGCTTTAACCGGCTTGTGACAGGATTGGCGTATATCGGCCCGGCTGGGGGACAGATATGCTGGCGCAAAGCTACCGTTGGACGTGCAGATGCTGCGGCGAGACCCGCCACGGCCTGCCCATGGATATCGGCTACGAGCATCCGGACGGCTGGTTGGGCCTGACCCGCGCCGAACGCGAATTGTCAAGCCTGGAGGCCGGGAGCTGCATCATCACCCATGAGGATGGCAAGGTGGAACATTACCTGCTCGCGGCCATGCCGGTGCCGGTGCCGGAAACCGGCGACGAGTTCCGCTTCATGGTCTGGGTTTCCGTTTCGCAGAAGAGCTGGAATGCTTTCCGCATGGCAACGCCGACAGCGGGTTACGAAATCGCCGGGTGTTTTGGCTATCTCGCGCACAACCTGCCGGATATGCCGCGAAGCTTTGGGTTACATGCCAGCGTCGAGTTCCTGGATTTCGGATCGCTGCCGGTGATTTATCTGCACGACCATGATCACCCGTTGGTTGACGCGCAGACCAACGGGGTCAACCTCGCTCAGGTCGAGCGCTGGGCCTTGGCGGCAATGGCACATTGAGTCCGCAAGACCGACCTATGAATAGCCGGCTTTTCGGTTTATGCGGCGCGGAATGAGATTTTGAGGCACGGCATGGAGCGGCTGGTTTCGGCATTCCACAATTCTGTTCGGGCATTTTCGCGGCTGGCGCGCACTGAAAAGGCGTTCCAGCAGGAATTGATCCTGCTGGCACTCTCGCTGCCCCTCGCATGGCTTCTGGCCGAAAGCTGGTACGGCTACATGCTGCTCGTTGGCTCGATCATCTTCCTGATGATTGTCGAGGTGCTGAACACCGGCATCGAGGCGACCTGCGATGCGTTGAGCCGCGAGTTTCACTCCGAAATCCAGCTGGCAAAGGACTGTGGTTCTCTGGCGGTGCTGCTGTCTATCGTGATTGTTGCCGCTATCTGGCTGACCGCACTATTCCACTGGCTGTTCTGACCCTGGCTCTGGCGGTTCACGCCGCGCGAGGTGGCGGGCAACAAGCCAGCCAACAACGGCAACGGACAGGCCAATTCCCAGACCAATCACCAGACGGTGGTGATGTTCAAGGGCACGGCCAACAACAGCCTCTGCGCCGATTCCGAAGAAGTAGCCGAGCGAACCGAATAAAACTGCCCAGACCATCGACGAAATCGCATTGAGAACGGCGAACCTCCAGACTGGAATTTCAGCCATGCCGGCTGCAATCCCGCCAACGAGGCGAAGCCCGTAAATGTAGCGATTGGTCAGCACAAAAATGTTCGGGTGCTTTTGCACGAGTGCAAAGGCGTGGCTGAAGCCGGCGCGTTGTCTGAACCTGGCAATGCGCGGATGATCGGCGCAGCGCCGCCCGGCAAGAAAGAACAGCGTGTCGCCGAGAAAGGCACCTGCAAAGGCCGCCAGAAAAGCCTGCCACGGCGCAAACAGGCCCTGATGCGAAAAGAAGCCGCCGAGAATGGCCGCGCTCTCGCCCTCGGCGATACAGCCGAGAAACACCGCATAAAGCCCGTATTGCTCGACCAGACCATGCAGCCAGTGCATCATCAGCGGGCGGCTTTCAGAGAAGTGATCGCCTGCGTGAGTCGGGACACCTCCTCACGCAACTGGTTGATTTCCTGGTGGCGCAGCGCATCGAGCTTCTCGTGCAATGCCATGATCTCGATTTCCGCTTTCAGATTCACTTCATAATCGTGCTGTGCCGCGCGGCGATCATGCTCGGCCTGCCGGTTCTGGCTCATCATGATCACAGGAGCCTGGATGGCCGCAATCATCGAGAGGATCAGATTGAGGAACACAAAAGGGTAGGGGTCGAACGTATCGCGCCCGAGCAACCAGACATTCGCCAGCGTCCATATGGCGAGGAAGATAAGGAAGCCGATGATGAAGCTCCACGAGCCACCGATACGCGCAATTGTATCGGCCAGCCGGTCGCCGAGGCTGTCCCGCTTCTCGTAAGCTTCGACCTGATTCTCTGAGATCGCCAGTCGGTCTATGGCGCTTTGCAGCACACGCGCCTCTGCCTCGCTCAGGCTTTCGGGCTTACGCCTGAGCCATCGCGCTGAAAGCTCCCCGACCGTTTTCATGACTGTCTCCGTGGCAACACGTGCTAATGTGACTTAACCCACAGGCCGGGGGAAAGATGCTCGCCTTCTCGAAAATTCGTGACCGTGCTGCCAGACGCAAGGGCGGCGAGGATATCCTCATTTCCCTGCTGGGCTCCGCGCCGGACAATGCCGCAGTCGCGAACCTGGGGGATGATCGCATTCTGTCGACCATGACACAGCGCATCTTCTCTGCCGGCTTCGTGTGGAGTGTAATCGAAAACAAATGGCCGGGATTTGAAGAAGCCTTTCTCGGGTTTCAGCCGAAGGCATTGCTGTTCCAGCCGGAAGAGTTCTGGGGCGACCTGACGTCGGACAAGCGTATCGTGCGCAACGGCCAGAAGATCATGTCGGTCAGGGAGAACGCGGCCTTTATCGAGCGCATTGCCACCGACCATGGCTCGTTCAGCAAGTTCCTCGCAAGCTGGCCCGCAGACGATCAGGTCGGGTTGATGGACTATCTGGCGAAGAACGGAACCCGCCTCGGCGGCGCGACCGGTCAGTATTTCCTGCGCTGGATCGGCTGGGATGGCTTCGTCATCTCCACTGATTTTGCCGCCGCGCTGCGCGATGCCGGGCTGGATATCGCTGAAAGCCCGGGTTCAAAGCGGGATCTGGCGAAGATTCAGTCGCAACTCAACGTCTGGCGGAAGGAAACCGGCCTGCCATATCGCCACCTGTCGCGCATTCTCTCCATGTCATTTGGCGAGAACCGCTCGGCCGAGCAACTCAGAGCTTATGTGGGCGAGTGATCTATTGCGGTACGAAAAGTGCAGCGCTAACTCTCGCTCATGACCAAAGCACCTGACGTTCTCCGAGTTGCTGCTGCCCAGTTGAACCCGACGGTCGGCGATGTCTTCGGCAATCTCGCAAAATGCCGGGAGGCACGGGCCGATGCGGCGCGGCAGGGCGCAGACCTGGTGCTGTTCACCGAACTGGTCATTTCCGGCTACCCGCCTGAAGACCTGATCCTGCGTCCGGCATTCCAGAAGGCCTGCGAGCAGGCTGCGATGGATTTCGCCGCAGAGACTGCCGATGGCGGGCCCGGGATCATCCTTGGCGTCCCTCTGAAGCGGACAAGTGGTTTGCACAACGCGATCATCTTTGCCGACGGTGGCAAGGTGATCGGCGAACGCTTCAAGACCGATTTGCCGAACTATGGCGAGTTCGACGAGAAGCGCGTGTTCCAGGCCGGGCCGGAGATTGGCGGACCAATCAACTTTCGCGGCGTGCGCATCGGCGTGCCAATCTGCGAGGACATCTGGGGCAACCTTGGCGTCTGCGAAACACTGGCCGAAAGCGGCGCGGAAATCCTGCTCGTTCCAAACGGCTCGCCCTACTACCGCGACAAGATCGATGTGCGCCATCAGGTGGCCATCAGGCAGGTGATCGAAACCGGCCTGCCGCTTCTCTATGCCAACCAGATGGGCGGACAAGACGAACTGGTGTTCGACGGCGCATCGTTCGCCATCAATGCCGACAAGTCGCTTGCCTTCCAGATGAGCCAGTTTGAGGAGACAACGACGGTCACCACCTGGAAGCGCGGCGAAGAGGCCAATCCAGATGGCTGGACCTGCGTTGATGGGCCTATGTCCAAGTTACCTGACAGCCAGGAAGCGGACTACCGCGCCTGTATGCTTGGCCTGCGCGACTATGTGAACAAGAACGGCTTCAAGAATGTCGTGCTGGGCCTCTCCGGCGGTATCGACTCGGCCATTTGCGCAGCGCTGTCGGTAGATGCTCTCGGCGAGGAGCGGGTGCGCTGCATCATGCTGCCTTACCGCTACACGTCTTCGGAATCCTTCGCAGATGCTGAGGCCTGCGCCAAGGCGCTCGGCTGCCAGTATGATGTCGTACCGATCTTCAAGCCGGTCGATGGGTTCATCGAGGCGCTGGCCGAGACCTTTGAGGGCACAAAGGAAGGCATCACCGAAGAGAACCTGCAAAGCCGCACCCGCGGCGTGATCCTGATGGCGATCTCCAACAAGTTCGGCTCGATGGTGGTAACCACTGGCAACAAGTCGGAAATGTCGGTTGGCTACGCGACGCTCTATGGCGACATGAATGGCGGTTTCAACCCGATCAAGGATATTTACAAGATGCAGGTCTATGCGCTGTCTCGCTGGCGCAACTCGCATCTGCCGCCCGGCGCACTGGGACCGACCGGCGAGGTGATCCCGCAGAACATTCTGGACAAGGCGCCATCCGCCGAACTCAAGCCCGGCCAGCGCGACCAGGATTCGCTGCCGCCATATCCGGAACTGGATGCCATGCTCGAGGGACTGGTAGAGGGCGAGAAAAGCGTCGACGAGCTGGTCGAGCAGGGGTTTGAGCGCAAGACCGTCGAGCGCATCGAGCATTTGCTCTATCTCGCCGAGTACAAGCGCCGGCAGTCGGCTCCGGGCGTCAAGATCACGAGGAAGCAGTTCGGCCGCGACCGGCGCTACCCGATCACCAACCGCTTCCGCGACCGGTCCTGACCTCCGACCAACGCTGCACTTACTTACAGTGTGCGGGACAGGGCGAGTTACGCCGGGCGCTCGCCGCGTGGTAACCAGACTTTGCAATTGCCTGCGGAAAAGGCAGTCATTGCCGATTCTGCTGCTGCGCTGTGCTTGCCAAGGGCAAGTCATTCAATTAACTCGCAATTACTATGAGCATCACTGTCCGTTTCGCCCCGTCGCCGACCGGAAACATCCATATCGGCAATGCGCGCACTGCGTTGTACAACTGGTTGTTCGCCCTGAAGAATGGCGGCCAGTTCATCCTGCGATTCGATGACACCGACACCGAGCGTTCGCGTCAGGAATACTCAGACCAGATCCTCTATGATCTGCACTGGCTGGGCGTCTTTCCCGATCTCGTCCGCTACCAGTCGAAACGGCTCGACGCCTATCACGTCGCGACTGAGAACCTGAAGGCGAAGGGGCTGCTCTATCCCTGTTACGAGACCGCCGAGGAACTGGAACTGCGGCGCAAGGCGCGGCGGTCGCGCAAGCAGACCCCTATCTATGGCCGAGAGGCCTTGAAGCTCACAGACGCGCAGAAAGCGGCTTACGAAGCCGAGGGCCGCACGCCGCACTGGCGCTTCCTGTTGCCCAACTATGCCAGCGATCCGCTCAAGCCGAGACCGACCCGGATTCACTGGGAGGACATGATCAAAGGCAAGCAGACCGTTGATCTTGCTTCGGTTTCTGATCCGGTGGTGATGCGCGAGGATGGCACCTTCCTCTACACGTTCTGCTCCGTGGTGGACGATATCGAGTTCGCTGTCACGCACATCATCCGCGGCGAGGATCACGTCACCAATACCGGTGTGCAGATCGAGTTATTCAAGGCGCTGGGCGGCGAACTCCCAACCTTTGGTCACCACAATCTTCTGACCACCGGGTCAGGCGAGGGACTGTCGAAACGCAGCGGCGCGCTGTCCATCACAGGCTTGCGGGAAGATGGCGTCGAGCCGATGGCGATTGCCTCGCTCGCGGTCCTGCATGGCACCTCGCAGAACGTCGTCCCGGTGCAGACCATGGCCGAACTCGGCCAGCTGTTTGACCTCGCCACCGTGTCGAAATCGGCGGCGAAATTCGACCCCGATGAACTGGTTACACTCAACCGTTCGATCCTCCACAGCATGCCGTTTTCGGAGGCACAGGACCGGCTGGGAGTGCTCTCCATTTCTGGACCGTTGGCCGAGGGCTTCTGGAACGCCGTCCTGCAGGCGGTCGAGATTGCCACGGACGGCGTT
>CAYZQP010000112.1:0-11652 GCA_964480545.1 uncultured Mesorhizobium sp. | reverse complement strand
ATCGCATCGACATTATCGAGGGCACGCTGGCCAAGGCGTTCGGCGCGCTGGGCGGTTACATCACCGGTTCGCGCACGATCATCGACGCTGTGCGTTCCTATGCCCCGGGCTTCATCTTCACAACTGCCCTGCCGCCAGCGATTGCCGCCGCCGCGACCGCCTCCATCCGCCACCTCAAGGCAAGCCAGGCCGAGCGCGATGCGCAGCAGCTTCACGCCGCACTGACCAAGCAGATCCTCGGCGATGCCGGCCTGCCGGTGATGGCCTCCGACACGCATATCGTCCCGGTTCTCGTGGGTGATCCCGAACTGTGCAAGATGGCGACAGACCGCCTGCTTGGCGTGCACGGCATCTACATCCAGCCGATCAACTATCCGACCGTGCCGCGTGGCACCGAGCGCCTGCGCATCACGCCGACGCCGTTCCACGAGCCGGCACTTATCGAGACATTGAAGGCTGCGCTGATCGAGACCTGGGATGCGCTGGGCATCCCCTACGTCGCTACGGGCCGCCCGCAGGTGACGAGGACCGAGCGGATCATTCCGCTCGTCGCTGAAACGTCCGGCGGCTGACGCGGACTGGTCTGACGTCGATCACGCCTCGACGGTGCGCATCCAGCCGTAGCTGTCCTTCACCGTTCCACGCTGCACGCCGACCAGTGCCGTGCGCAGTTGCGTCGTTACCGGGCCATCACCGCTATTGCCGATGGCGAACTCGCCGCCGTTGAACTTGACGGTACCGATGCCGGCAATGACTGCCGCTGTGCCGCAGGCGAATGCTTCGCGCAGCCGGCCCGAGCGTGCGTCGGCCTGCCACTGGTCGAAGCTGTAGGGCTCCTCCTTCACCGTGTAGCCGGCCTGTTCTGCCAGCTTGATGATCGAGGCCCGCGTAATGCCTGGCAGGATGGTGTGCAGCGGTGGCGTGATGATCGTCTTGTCATCCATCACAAAGAAGATGTTCATGCCGCCGAGTTCGTCGATCCATTTGCGTTCGACCGCGTCGAGGAAAACCACCTGGTCACAGCCATTGTCGAACGCCTCCTTGGTGGCGAGCAGGCTGGCGGCATAGTTGCCGCCGCACTTGGCTGCGCCCGTGCCACCAGGTGCAGCGCGTGTGTATTCCTCGGAGACCCAGACGCTGACCGTCTTGTAGCCGCCTTTGAAATAGGCACCGACGGTCGATCCGATGACGCAGAAAATATACTCGTTTGCAGGGCGCACGCCGAGGAAGGCCTCGCTCGCGAACATGAAAGGACGCAGGTAGAAACTGCCGTCGCCTTCTGGCACCCAGTCGGCATCTGCCTGCACCAGCAACTCGATTGACTCGAGGAACAGCTCTTCCGGGATTTGCGGCATTGCCAGCCGCTCGGCCGACAGGTTCAGCCGTCGGGCATTCTCTTCCGGGCGGAACATCAGGAACTGTCCGTCCGTCCCGCGATAGGCCTTCATGCCCTCGAAGATTTCCTGCGCATAGTGCAGCACGGCGGCGGCCGGGTCGATCTGGAACGGTTTCCGCGGGCCAATTTTGGCGTCATGCCAGCCTTTGTCGGCGGACCATTTGATTGTCACCATGTGATCGGAGAACACCTTGCCGAAGCCCGGGTTCTCCATCAACTGCGCCCGCACACTGGCAGACGTCGGCGATGGATGGCGTTCCTTTTCGAAGCTGAGTGCGGCGGTCATGGCGCCCTTCCTCCCGAGCGGATGGCTATCTTTTGTGCAGTCGACTTAATTCCAAAGCCGGAGCGGCGGCAAGAAGAATATGTCAGCAATAGTGACCTTTTTCTTCCAGCTTGCGGCTTTCTGCGCTTCAGGCCGGAAAAACTGTCCCGCTAACGCGCCTTGATCCAGCCGGCGATGCGCTGTGCTGCCTCCTCGACATGGTCGAGACGCCGGTTGAAGCAGAGGCGGAAATAGGCCTCGCCACCCGCACCGAACGCGGTTCCCGGCGCGATGCCGACATTGGCCTTGTCGATCAGCTCGAAGGCCGAGGCGAGCGAATCCGTGACGCCATCGACACCGAAGAACAGATAGAACGCGCCAGCCGGTGGCGACAGCCGCGCCCGCCCGGTCGACCCGATAATGTCGCACGCAAGGTCACGCGCCTGCCGCGCCCGCTCCACCGTAGCGGCCACATAGTCATCGCCCTCGTTGAGCGCCGCGACCCCGCCACGCTGCATGAACTGCGCCACGCCGGAGGTGGAATATTGCACCAGGTTTTCGAACACCTGCTGCAGCTGCGGCGCGATCTTCAGCCAGCCCATACGCCAGCCGGTCATCGACCAGTTCTTGGAGAAGGTGTTGACGAAGACGATGCGGTCATCCGGCTTCATGATGTCGAGGAACGAAGGCGCGCGCCCGCCTTCATAGTGAAACAGCGAGTATATCTCGTCGGCGATAATCCAGAGATCGTGCTTGCGGGCGAGCTCCAGCAGTTCCACCAGCGTCTCGCGATCAGCGGTCCAGCCGGTCGGGTTGGATGGCGAATTGATGAACAGTGCCCTGGTCGCCGACGTGATCGCCCTGGCCACCTTGCCCGGCTCCAGCGCCCAGCCATTATCGGTGAAGTCGAGCTGCACGGCGATCGGCCTGGCCCCCGCGATGCCGGCAGCGCCGGCAAAGTTTGGCCAGGCTGGCGCGAGATAAACAACCTCGTCGCCCTTGCCGGCAATCGCCTGCAGCGCCAGCGTAATCGCGTGCATACCGCCGCCGGTGACGATGAACTCTTCCGGCGCGAAGCTCTGGCCGAAATGCCGGCCATACCAGTCGGCAATGGCTGTGCGCAGTTCGGGAATGCCGCGCTGGCGCGTATAGAACGTCTCGCCTGCAGCAAGCGCCTCCATCGCCGGGCGGGAAATAAATTCGGGCGTTGGCGCATCCCCTTCGCCGGCCCAGAGCGGGATGATGCCTTCCTTGCCCCAGCCATGCACGGCGACCGCGACAATGCCGCTTTCGGGCGCAAGCCGCGCTTCTGGGCGCAGCGCTTCGATCAGTTGCATCGGCGGGTTCCGTGAGTTGCTGGTTTCCCGGTTTACTCACGCAACAGGCCAAAAGAAAATCCCCGGCGGTCGCCCACCGGGGATTTGTTTCTGGTCCAGAAAACTGGATTACTTCTTGGCAGGAGCCTTGCCGTTGGCCGCGAGCAGGTCGCGGATCTCGGTGAGCAGCACAACGTCTGCTGCTGCAGCCTCTTCGGCCGCCGCTGCCTTTTCGCCCTCGACGCTCTTGCGGATCTTGTTGACGCCCTTGACCAGCAGGAACACGATCCAGGCCAGGATCAGGAAGTTCAGCAGGACGGTGATGAAGCTGCCATAGGCGAAAACAGCACCCTGCTGCTTGGCAGCTTCAAGGCTCGTAGCCGTCACGTTCGACGACAGCGCCAAGAAGTAGTTGTTGAAGTCGAGGCCGCCGAAGATCGCGCCGACGATTGGCATGATGAGGTCGTTGACCATCGAGTCGACGATCTTCTGGAAGGCCGCGCCGATGATCACGCCCACGGCGAGATCCATCACATTGCCCTTGGCAATAAACTCTTTGAATTCCTGAACGATCGACATTCCCAGCTCCGAAAACAGCCCACCCCCGGGGCAAAATCGCGCGCACATTAACAAAATCGTGAATAAGCGAAAGCCGTAACCTTCCTTTTCCAATCATTTTTTTGCAGCGCAACACATGGCGCTATCGGGCGCGTATATAGACACCGCCACGTGCCTGTGATTGCGTGGACAACGATTAGAGGAGTTGCGCAGGTGCTTGGCCTGCTCGTTGTACTTGTAGCAATCATCTATGTGACGCTGCTGTTCGCGATCGCGGCCATCGGCGACCGTCGCGCCGCGCGTGTCGGGTCGGGTCAGCCACGGCCCTACATCTACGCGCTCAGCCTGGCGATCTACTGCACATCCTGGACGTTTTTTGGCTCGGTCGGACTGGCCACCGAGCGCAGCATCGAGTTCCTCGCCATCTATATCGGCCCGATCCTGGTGTTCCTCTTCGGCTACCCGCTGTTGAACCGCATCGCGCGGCTGGCCAAGGCCGAGCGCATCACCTCCATCGCCGACTTCCTCGGCGCCCGCTATGGCAAGAGCTTCTCTGTTGCAGCACTTGCGACCCTGATCGCCATCGTCGGCACGGTGCCCTACATCGCCCTGCAGCTGAAGGCGATTTCCGGCTCGGTCAGCCTGATGGTCGAGCACTATAATGGCGCGCCGCTCTCCTTCGACCCATTCATCTCTGACATTTCGCTGATGGTCGCCGTGCTTCTTGCGGTGTTCGCAGTGCTTTTCGGCACACGTCACGCCGACGCAACCGAGCATCAGGATGGTCTGGTGCTGGCCGTTGCCGTCGAGAGCATGATCAAGCTGGCCGCTTTTCTCGCAGTTGGCCTGTTCGTCACCTTCGCACTGTTCGGCTCTCCGTCCGGTCTGGCGGAACGCTTTTCGACCTCGCCGGAGGTAAACGCAGCGCTCGACTACCGGACATCGCCAGGCACCTGGCTTGTGGTCACTGCACTCAGTGCCGCCGCCATCATCATGCTGCCCCGGCAGTTTCACGTGACCGTGGTGGAGAACCGCAGCGACGCGGAAATCCGCACCGCAACCTGGCTCTTCCCGCTCTACCTCGTCGCGATCAACATCTTCGTTCTGCCCATTGCCTTTGCCGGCCTCGTGCTGGTCGGCCCCGGCACCTCAACCGATCTCTATGTGCTGGCAGTGCCGCTGGTGCACGGCCAGAACACGCTGGCGATGATTGCTTTCATCGGCGGCCTCTCGGCGGCAACCGCCATGGTGATCGTGGAATGCGTGGCGCTGTCGATCATGATCTCCAACGACCTCGTCATTCCGGTCTTTGTCCGTCGTCAGTCGACCAGGCGGCCAAGAGAAGGCGAAGACTGGTCGGCGCTCATCCTGAACACGCGCCGGCTGTCCATCTTCATCATCGTCTTCGCCGCATTCCTCTATTACCGCGAAAGCACCGGGAGTACGCGCCTCGCCTCGATCGGCCTGATGTCCTTTGCCGCAATCGCGCAATTTGCTCCGGCGCTGGTCGGCGGGCTGATCTGGCGTGGTGCCAACAGCCGCGGCGCAGTTCTCGGCATGGCCGGCGGCATTGCCGTCTGGGCCTACACCTTGCTGTTGCCGACGCTGGCCGAGCCCACCGCGTCGATTGTCGTTGACGGCCCGTTCGGCATTGCCGCCCTGCGCCCACAGGCACTGTTCGGCACCGTTGCCGAGCCCCTGAATCATGGCGTGATGTGGAGCCTGTCGGTCAACATGCTGCTCTATGTGCTCGGCTCGCTGTCACGCGCCTCCACCGCGCGCGAGCGCATCCAGAGCTCGATCTTCGTGCGGCGCGAGAGCTCGCCGATCCCGGCCCTGCGCCGGTCACGCGCTGCGGTGACCGTGGATCAACTGCGCGACACGATTGGCCGCTATCTCGGTGTCGAGAGAACCGAGCGTTCATTCGAGAGATTCACCCAGGACACCGGGCTGGTGCTGGTCGGCGCAAAGCCGGCCAGTGACGAGGTCATCCGCTTTTCCGAGCAATTGCTGGCCAGCGCTGTCGGTTCGCCATCGGCCCGGCTGATCCTGTCGCTGCTGATCAAACGCAATGGCGGCGAGGCCACCGACGCCTACCGTCTGCTCGACGATGCCAGCGAGGCGCTGCAGCAGAACCGCGATTTGCTGCAGATCGCGCTCGACCAGATGGAGCAGGGCATCACCGTGTTCGACGCTGACCTCCGGCTGACCTGCTGGAACCGCCAGTACCGGTCGCTTTTTTCGCTGCCCGAAGAGCTGGGGCAGGTCGGCGTCTCGCTCGACCGGCTGCTGGAGGCGCTGGTGGAGCGCGGCGAGATCACGCTGGCCGAGCAGCGCACCGCGCTCGCCCGTATTTCCGGCGCCGAGCCTGCATGGCAGATGCAACTCAAGCTGAGCCACCGCATCCTGGAAATCCGCTCCAACCCGATGCCAGACGGCGGCGTTGTTGCGACCTATGCCGATATCACGGCCGAGGTCGCGGCCGACATGGCGCTCAAGCAGGCGAACGAGTCGCTGGAACTGCGAGTGCGCGACCGCACCTCCGAACTGATGCGCGTCAACGCCGAGCTGGCGCAGGCGCAAATGCTGGCCGACGAAGCCAATCTCGGCAAGACACGCTTCCTTGCCGCCGCCGGTCACGACATCTTGCAGCCGCTCAATGCCGCACGGCTCTACAGCGCATCGCTGATCGAGACGGCCGGCCCCGGACCAGTGCAGGAAGCCGCTGGCAACATCGAGTCCTCGCTGGATTCGGTTGAGACCATCCTTGGTGCCGTGCTCGACATCTCGCGGCTCGATGCGGGCGCGATGACGCCATCGCCGACCGTGTTTGAGCTTGCAGGACTGCTGAAACAGATCGGCACGGATTTCCAGCCGCTGTCGACGGCCAAGGGCCTGAAGCTGACAATCATCCCCTCAAGTCTGCGCGTGAAAACCGACCGCAACCTGCTGCGCCGTCTGGTTCAGAACCTCGTCTCCAACGCCATCAAGTATACGCGCGAGGGCGAGGTGCTGGTCGGCGTGCGCCGGCGCGGCGAGTTGGCCGAGATCATCATCGCCGACACCGGTATCGGCATTGACAGCGAAAAGCTGTCGACAGTGTTCCAGGAATTTTTGCGCCTGGAGGAGGGCAAGCGAGAGGCGCAGGGCCTCGGCCTCGGCCTGTCGATCGTCGACCGGCTGGCCCGCGTCCTGCAGGCAGAACTGCGCATCGATTCCCGCGTCGGGGCAGGCGGCGGCACCCGCTTCTCCGTACTGCTGCCGGTAACACAGACCACAGCTGCGATCATTGACATTCCTTCGCACATGGCAGGGCAGGGCGGAAAACTCGATGGCCTTCATGTTCTGTGCATCGATAACGAGCCGCGCATTCTGGACAGCATGCGCACATTGCTTGAGGGATGGGGTTGTGCGGTGACCACCGCCTCGGGCAGCGCTTCAGGCCTTGTGGCAAAACAGCCTGATATCGTGCTGGCCGACTATCACCTTGATGGTGAAAACGGTCTTGAGGCGATCGCCGCACTCCGCGAGAAATGGTCAGACATCCCGGCGTCCCTGGTCACCGCAGACCGGACAACGGAGTTGCGCGCCGAGGCGGAGCGCATGGATGTGTCGATCATCAACAAGCCGGTGAAACCGGCGGTGCTGCGCTCGATGATGACGCGGCTGCGCCAGCGTGCCGAGGCAGCAGAGTAATCAGCCTTGTGTGGCTTCGTTGCTGATCTTGCCCAGCATGATCACAGCCTGCGTACGGCTGTCGACGTCCAGCTTCTGGAGTATCGCCGAAACATGGGCTTTGATGGTCGCTTCAGAGACGCCGAGTTCATAGGCGACCTGCTTGTTCAAAAGCCCCTCGGCCACCATACCAAGCACGCGGGTCTGCTGTGGCGTCAGCGACTGCAGCCGGCGGATGATCCCTGATACCTCCGGGTCCTGCTCGATCCCGAGGTCTATACCTGCAGGGGTTGCGACGCCGCCATCCAGCACCTTCGTCACAGCGGAGCGAATGTCCTCCATGCTTGAGGATTTCGGGATGAATCCTGATGCGCCAAGTTCCAGCGCACGTCGAATTGTCTGCACGTCGTCCTGAGCGGAAACCACCACCATCGGTGTTTCGGGATGGATGCCGCGCAGCGAAATCAGCGCCGACAGACCGGACGAGCCAGGCATCGACAGGTCAAGCAACAGCAGATCGATATCTTCGGTTGTCTGCGCCAATGTCTTGACGCTCTCGAAGTCTTCCGCCTCAAGGATGGCACCGATGCCGGAAATGCCCGCCAGCGCCTGTTTGAGCGCCCCACGAAATAGTGGATGGTCGTCAGCAATGACGATCTTGTAGTCCGACAAAGCGTTCCTCCCCGACTCTCCGGCCGGTTCCATAGGAAACAAGTTAAAGCGCTAGTTTGTCAGCCTGGCAAGTCAGGTTCGATCCGGAATCGGCGCTTCTGGCGTATCCGGTCCGCGGAACTCGCGATCAAGGTCCTTCACGATGTCGGCGAACCCCTGGAAGAAGCGCTGCATGTAGCTCATCGTCTGGTCAAGTTGCTTTTCGGACGGCATGGGCAGGTTCAGGCCCCGGCCGCCTCCCGCACTTTCCAGCGCAGCAACCCGTTTTTCGAGTGTGTTGAGCTGTTCCTGCAAGCGGGCGACCTCGTCCTCGTAGGCGGTGCGGGCGTCGGCAGCCAGCTGGCAGACCAGTTGCGCCCCGGATTCCTTGCACACCGACATCTGGCCGGTCTTGCTGTCGAGCCGGACATAACCCTCCGGCGTCTTCTCCATGGTGAAACGGTCCTGCGCGGCAGCACCGCCCATCCCCACACCGATAACTGCCGCTGCAATCACAAGACGCATCGCGCCCTCCATTCCGCCGGTCCCTTACCTGCGGTTTATTTATGCTCAAAATAGGGTGGGGCAAGGGCGATCCGGCCTTTCCCGCGTCGTTCTTTGCCCCTAAGAGCCGTGGCATGAACGCGACCATTTACAAGATTGTTCCGGCAGCTCTCTGGCGCGAGGCCGAGCAGGCCGGGGTTTTCAAGGGTGCCGGCATCGACCTCGCCGACGGCTACATCCATTTCTCGACTGCTGAACAGTCGGTCGAGACAGCGGCGAAGCATTTTTCCGGCCAGGCTGATCTGCTGCTGGTGGCTGTCGACACCGGCAAGCTTGGTCCGGCCCTGAAATATGAAGTGTCGCGTGGTGATGCCCTGTTCCCGCATCTCTATGCCGATCTCGATCTGGCAGCGGTCAGGTGGGTGAAGCCGCTGCCCTTCGAGGCCGGGGCGCATATCTTCCCGGAAATGGAGCCCTGACCGGTGCTGCTTGACGCCATCGGGCGCAGCGCGCTCTTTGCTTTCGACCCCGAGACCGCACACGGCATCTCCATCGCGGCGTTGCGCTGCGGGCTGCCTCCGTCTCCCGGCGCGGTGCGCGACGAGCGCCTGCATGTGCGCCTGGCCGGACTGGATTTCCCCAACCCGCTCGGCATGGCGGCGGGGTTCGACAAGAACGCCGAGGTTCCCGACCCGCTCCTGCGGCTCGGCTTCGGCTTTGCCGAAGTTGGCACGATCACTCCACTCGCGCAGGCCGGCAATCCCCGCCCGCGCATCTTCCGGCTCACTGAGGACGCTGCTGTCATCAACCGCCTCGGCTTCAACAATGAAGGCCACGATGCTGCCGAACAACGTCTGAAGGCGCGCGCCGGCAAGCCCGGGATCGTCGGCGTCAATATCGGTGCCAACAAGGACGCGACAGACAGGATCGCCGATTACGAGGCAGGTGTAAGGTGCTTTGCGCGGCTGGCGTCATACCTTACCGTGAATATCTCGTCGCCCAACACGCCGGGCTTGCGCAACATGCAGGCGCGCGAGCAACTGGGTGAGTTGCTTGTGCGTGTCATGGTGGCGCGCGACCTGCATGGCGGCGGGCCGGCAAGGCCGCCCGTGTTCCTGAAGATTGCACCGGACCTTGGCGAGGCTGACCTTGAGGATATCGCGGCCGAGGTGCTGGAGAAAAAGGTCGAGGGCATCATCGTTTCAAACACGACGATTGGCCGCCCGGCATTAAAGTCGAAGCACAGCGCCGAGACAGGCGGGCTTTCCGGCCGCCCGCTGTTCCAGCGCTCGACCGCCGTGCTCGCCCGCATGCGCAAACTGCTCGGTCCGGACTTTGCGATCATCGGCGTCGGCGGCGTTGACTCGACGGAGACCGCACTGGAGAAGATCCGCGCCGGCGCAGATCTCGTCCAGCTCTATACCGGCATGATCTATGGTGGCCCGGGCCTGCCGGCGCGGATTGTGTCCGGCCTTCGCTCGGAAGTGCAGAGACAAGGCGCAAACTCCATCCGCGAGTTGCGCGATACCCGTCTGGATCATTGGCTGGGGCAGACGATCTGATTGCCGCCGACCGTGCGTCCTGGCTTTGCGGTCAGCATCCTTTTCGTTTAGGTGTGCGCCATGAAACCGATCCGTTTGATCGCCAGATTGCTGACACTGGTATGCGCCCTGGGCCTCGCGGTTCCCGCGCAGGCGGCCGACATTCCGTTGATCTGGGACACCAGGGAGCGACTTCCGCGCCCTGATCTGACACAACTGCCGCGCCTGCGCTTCCTGACCACCACAGACTTTCCGCCCTTCAATTTCCTCGACGCAAATGGCCGGCTGTCGGGGTTCCACGTCGACCTTGCGCGCGCAATCTGTGCCGAGCTTGCAATCTCCGACCGCTGTCAGATCCAGGCACTGCCCTGGGGCGAACTGGAAAAGGCGCTGAAGGACGGTGAGGGCGAGGCCATTCTGGCTGGCGTGTCGATCACACCGCAGAGCCGCGCGACCTACGCTTTCTCGCGCTCTTATCTGATGCTGCCCGGCCGCTTTGTCACCCCGCGGTCGGCCCAGGCCCGGGAGCCGATCTATGATTTCGTCCAGGGCAAGCGCGTCGGCGTCATCGCCGGATCCACCCACGAGCGGTTCCTGCGCGACAACTTTGGCACGGTGAGACCGGTGACTTACGCCAGACAGGAGTGGATGCAGGAAGACCTTCAGGCCGGCAAGATAGACGCCATGTTCGGCGACGGCATGCGCTTCTCGTTCTGGCTGGCATCCACTGCGCCCGGCGGCTGCTGCGTTTTCGCCGGCGGCCCTTACATGGCGCCGGACTATCTCGGGCAGGGGCTCGCCGTTGCGGTAAAGCCTGCCGACAAGATCCTCGTGCAGGCCTTCGACCACGCGCTGCAGAAGATCGCCGTCGAGGGACGGCTGGCCGAACTCTACCTGCGCTATTTCCCGGTCGGATTCTACTGACCAGACCAGGGTCAGGTCAGCGTGCGCACCCGCGCCTTGGCTGACATTTCGATGGCCGCGACCGAGAGTGCATCGATCTGCAGATGCTCGCGCACGCGCTGCAGAATGCGCGCTTCCTCGATCCGCATCTCGCGATCAGCGACAGCGACCTCGATGACCGCCGCATAAGCCGTGTCCAGCAGGCGCTGCGGGATGACCTTGTCAGCCCGGTTCAACACGTCCTCAAGCCCGTCAGGTCCACCGAGAATCTCGGAACAATCCTGTGCCACATCGAGCAGCCGGTTGGGGTCGAAATCCTCGAACACCGGCCAGGTCTTCACCACCTCGCCGATCTTGCCGAGCTCAAGATGCGCCATGTCTCGATCAGACGCCGACATCACCACCATGAGGTAGATCAAGGCTTCGTGGACTGTGGGTAGTGACATGCGGGTCTCCATTCAGTTGTGCCGGATGTAGGCACGGCAATGCACACGCGACAAGTTGATTATCACTCAAAAGTTGACGATACGAACGCCCACCCCTAACAGAACGCTTCCGCGCAGGCGCGGACCCAAACGGAAGCCGAAAATGACACTCTCCAACCAGATCGATCTGAACCCCGAGCTTCTCGCTGCCGCCCAGGACAACAAGGCCTGGCCGTTCGAGGAAGCCAAAAAGATCGTCAAGCGTTACGAGAAGACCGGCTTTCCTGATGCTGGCGTGCTGTTCGAGACCGGCTACGGTCCCTCGGGCCTGCCGCATATCGGCACGTTCGGCGAGGTGGCGCGCACCACCATGGTGCGCCACGCCTTCCGCGTGCTGACCGTATCGCCGGTCAGCACG
>CAYZQP010000111.1:10800-11669 GCA_964480545.1 uncultured Mesorhizobium sp. | reverse complement strand
CGCCGCGTGCAGAGCAATGACGCCCGACCCCAGCGTGCGCTGCACCGCGCCAATCACCTGTGCGTCCGAGGGCAGCGCGCTGTTGGTTGACGCGGTGACCTTGCCCGCCGCCTTCAACCACTCGGCCTTGCCCTTCTTCGCGTCAGCCGTCCACTTCGCCGGTGCCTTGTAGTCGCCAATGGCCTTCTGCAGTTCCTTCAGCCCCTCGCGCGCGTCAGCGACAACCGGTAGCGCGCGATGCTTGCCCGCATCAAAAGCCTGCACATTGAGGCCAATGATCGTCTTGCCCTCGTTCTTGAACAGCGACCACGAGCCCGTGGTGAAGTCCTGCAGGCGCGTGCCGACCGCCAGGATTACATCAGCCTCTTCGGCCAACACGTTAGCCGCCGCTGTGCCGGTGACCCCGACCGCAGCCATGTTCATTTCGTTGGCGTCAGGCAGCGAAGACTTGCCGCCCTGCGTCTCGCAGACAGGTATCCCCGTCGCCGCCGAAAACTTCGCCAGCACCTGCGACGCGCCGGAATAGAGCACCCCGCCGCCGGCAACGATCAGTGGCTTCTTTGCCGCCTTTAGCGCCTCAGCCGCAGCTTTCAGTTCCGCAAGGTCGGGACGAATGCGGCGCGGCGTCCAGACGCGCGGCTCAAAGAAGCTTTCCGGATAGTCATAGGCTTCCGCCTGCACGTCCTGGCAGAGCGACAGCGTCACCGGCCCGCAATCGGCGGGATCGGTCAGCACCTGCATGGCGCGCGGCAGTGCAGGG
This sequence comes from uncultured Mesorhizobium sp., assembly GCA_964480545.1. Taxonomy (GTDB): domain Bacteria; phylum Pseudomonadota; class Alphaproteobacteria; order Rhizobiales; family Rhizobiaceae; genus Mesorhizobium_G. The sequence goes on along the minus strand of CAYZQP010000111.1, from coordinate 10,909 downwards.
ATGATCTGCTCAGGCCGCGTGATGCGGTCGAAATAGCGCGACACCGGGCGGAAACAGTCATTCACCGTCGCGGTACCGTCGCCGAAATTCTCGGCCTGCTGCAGCACCG
>CAYZQP010000111.1:0-10790 GCA_964480545.1 uncultured Mesorhizobium sp. | reverse complement strand
GTTGGCGAACACGTCGCCGGGCAGGAACAGCACCGGCAGCCGGTTCACATGCGCGAGTGCGGCCGCTGTCACCATGTTCACTGCACCCGGCCCGATGGACGAGGTGCAGGCCATCACCCGGCGACGGAAATGCGCTTTGCCGTAAGCGATGGCCGAATGCGCCATGGCCTGTTCGTTATGTGCGCGGAAGGTCGGCAGCCTGTCGCGCACGGCGTAAAGCGCCTCGCCGATCCCGGCGACATTGCCGTGACCGAAGATCGCCCAGACCCCGCCAAACAGCGGCAATGTCTTGCCGTCGATCTCGGTCAGCTGCGCGGCGAGGTAGCGGGTCACCGCCTGCGCCATTGTGAGGCGAATGGTTTTCATATCGTTCCTCCGCATTGAGCGGGCAGGTGGTCGACCCCCACTCCGTCGCCGCTGCGCGCCGCCACCTCTCCCCCGTTCGACGTGGGAGAGGAAGGGAGCCAGAATTGGCGAGTTCGCGCGCTTCCTCTCCCCCCGCAACCGGGGGAGAGGTGGTTTGCGAAGCAAACCGGAGTGGGGGTCGATTTACCCATCAAGCCGCCGCTTTCTTACGCGTCGCCAGCCAGACATCGCAAAGCGACGCGAACTTGCCAGCCATGTCATCCACCGCCTGATCGTCGCTCATCTTGCCGGCAAACCACGCGGCCGCAGCGTCGGCAAAGATCGAGCGACCGACGGCAAAACCCTTGACGATAGGTGCATTGGCGGTGGCCGAAAATGCGCTCTGCAACTCCGGTAGCGGGGCCTCCAGCCCGAGCAGAACAACGCCCCGGCAATGTGGATCATTGGCGAGGATCGTCGCCTCGATGTTCGACCAGGCCGTAGCTGAAGCCTGTGGCTCCAGCTTCCACCAGTCCGGCTTCACACCGAGATCGTAGAATTCCTGCATGGCCCGAGCGATCGTCCTTTCGTCCAGCGTGCCATTCTTGCCCGCGATAATCTCCAGCAGCAACTCGCGGCCAACCTTGCGCGAGGCCTGGAAGAGCGCCAACACCTTCTGCTGCTGTTCGCCCTTCAGCTCCGCCGGATCGTCAGGATGATAGAAGCACAGGCATTTGATGCAGTGAGTCACAGGCCACTCGACCAGCTGCGAGCCGATATCCTGCCCGAACTCGAAACGCAGCGGCCGCGACCCCGGCATCTCGACCGGGCGGCCGAGCCAGTCAAACGGGTGGCGGGCGAATTCCTCCATTGCCTTGCGGCCATGCTTCTCGTCCAGCAGCATCCCGTAACCCGGACGGCCCTTCGCAACCTTCGCAGCCGCCTTCACCGTCAGCACCTTGAAATCGGCGATCTGCGCGCTGTCAGCACCACCTTGCGCCGCCGCGTCCTCGAGCTGCATGCGATGGTCACAAGCCAGCGCCATCAGCAGGGGAACATCGCCACGCCGGGTCGTCGCCCAATGGATCTGGTTGATGTCGTCATCCTTGCGCAGCGCGCGGAACTTGCTGCCGTGCTTCAGGAAGTACTGCAACTCCTCCCAGGTCGGATATTCCGGCGAGCAGAGCAGGCGCGAAACTGCAAAGGCGCCGCCCGCGTTGGCCCAGGTCGCAGCCGTCTTCCAGTCCTCGCCGCCAAGCCAGCCGCGCAGCAGGCCGGACATGAAACCGTCGCCGGCGCCGAGCACATTGTAGACTTCAATGGGAAAGCCCATGCCGACAATGCCGTCTTCGAGATCATCCGAAATCGGCCCATCATAAACAATGCAGCCCATCGCCCCGCGCTTCAGCACGATGGTCGCCTGTGACACCGCGCGGATCGCCTTGAGCGAGCCCAGCACATCGTCTACGCCGGAGGCGATCATGATCTCTTCTTCGGTGCCGACGATGAGATCACAGTCCGGCAGGATTGCCTTCAGCTTGCCCGAGACGACGTCTGATTTCACGTAACGCTCAAAGCCCTCGGCATGGCCGGCAAGGCCCCAGAGGTTCGGACGGTAGTCGATATCGAAGGCCACCTTGCGGCCACTGGCTTTGGCGATGCGGATCGCCTTTAACTGCGCTGCTTCGCTGTTGGGGCGGGAGAAATGCGTGCCGGTCACAACGATGGAGCGCGACGACGCGATGAATGCTTCGTCCACATCGCTCTCGTCCAGCGCCATGTCGGCGCAGTCGGAGCGGTAGAAAATCATCGGCGAGACGCCTTCTGCCTCGACGGCCAGCAGAACCAGCGCTGTCAGGCGATCCTTGTCGGTCTTCAGCCCGGCGGTGTTGACGCCTTCGCGCTCAAGCTGTTCGCGAATGAAGCGGCCCATCTGCTCATCACCAACGCGCGACAACAGCGCCGATTTCAGACCGAGCCTCGCGGTCCCGATGGAGATATTGGCGGGACAGCCGCCGACAGACTTGGCAAACGAGGCGATGTCCTCAAGCCGGGAACCCGTCTGTTGGCCATAAAGGTCCACAGAGCAGCGCCCGATGGTGATGACATCCAGCTCAGCGCCTGGCGTTATCGCCATGGCAAATCCTCCCGCAGAAGCACATCTTTCTTACGCCGACGAACGAAACATAGATGCTGTCGGAAATCAATATGGAATAAATATTCCGCTTTTGCAAATACGATCTAGTCGTTTTCCGTGCGTCTTTCAGCAACGGCAACCACCAGCGTCATGGCCAGAGCCATGCTGGCCGACATCGAACGGAAGCCGGCGAAATCTGCTTCGGCAATTTCGAACCAGACCTTTGCGAATTGCGCGAGCGGCGAGAACGAGGAATCGGTGATGGCTACCACGGGCACATCCTGACCGGCCAGTTGCCGCGTCTCATCAATTGATGATGGTGTGTAGGGGGAAAAGGAGATTGAGATGGCCGCATCATTGGATGTCGCGAAGCTGATCATTTCGGCGTTGAGCCCGGCAGCCGATTCCACAAGCTGACAGCGGATTTTCAGTTTGGCCAGTGCATAGGCGAGATAAGCGCCCACAGGGTAAGAGCGCCTGCGCGCGACGATGTAGATTGTGTGAGCCCTCGACAGGATCGCGACAGCCTGCTCCAGTCTCGCATCGTCGATCGAGTGGGCAACGTTGGTCAATGATGTGCTTGATGCTGCAAGAAATCCGTCAAATATCGCCCTGTTGCCGCCTTCGCCCCTTGCCTTGTCGCGCAGGGTCGCCAGCCTGTCATCGTAGCTGGAAGTGCGCGCCCGCAGCCGCTCGCGAAACACCGCCTGCATGCTTGTGAAACCATCAAATCCCAGCTGTTGCGCCAACCGGATCAGCGTCGAGGGCTGAACGCCAGCAGCAGCGGCGACAGAGGCAGCCGTTCCAAAGGCGATCTCGTCGGGATTGTCGAGCGCGTAGGCTGCGATCTGCGCAATGCGCTTCGGCAGGCTGTCGCGGCGCTCAAGCACCTGAGCACGCAACGTCTCGAAGTCCTGCGGCGGCAACTGCTCAGCCGCATTGTTATCCCGGATTGCACGTTCGTCCACCATGCGTCTACCATTTGACGTACTGTCAGCCAAAATCAATTCCGCACAGCAATTTTCGCACAGATGATCTTTATGATCACGTCACGTCAACGCGGCTTGACAGATGATGAAAATGGAATAAAAAATCCAAACATTCAATTTTTGGTAGATCAATTCCGAAACACACCTGCTTACAAAACTGAACGCCTTAGGGAGGAGAACCATGAAGGCCTTGTTTGGAAAACTGCTCGCAGCAGTGGTCATTGCCGCGCCCGTACTGGCCGGCACCAGTGTCACCGCCAGCGCCGAGGGGGAGAAGTTCGTCTTTGTCAGCCATGCTCCGGATACGGACAGCTGGTGGAACGTCATCAAGAATGCGCTGAAGAATGCCGCCGCCGACACCAAAACGACGGTTGAGTATCGCAACCCGCCGACCGGCGACATCGCCGACATGGCCCGCATTATCCAGCAGGCTGCCGCCACCAACCCGGACGGCATCATCACCACCATCGCCGATTTCGACGTTTTGCAGACCGCCGTAAAGGACGCGATTGCCAAGGGCATTCCAGTCATTACCGTGAACTCCGGCACTGCCGACCAGTCAAAGCAGCTCGGCGCGCTGATGCATATCGGCCAGCCCGAATATGATGCAGGCAAGGGCGCAGGCGAACGCGCCAAGGCTGCCGGTGTCACCAAGTTCGTGTGCGTCAACCACTACATCACCAATGCTGCCTCGGTGGAGCGCTGCCAGGGTTATGCCGATGCATTGGGTGTGCCGCTGGGCGACCAGATGGTCGATTCCTCGCAGGACCCGACGCAGGTCTACAACAAGGTGAAGGCCTATCTGACGGCCAACCCCGACACCAACGGCATCCTGACGCTTGGACCGAACTCGGCCGAGCCCACGATCAAACTGCTGCGCGATACCGGCGAGACGGCGAAGTACAACTTCATCACCTTCGACCTGTCGGCCGACATCTCGGCCGGCATCAAGGACGGCATCGTCGAGGCCGCGATTGACCAGCAGCCCTACCTGCAGGGTTACCTGCCGGTGGTGTTCCTGAGCCAGTTCAAGCGCTACGCTGTTCTGCCCGCCAACAACGTGAACACCGGCCCGGGCTTTGTCACCAAGGGCAATATCGAAGTGGTTGAGAAGCTGGCCGGCGAATACCGGTAAGTTTCAACCAGTCCTAAACACCCCCTCCGGCCCTTCGGGCCACCTCCCCCGTCGAGGGGGAGGAGTCGGAGAGCCCGGAGCGTGTTCCGGTGGCGGATAGCCTGGCGCCCTCCCTCCCCTCAACGAGGAGGGTGGTTCGCGAAGCGAACCGGGTGGGGTGTTGGTTCGCAGTTTTTTCTCTTGAGGTGACCAATGGCGTCGGAAGACAGCGCAAAGGCAGTTGCAGAGGCGCGCGACGAGCGGCTGCAAAAACAGTCCCCCTGGCGCAAGCTGGTGTCGCGGCCCGAGCTCGGCGCAATCGCCGGCACGATCCTCGTTTTCCTGTTCTTCTCGATCACCGCGCGTGGCACCGGCATGTTCGCCGCTGACGGCATCATGAACTGGGTAACGGTGACGGCGCAGCTCACCATCATCGCGACAGGTGCTGCCTTGCTGATGGTCGGCGGCGAGTTCGACCTGTCGGTTGGCTCGATGATCGGCTTTGCCGGCATGATGATTGCGATCCCCACCGTCTATTTCGGTGTCCCGATAGGCATATCGGTGATCTTCGCCTTCTGTGGGGCGATGGCGATCGGGTTCCTCAATGGCTACATCGTCACCAAGACAAAACTGCCGTCCTTCATCGTCACGCTGGCCTCGCTTTATATTCTGCGCGGCATGACCATTGCGCTGTCGATCCTGTTCGCGAACCGCACGATTGTCAGCGGCGTCAAGAATTTCTCCGAGCAATCCATCGTCTCCTCGCTGTTTGCCGGAAAGGCATTTCCCGGCCTGTTCGTCTGGCTGGCGGATATGGGTGTGATCGGAAAATTGCCGAATGGACTGCCTGCCGTGCAGGGCATTCCTGCCATTGTCATCTGGGCCTTTGTGATCGCGCTGCTCGGCCATATCCTGTTGACCAAGACCCGCTTCGGCAACTGGATCTTCGCCGCCGGCGGCGACGCCAACGCAGCGAGAAATGTCGGCGTTCCCGTCACCCGCGTGAAGGTCACGCTGTTCATGATCACCGCCTTTTGCGCCACGGTTTACGCGACCTGTCAGGTGATGGAGTTCGGTTCGGCGGCGGCAGATCGTGGCTTGCTCAAGGAGTTCGAGGCGATCATCGCAGCGGTCATTGGCGGCTGCCTGCTCACCGGGGGCTACGGTTCGGTGATTGGTGCCTTCTTCGGCGCGCTGATCTTCGGCGTGGTGCAGATGGGCATCCTCTTCACCGGTGCGCCCAACGACTGGTTCCAGGTGTTTCTCGGGCTGATGTTGCTCACGGCGGTGCTGTTCAACAGCTACATTCGCCGTCGCGCAACCGGCGAGCGCTGAGGAGGTTTGTCATGAGCGACAACGCAACAAAATCCGATACGCCGATCATCGAGGTGCGCGATCTGGTCAAGCATTTCGGCCCAGTCGTGGCGTTGAATGGCGTCTCCATGACCGTGAAGCGCGGCGAGGTTCTGTGCCTGCTCGGCGATAACGGCGCCGGAAAATCGACGCTGATCAAGACGCTGTCCGGCGTGCACAAGCCAACCAGCGGCACCTTCCTTGTCGACGGCAAGCCTGTCGCCTTCCAGACGCCGCGCGATGCGCTCGATGCTGGTATCGCAACGGTCTATCAAGATCTGGCGATGGTGCCGCTGACCTCGATAGCACGCAACTTCTTCATGGGCCGAGAGCCGATGAAGCGCGTCGGGCCGTTCAAGTTTCTCGACATCGAATTTGCCGAGCGTGTCGCACGCGAGGAAATGAAGAAGATCGGCATCGATGTGCGCGACGCCGGGCAAGCCGTCGGCACGCTGTCAGGTGGCGAGCGGCAATGCGTGGCGATTGCCCGCGCGGTCTATTTCGGCGCGAAGGTGCTGATCCTCGATGAGCCGACCTCGGCGCTGGGTGTCGCGCAGACGTCGATGGTCTTGAAATATGTGAACCAGGTGCGGGCCAAGGGCCTCGGTGTGATTTTCATCACTCACAATGTCCGCCACGCCTATGCGGTCGGCAACTCATTCACGGTGCTCAATCGCGGCAAGACGCTGGGCACCTATTCCAAGGCGGAGATCGGCATCGACAAGCTGCAGGACCTGATGGCGGGCGACAAGGAACTGCAGCTTGTGTCCGACGAACTCGGCGGTATGGTTTGAGTCACCGATGAGCTTTCGGAAGTCGACCCCCACTCCGGTTTGCTACGCAAACCACCTCTCCCCCGATTGCTGGGGGAGAGGAAAGCGCGAACTGTTCAAAACTGGCGCCCTTCCTCTCCCTCCGGAGGGGGGAGAGGTGGACCGGCAAGGCCGGGACGGAGTGGGGGAAGGCCCACGTCGTGTGCGCAGACCTATCTCAGAGAAACTGCCATGACCTCCCTCGGCGTTGGCCTGATCGGCTCCGGTTTTATGGGCAAGTGCCACGCGATTGCGTGGAGCGCAGTCGGCGCGGTGTTCCCTGAAGCTGGCAAACCCCATCTCGTGCATCTCGCTGAAGTCGATGCAACGCTCGCAGCGCGGCGCGCCGGTGAGTTCGGCTTTTCTCGCGGTACCGGCAACTGGCGCGAAGTGATCGAGGACCCGGCGGTGCACGTTGTCTCGATCACAGCGCCAAACCAGTTTCACGCCGAGATGACGCTTGCGGCTCTGCGCGCCGGTAAACATGTCTGGTGCGAAAAGCCGATGGCGACCAGCATTGCCGATGCGCAGTCAATGGCGGACGCCGCCCGCGTTTCGGGCAAGGTCGCAGCACTCGGTTACAATTATATCCAGAGCCCGGCGATCCGGCACATCGGCAAGCTCCTTGACCAGGGTGCCATCGGCGAACTCAACCATCTTCGTATCGAGATGGACGAGGACTTCATGGCCGATCCGGAAACGCCCTTTGGCTGGAAGCACGCCTCGACTTCCGGCTATGGCGCACTGGATGATTTTGCCGTGCATCCGCTGTCGATCATCTCGGTGCTGTTCGGCCGGGTCGAGCGGGTCATCTGCGATATGGCGAAACCCTATCCAGACCGGGTGACGGCAGATGGCTCGCGCCGGGCGGTCGAAACGCATGATATTGCGTCAATGCTCATGCGGCTGGAAAACGGCATGTCAGCAACGCTGCTGGTCAACCGCTCGGCCTGGGGCCGCAAGGGCCGTATTGCGATCCAGATATTCGGCTCGAGGGGCTCTATCCTGTTTGATCAGGAGCGCGGCAACGAGTTCCAGCTCTACGTGACCTCCGACCTGCCGACGGAGCAAGGCTATCGCACCGTGCTGATCGGCCCGCAGCACGAACCCTATGGCGCGTTCCTGCCAGCACCCGGCCATGGCCTCGGCTTCAATGACCTGAAGATCATCGAGTGCCGCGAGCTGATTGCCCGCATCAATGGCGATAGCTCGACCCGGCTTATCGATTTCGACACCGGGCTGCAGATCGAGCGCACCGTTCAGGCAATGGCGCGGAGTTTTGCAGAAAGCCGATGGGTGGACGTCCGCGCCAGCGCCTGACTACAGCTTCACCGTTTTGCCGGTGGTCGCGGACTTGAGCGCGGCGTCAGCCAGGAGCAGCGCCTTCAGGCCATCCTCGCCGCTCGGTGATGGCTTCTTCTTGTTGGCCATTGCGTCGATGAAGGTCGCGATCTCATTGGCATAGGCGTCGAGATAGCGGGTCATGAAGAAGTCGTGCAGCGGCGGGCGAGTGTAACCAGATGCATTAGCCAGTTCGATGGAGACCGGGCGCTGGTTTTCGGCAGCGACCATGCCCTTTTCGCCATGCACCTCGATGCGTTGGTCGTAGCCATAGGTGGCACGGCGCGAGTTGGAGATGGTGCACTGCCGACCGGACGCGGTCTCCAGGATCACAGAGACCGAGTCGAAGTCGCCGGCCTTGCCGATGGCCTTGTCGACCAGCACGGCGGCATGCGCGGAGACCAACACAGGTTCCTCACCGAGCAGGAAGCGCGCCATGTCAAAATCGTGGATCGTCATGTCGCGGAAAATGCCGCCGGAGCGCTTGATATAGTCGACCGGCGGCGCGCCCGGATCACGTGAGATGATCGACACCATCTCGACCTTGCCAATCGCGCCATCATCAATTGCCTTGCGTACGGCGGCGAAGTGCGGATCGAAGCGGCGATTGAAGCCGACCATCAGTGTGGCGCCGGTTTTCTCGACGACAGCAAGCACCTTCTTCACGCGTTTGGCGTCAAGGTCGACCGGCTTCTCGCAGAAGATCGCCTTGCCAGCCCTGGCAAATTTCTCGATCAAGTCAGCATGTGTGTCGGTTGGCGTGCAGATCACAACGGCGTCGATGTCGTCGGATTTCAGGATCTGATCGATGCTGCGGACTTCCGCGCCCCAGGCTCCGGCCAGTTCCCTGGCCGCCTTGTCAAAGGCGTCGGCCACGGCGACCAGCCTGGCATCGGGGTTGGAGCCCACTGCCTTGGCGTGCACCTTGCCGATGCGCCCTGCACCCAAAACTGCGAAACGAACCGGCATAGGAACTCCCTGGAATATATGTTCAATCGCTAGTGATTTTGGAACGCACATTTATCCTGGGCAGTAGCCGCGTCAAGCGGCGTTTTCATATCAATCGGTGCGTCGATGATCGTGGCCGTCGAGAAGGCCGATGTCGCGCCGCTCGTGCACAGACATACGCAGCTCATCGAGATGATTGCGGCGTCTGCGATTCATTCTGGAAAGGCAGCGGAGCCAGTGTCGCACGCGGGAGAAGATCGCATTCATTATGCAAGCCTAGGCAGGTGCCGGCTTCCGTTCCAACTGAATGTCGCGTATCATCCATAAGGGAGACTTATGGATATGCAGCACGACCTGCCGCCCCTTGCAGCCATCCGCGTGTTCGAAGCTGCGGCCAGACTGAGTAGCTTCACCCGCGCCGCTGAAGAGCTCGGCATGACCCAGGCTGCTGTCAGCTATCAGATCAAGGTGCTGGAAGAGCGCGTCGGCGCGCCACTGTTTTTGCGGCAGTCGCGACAGGTGGTGCTGACCGATACCGGCGAGCGGCTGGCCTTGCGCGCCACTGGCGCGTTATCGACGCTGGCCGATGCCTGGGTGCATGCCCGCGACAGTTCAGGTGGTGTTCTGAAGCTTACCTCGACAAACACCTTCATCAGCAATTGGCTGGGCATCAGGGTGGGTACGTTTCAGATGGCGCATCCTCATTTGATCATCAAGCTCGACAGCAACCAGCGCTACATCGACCTCCAGCGCGAGGATATGGACGTCGCCATTCGCGCCGGTAGTGGCAATTGGCCGGGGCTGACCTCGCATTATCTGTTCAAGGCGGATTACGGCCCGATGATCAGCCCCCGGCTGGTCGAGCGTGTTGGGCCAATGCGGGTGCCGTCGGACCTCTACAAGGTGACGTTCCTGGGTCCGGACAACGCCTGGTGGCCGAACTGGTTTGAATGTGCCGGGGAAACTTTCCAGCCTGAGCTGGTGAAACGTGGGCCGACATTCGGTCCGCTGTTTGGAACGCAAGCCTATCAGGCGCTGGCGGCAGTCTCGGGCCAAGGCACTGCCGTGCTGATCTACCAACTGTACAAGACCCTGATTGATGAGGGGCAGCTGGTCATGCCGTTCGACATCTTGGGCTATGATGGCTCAAAGGACTTTGGCTACTGGCTGGTCTATCCCGATAACCGGCGCAACCAGCCCAAGGTCAGGGCGTTCCGGGAGTGGATCCTCGACGAGACGAGGGCCATGCGCGAGATTGAGAGTCCGTAGCGAGTTTACATCGTTGCGCCGACGCTCCACGGCACGAACTCGTTGTCGCCGTAGCCCAGCAGTTCCGACTTGGTCTTTCCGCCTGACGCCACGTGGATGATCTCGTCGAAGATTTCCTGGCCCTTGGCCTCCAAGGACACCCCGTCGAGAATATCGCCGCAGTTGATGTCCATATCCTCCAGCATCTGCTCGTAGATGAAGCTGTTGGAGGCAAGCTTGATCGAGGGCGTCGGCTTGCAGCCGAAGGCTGAACCCCGCCCCGTAGTAAAGCACAGGATGTTGGCACCGCCCGCGACCTGGCCGGTTGCTGCGACGGGGTCGTAACCCGGCGTATCCATGAACACGAGGCCGCGCGCGGTCACCGGCTCGGCGTAGTTGAACACCTCCATCAGGTTGGTCGAGCCGCCCTTGGCGGCCGCACCCAGCGACTTCTCCAGAATGGTGGTGAGCCCGCCCGCCTTGTTGCCGGGCGAGGGGTTGTT
>CAYZQP010000110.1:7900-11687 GCA_964480545.1 uncultured Mesorhizobium sp. | reverse complement strand
GCCTGCAACAATTACGAGATCATCGATCTCGGCGTGATGGTTCCGGCGACGAAAATTCTCGAAACCGCCAAGGCCGAGAAGGTCGACATTATCGGCCTGTCCGGCCTGATAACGCCGTCGCTTGACGAGATGGTGCATGTCGCCTCGGAGATGGAGCGCGAGGGGTTCGACATCCCGCTGCTGATCGGCGGCGCGACCACCAGCCGTGTGCATACCGCCGTGAAAATCCACCCGCGTTATGATCGCGGGCAGGCGGTTTATGTCACCGACGCCTCGCGTGCAGTCGGCGTGGTCGGCAGCCTGCTGTCGCCCGAGATGAAGCCCGGCTATGTCGAGACGCTGCAGGCAGAATACGCCAAGGTTGCCGACGCGCATTTCCGCGCCGAGGCCGAGAAGCAGCGCCTGCCGCTGGCAAAGGCGCGCGCCAACCAGCACAAGATTGACTGGACAAACTACACACCGCCCAAGCCGAGCTTCCTTGGCACGCGGACGTTCGAGACCTGGGACCTTGAGGAGCTCGCGCGCTACATCGACTGGACGCCGTTCTTCCAGACCTGGGAAATGAAGGGGCGCTACCCGAAGATACTCGAAGACGAGAAACAGGGCGAGGCAGCGCGCGCGCTGTTTGCCGACGCGCAGGCGATGCTGAAGAAGATCATCGACGAGAAGTGGTTTGCGCCGCGCGCCGTGGTTGGCTTCTGGCCGGCCAATGTGGTGGGCGACGACATCCAGCTCTACACCGACGAGAGCCGCACCAAGAAGCTTGGCGCATTCCACACGCTGCGCCAGCAGTTGCCGCGCCGTGACGGCAAGGCCAATGTCGCGATGTCGGATTTTGTCGCGCCGGAAGGCATCGGCAAGCCCGATTATGTCGGCGGCTTCGTGGTCACGGCAGGTATCGAGGAAGTGGCGATTGCCGAACGCTTCGAGCGCGCGAATGACGACTACAACTCGATCCTGGTCAAGGCGCTGGCCGACCGCTTCGCGGAAGCCTTTGCCGAGCGCATGCATGAGGTCGTGCGCAAGGAGCTGTGGGGCTATGCGGCTGACGAAAACTTCAGCAATGAAGAGCTGATCATGGAACCTTATGCCGGCATCCGCCCGGCGCCGGGCTATCCGGCGCAGCCCGATCACACCGAAAAGGTGACGCTGTTCAAGCTGCTCGACGCGACCAATGCAACCGGTGTGGAACTGACCGAAAGCATGGCGATGTGGCCGGGTTCATCGGTCTCCGGCCTGTATCTCTCGCACCCGGAAAGCTACTATTTCGGCGTCGCCAAGGTGGAGCAGGATCAGGTCGTCGACTACGCGCAGCGCAAGGGTATGACACTTGAGGAAGCCGAGCGCTGGCTGGGACCGATCCTCAACTACATCCCGCAGAAAGTGGCTGAGGCGGCGGAGTAGTAGGCAGGGGTTGATCTCAATAACCCCCCTCTGCCCTGTCGGGCATCTCCCCCTCCCGGGGGGGAGATTGGCAGCGTTGATCCAGCCGCACATTCTGCAACGTTGGTGGTTGGCGAAAATCGTCAGGCGAGTTGCAGCGTTGCCCAGGCGACGACGAGATAACGCGCTGTCTTGGCAATGGCCACCAGCGCCACGAATGACCAGAATGGCTCGCGCAGCGCACCAGCCGCCACCGTGAGCGGATCGCCGATGACCGGCACCCAGCTGAGCAGCAGGCTCCAGCGCCCGTAGAGCTGGTACCAGCTGGCGGCACGGGCGGTGCTCGCCGGATCGATTTTCAGCCAGCGCCGGATGAACGGGCTGTCCAGCCCGCGCCCAAGCAACCAGTTCACGCAGGAGCCCAGCACATTGCCGATGCTGGCGACAGCGATGAGCAACGCCGGCGAAGATTGCTTTGCCACCAGTAATGCAGCGAGCGCTGCCTCCGAGCCACCGGGCAGCAGCGTGGCCGACAGGAAGGCAACCCAGAACAGACCGGCCAGAACAGTGATTTCAGACAAGGCTGCGGCTCGTTTGAGGAAGGCTGGCAGGTGCCAGGGTGCTGACGTTTGAAACATCCGGAGCCGCTCAACGCAAGCCAGCCACCGAACCGGAATTCTCGTTTATGAACGCACCCGGACATCTCCCCCTCCGGGCAGGGCTATCGCATGGCTCGAAGGCCCCCTCACCGTCTCGCTTCGCGTGCCACCCTGCCGGGGCGAGCCACTTGTCTCGCCCGTCCTTCGGACCCCCCGTTCCGGAGGGAGAGGAGCGGAGCCAAGCTGGAAAGCCGTCGTCGTGGTTGAGTTGCCGGGTTGTGCCAGCCAGGTTGCGCCTCACGCAGCGCCAGCCGGCGTGACGGAATTCTGGTGCATGAACGCACCCCCCTCTGTCCTGCCGGACATCTCCCCCTCGCGGGGGGAGATTGGCTGTCATCGAGCTCTTTCGCCAATCGGGACCGTTGAGTTGCCGGGTTCTGGCAGCTAGGTTGCGCCTCACGCAGCGCCAGCCGGCGTGACGGAGGTCGCATGAAGTTCGGTGTTTTGATGTTCGGGGCGGCGCTGGTTGCAAGCGCGCCTGCACTTGCGCAGGACATTGAGGCCGGGAGCGCGGTTTTCAAGCGCTGCATGGCCTGTCACAACGCCGAGACCGATGTGAACAAGGTCGGGCCGAGCCTCAAAGGTCTGTTTGGCCGCACGGCGGGAACGCTGCCCGGCTACGCGTTCTCCAAAGCGATGAAAGACGCCGGTGCGGGCGGGCTGGTGTGGGACGAGGCGGCTTTCACGGACTACATTATCAGCCCGAGGGCTGCAGTTCCGGGCTCCAGCATGGCCTTTGCCGGACTGAAGAAGCCCGAGGACATCGCCAACCTGATCGCCTATCTCAAGCAGTTCCCTTGATCTGGCCTGCGGCCAGTGCAGCAGGCAGTTCGGCCACACTGTCCAGCACGAGGTCTGCACCAAGCTGGTCGACCGGCGTGTGCGTGTAGCCGCCGCGCCATCCAACGTGCCAAAAGCCGGACTGCCATCAGGGGTGCCATCTAAAGCAATCTCCTGCAACGACGCCCGCGAGCCGGGCCGGCAACTCCGCCATATTGCGGATCACCAAATCGGGATAAAGCCCTCTGGTATGAAGCTCTCTCGACGGCGATTTCAGGTAGCCGCCAAGCACCAGCACGGCCATCACTCCGGCGGCATTGCCGGCGGCGATATCCGCCTCGCTGTCGCCCACCATCGCCGCAATCTCAGCCGGGACGCCCAGTTGATCCAGCGCAAGAAACAGTGCGTCCGGCGCGGGCTTTCTGTTTTCGACTGCATCGCCGCCGACAATCGCGTCGAAATAGGACGTCAGGCCAAAGTGATCCAGCACCGCGACCGTCGCAGCCTGCGGCTTGTTGGTAACTACGGCCATCTTCACGCGACTACGCGCCTTCAAGGCGTCGAGCGTCTCGCGCACCCCCGGATAGACGGTCGTCAGTTGCGTGGTGTGGCGCATGTAGATCGGCATCATGTCGGTTTGCGCCTGCTTGAGCGCTGCGCCCTCCAGCGACTGGCCAGCGGCGCGAAAGGCGCGCTCGACCAGTGTCGGCATACCGTCGCCGATCATTTTTGTGACAGCGTCGAGGCTTTGCTCCGGAAGCCCGCGACCAGCGAGCAATTCGTTCACTGCGGCGGCGATGTCCGGCGCAGAATCGATCAGCGTGCCGTCGAGATCGAAGAGAATGGCCCGGGGGAAGATCATGTAAGACTCCTCAGATTGGAGGTATCAGAAAGCCCCCTCTCCGTCTCGGGCTTCGCCCTCGCCACCTCTCCCCCCGTTCCGGAGGGAGAGGATAGGCGCGAGC
>CAYZQP010000110.1:1099-7890 GCA_964480545.1 uncultured Mesorhizobium sp. | reverse complement strand
TCACGAAGTGGGGGGTCGGCAGGACGGGCGAGACAAGTGGCTCGCCCCGGTATGGTGGTGAGCCCGCAGGGCAGGACGGAGAGGGGGGCAATGTGACGCAAACCCTATCCCGCAACCTTGTCAGCGGCCGCACGGATCGCGGCGATGTTCTTCGCATAGGCCGCTTCGTTGCCGCCCTTGAACACGGCGGAGCCCGCGACCAGCACATCCGCGCCGGCGGCAGTGACCAATGGTGCGGTTTCGGGCGTGATGCCGCCATCGATCTCGATGTGGATGGGGCGTGCGCCGATCAGCGCCTTCACGCGCTTGACCTTCTCGACCACCGCCGGAATGAAGGCCTGCCCGCCAAAGCCGGGGTTCACGGTCATCAACAGGATCAGGTCGACACGGTCGAGCACATACTCGATGACGCTTTCCGGCGTGCCGGGGTTCAGCGAGACGCCGGCCTTCTTGCCGAGATTGCGGATCGCCTGCAGCGAGCGATCCAGATGCGGCCCGGCCTCGGCGTGCACGGTTATGTAGTCGCACCCGGCATCGGCAAAGGCCGCGAGATAGGGATCGGCAGGCGCGATCATCAGATGGCAGTCAAGAATCTTGTCGGTGCGGTCGCGCACGGACTTGATGACCGGCGGGCCGAAGGTGATGTTGGGCACAAAATGACCATCCATCACATCGAGGTGGATCCAGTCGGCACCGGCCCGCGCCACCGCTTCAATCTCGTCCCCCAGCTTCGAGAAATCCGCCGAGAGGATGGAAGGAGCAATGATGCTCTTGCCGGTCATGTGCTGTTACTCCGCGACTGCAGTTGGCGCCCTTATGTAACCGGACAGTCCGCCAGGCAAGGCACCCTCACCAAGGAATATGCGGCGAGTGTCAATGCACAGTATACATGTACGCACGTTATGTTTCCCATGGATTGACAATAACGACTCTGTTAGCCTGTCTATGAAGGGACCCTTTATTGATGGACTGGACTGTTCTTGCGCTGGTAGCGCTCGCCGCATTTGTTGTGGCAGCTTTCTTTTGGTTTCGCGGGTCAAAGCCTGACAAGAAGGGCGACAGCAAGGGGCAGAGCATATCGCTTTCGCAGCTGGGCAATGAGCGGCGCGATCAGGTTCTGCGCCGAACCGGTGCTGCTGCCCGGCACGCACCTGATACCCCGCCGGACCTGAACTCCTGGCCGGAGCATCCCGGCCTCAGGCCAAAGCCGCAGCAAGGTCCAGCAGAGACGTCCGGACCACCTCCGGCTGTGCCTCCCGCTGCGCCGGTACAGGCATTTAACACAGGTGATCCAGTCAGTTCTGCACCAGTCGTGGCCCCGGTTGTGGTGGGTGAGCCAATCATGGCCCCCACGCCGCCATCATCCCACACTGCGACTGCACCGGAGCAGTTCATCCCTGACGACCTCGCCGTGGAGGAAGAGATCACCGTTGTGCTGCGGCGGCAGATGCCGGTTCGCGACGAGCCACCGCGATCCTGGCTGGGCGGATTGCCGATGATGCCGTCCGATGTCGAGTGGCCGACCACCGACACTCTCGACGATGGCCCGAAGCCGCTGAATTTCGTGGCGCAGATTGCCTGCGCCGACCTGCCGCCAGAACTTTGGGGTGGGTTCGGCCCGCGCAGCGGCTGGCTGCTGCTCTTCATGTACGGCATGGAATGGGACATCGAAAGCAACCCTGACCTGGTGCGGGTGCTGCATGTTCGCGAACCCGGCCCGGAGCGCCAGCCGCCGCCCGGCCTCGGCCCGGTGCATGACCTGTCGATGAGCGGCCCGGACTATGGCTATGTGCGCTCGCAGAAGGAAGCGCCAACGGTCTGGCGACGCTGGCCCGTTGATATTGTGACCTTCCCGAATGTGCGGGCCGAGGGCAGTTCGGGCACGATTGCCGAGGGGGAAGATTTTTCGGCAACGCTCTACGGCGTGGCCGACACAGAGGAAGCCAGGCGGTTGCAGCCGCAGCACGCGCCATACACCTGGCGCGGCGCGCTCTATGTGGTCGACGCTGTGGCGCGGCGGCTGGCTGACGGCTTCAGCATGCCGAACACAGATCGGGACGAGTTTCTCGCGCCTGGATGGTTTGAGGACACGCGCCGCAAGATAGAGGCCGAGTATGAGGATCTGGGGGAGAGCCCGCTGATCAGCATGGACCCCGCGCAATATCCCGAACGCGCGGATTCGATCAGCCGTGCGCGCCAGCGTCTCGCGCAGCTGGGCGCAGTGCGGGAGCTTTTCACCCGCTCTGGGAATGGCGAGGCGTTGATGTCCGCCATGCGCCAGGACAACGAAGCCAGGCGGGACTGGTGGACCAGCGCAGCAGCGCGTGTGCAGGAAATTCGCGACGAGATCCTGACGCAGCCGCTGGACGACCCATTCCCCATCGAGGACTGGGAGACACTGAAAGCCGCGCTTGAAGAGGACGCAGCGTCCGGATGGCGCGTTGATTCCAGCCGCGATTATGGCGTGATTCCCTACGCCATTCGCCAGAGCCTTGCCGACTTCTCAGGGGCCGGGACGAGTGCGGCGATCACCGGGATTACTGCGGACTTCTACGTGTCGCCGGCGTTGCGGGGCCGCATTCCCGAGGGCCTCGCCGACCAGCTCGCGCCACGCTGGCGGGGCATCCACCGCAACCGGCCACATCGCATGGGCGGGCTGTATGATGGCGTCCAGACCGAGCCGCCCGAAGGGCCGCAAACGCACCTTTTGCTGCTCCAGATTGCAACTGATGACGCGATGAACTGGGTCTGGGGCGACGGCGGAGCCTATTACTTCTTCATCAAGGCATCAGATCTGGCGCGTGGTGATTTCAGCGAGGTTTCCGGCATGGCCGAGACAACCTGAGTCGCTTCCTGTTTTATCGCATGCCGTTTCGGTCGCGCCGTTGCGTGCTATTGATACGCGAGCAGGAGGCCCGGGATGACGATCAAACTCAAGCAACTGGACGGCACCTACGGCATCGCGCGGCTGGCCCCGGACGCCAGCATACCGGCATGGGCTGACGGCGAGGGATTCGTCAGCATCAGCCGTACCGATGACGAGTTGTCTGTCGTGTGCCGCGAGGCGCGTATTCCGGCCGAGGTGAAGCGCGATACCGGCTGGACCGCCTTCAAGTTCATCGGACCATTTGCTTTTGATGAAACGGGAATTTTGCTGTCGGTGATCCAGCCGCTGTCAGCGAACGGCATCGGCATTTTTGCGGTCTCGACGTTTGATACCGACTATCTGCTGGTGAAGGAGGCTAATGCACCGGCGGTGCGGAAGCATCTGGTGGATTCAGGTCACGTTTTTGTCGCCTGAGCGGCGGGATTGCCAGCCGTACGTGACCCAGGCAAAGCTGAAGGCTGTCGCCGCGCCATAGAGCGCCCCGGTCGCAACAATCGGCTCAATCTCGACACCCGGCGTATCCAGACCGCCAATTACCGCAAAAGCGATCAGGCTCCCGAGCGTTGCGCCGATCACCGCTATGCCGATGCTGGCTGGTATTGGCTGACGCGAAATCCACCCACGTAGTGCGTAAGTGACCGGTGCTCCGAGGGACAACGCTCCCAGTGCTGTGAAGGGCAGGCTGACAGCGATGGCAGTCGGGAACAAGCTGGCCCGCTCCGCATCTCCCAGGGGAACGTTTGACCAATCCAGGGCGAGAAGCCCGTATCCATAATACAGTGTTGTCGCCAGCAGGCTGCCAAGAACCGCGGCAAGCAGGGCAAGTGCAATGAGCATAAAGACAGTTCTCATACACGGCATTCTGCGCCAGTTTTTTGCGGCAGGCCAGTGACAACACAGTCCCGGATCCGGCGCATCCTGCCGGAGAGAGCGCGCGTTTTCATCAACTGCAGATCATCTCCATCACGCAGCGTTTACCAAGCGCAATCACTCAATCACCGTTTTGGTGATTGACACTTGAAATCTCCTCAATCACCATTTAAGTGATTGCATAGGAGAAATTCATGAAGACGGCACATTACAGGTTGATCCTGGATATGACGGATGAGGCGGATATCGCCGCCACCTTCGCGGCCTATGCGCAGATGCACGACATCCTGGATCGCACCGAGACGACGCAGCGCACGAACACGTTCGAGCTGCAAAAGCTGGCCTACGAGACGATCCGCAAGGAGACCGGCCTGCCGGCGCGCCTCGTCACCAATGGCATCCGCGAATACGCCTCCGGCACCTGGTCGGCAGACCGGCTGCCGCTGGATGACAAGCTGATGTCCTTCAAGGGGGTCGACAAGGTGTCGGTCTCCACCGTCAACGGCCGCGTGCTCGCCGCCTATCTGGCGACTGGCTATGTCGACAATCACGGGAAGGCGACGCTGTCGCATCTGGTGCGCGACGACGGGTTCTTTTCACTCACCGTTCCGCTGTCGCGGGACATGCAACACAGGGAGATCGAAGCCATGCAGACCGAATCCATTTCCGGACGTGTTTCCCGCCTTGCCGCCGGCCTGGTCACCACCGTTATTGACGGGCTGGAAAAGAAGGCCCCCGAAGCGGTTGCCGAACAGGCGATCCGCGAGATCGACAAGGCCGCCGACGAGCTGAAATCCGGCCTCGCGTCGCTCATCGCCGAGCGCAAGCGCTACACCATGCAGAAGGACGATCTGATTGCTGAGGGCGAGGGTCTGGACGACAATATTCGCCTCGCGCTCTCGGAGGGCCGCGAAGATCTTGCCCGCGCCGGCATCGGCCGCCAGGACGATATCGACGCGCAGGTTGCCTCCATCGAAAAGCTGATCGCCGACGTTGATGTGCGCATCGATGAGGCGCGCGGCGCACTCGCTGCCGCCAACGCTGCCCGGCGCGATGCCGAGGAGCGCGTGAAAATCGCCAAGCGGGCCCGCGAGGCGAAGCAGCCCGGCACGTCGAACGGCAGCATGGGCATCCGCAAGCCGGCGCCTGAAGATCGCATCGCGGCAGCGCTGGCTTCCGTGCAGCGGCTGACCGATCTGCCCGCCGGCAAGGGCCGCGAGGAAGACCTCGCCGCACTCGAGGAGTTCGGCCGCCAGCGCCGCATCGACGACCGCATGGCCGCACTGCGTAAGGAACTCAAGGAGAAGAAGTAACCGCCATGGCAGACTTTCTGAACGCCCCGGCTCTTTATCTCTACCCGCTGCTGGCAGGGCTTCTGCTGGGCGGCCTCCAGATCGTCCTGTTCTTCGTCGGTGGCCATCACGGCTCCGGTGACGGTGCCTTCGATTTCCTCGAAGGCACGCATCTGGGCGAGGTGTTCGACTGGCTGAATTTTGGCAAGGTGCCGTTCTCGATCCTCGGCATGCTGCTGCTGGTGTTTTTCGGCATGGCCGGCATCGCGCTCTGGCAGGCACTGCCGATCCTGCCGGTCTGGAGCTACGCCATTGCGGCTGCGCCGATCTCGATCATCGGCACCAAGGCGGTGGGCGGCTGGATCGCGAAGGTTCTGCCGCAGGACGAGAGCTACGCCGTCACCGCCGACCAGCTGGTCGGCCTACGCGGGGTGGTGACACTCGGGCCGCTCGATGGCGGCAAACCCGGCAACGTCCGGGTGCGCGACCAGCACGGCGAAATCTACACCATCCGTGCCCGCCCGGCAGATTTCGGTGTGGTGATTGAACAGGGCGCAGAGGTTGTGGTGGTGGAAGCCGCCCCGGGACAGGCCCGCGTCTATTACGTCACGCGCTTCGAGGAGGGTGCATAAGGCGGGGAGGCCCCCGCGTCGCCTGACTGCACGGCGCAGAGCAGCGAGCATTCTCACCCCCTCCGGCCCTTCGGGCCACCTCCCCCGTCGAGGGGGAGGAGCACGGAGACCCTGGCGTCCTCTCTTCCCTTAACGGTGAGGGTGGTTCGCGAAGCGAACCGGGTGGGGTGAGCGAATTAAACGCTGACGAAACGCCACATCCTCTTTCAAGACTGGGAGTCTCAAATGAACGGCAACATAGTTCAATTCCTGATCTGGGCGGCGCTTGTCGCCTTCGTCATCGCGGTCATCGGCTTCGTGCTCGGCCGCCTCTACCAGCGCGCTGAACGCGACGAAGCCTTTGTCCGCACCGGTGTCGGCGGCCGCAAGGTGGTCAAGGACGGCGGCGCGATCATCCTGCCCATCGTGCACGCGCTGGCCAAGGTGAAGCTCAACACCGTCAAGCTGGTGGTTGACCGCCGGCGCGAAGACGCCTTCATCACCTCAGACCGTATGCGTGTCGATATCCGCGCCGAGTTCTACGTCCGTGTCGACGTCACCGATGACGGCATCGGTCTCGCCGCGCAGACGCTGGGCGACCGCGTCAACGATCCCAAGGCGATCCAGGATCTGGTCGAAGCAAAGCTGGTCGACGCGCTGCGCTCGGTTGCTGCCAAGAACACGCTGGACCAGTTGCACGAGAACCGCTCCGACTTCGTCAAGGCGGTGCAGGACGCGGTGGAGACCGACCTGCGCTCCAACGGCCTCGAGCTGGAATCGGTGTCGCTGACAGGGCTCGACCAGACGCCGCGCGAGTTCTTCAACGAGACCAACGCGTTTGACGCCGTCGGTCTGGCGCGCCTCACCACGATCACCGAACAGCGCCGCAAGGAGCGCAACGAGGTCACGCGAAAGACCGAAGTTGCGATTGCCGAGCAGGACCTGAACGCCTCGCGCGACAAGTTCGCGCTGAAGCGTCAGGAGGAAGAGGCGCGGCTGGAGCAGGAACGCGACGTCGCCTCCAAGCAGGCCTCGACCCGCTCCGAAATGGCGAAGGCCGAGGAAACCGCGAAGCTTGCCGAGCAGGCTGCGGCCATCGAGCGCGAGCGCCAGATTGCCGAGCAGGCAGCC
>CAYZQP010000110.1:0-1089 GCA_964480545.1 uncultured Mesorhizobium sp. | reverse complement strand
GGTGCGGATGAATGAAGCAGGCGAACGAACGACGCTGAATGACGAGCAGATTGCCGAGCAGGCAGCCGAGGCGCAGCGCGCCAAGGAAGAGGCCCGCATCAACTCCGAGCGTGAGGTTGAACTGAGCCGCCAGAACATGGCGGTGGCCATCGCCAAGAAGAGCCAGGAGACCAGCCAGGCCGAGGCCAAGGCCCGCGAGGCAGAAGCCTTGCAGGTCGCGGCGGAAGAAAAGGTGCAGACCGCGCGTGACCGCGAAATCGCCGACCGTAATCGCCAGATCGCGGTTCTGCAGGCACAGGAAGCGGCGGAATCCGAGGCTGTGCAGGTCAAGGTCAGCGCCAGTGCCGAGCGCTCTGCCGCCGAAGACCGCGCCGAGGCGGTGCTGGTCGAGGCCCGCGCCTCTGCCGAGGCCTCCAAGGTGCGCGCCGAAGGTGTCATCGCGGAAGGCGAGGCGGAAGCCGCCACCATCCGCGCCGTCAACGACGCGCGCAACCTGCTCTCGGATCGCCTGATCCAACTGGAGCTGACGCAGGCCCGCATCACCATGCTGCCGGAGGCGCTGAAGGCGCTGATGGAGCCGGCGAGCCGCATCGACTCGATCCGCGTGTTCGACACGTCGGGCTTCTCCGGCGGGCGTTCGGGCGGCGGTGAAGGCGGCGGGCGCGCTGGCCCCGGCGACCTCGCCGACCAGTTGCTCAAGTTCACCGGCAACAAGCCGCTGATCGACGCACTGCTCTCGGAGGCCGGGATTGCCGGTGCCGGCGGTTCCCTGAAGGATCTGGTCGCCGCCCGTCCGGAGGCAGAAGCAGCCGAGGAGGCCGAGGGCGAGGACGCTGACGCGGCTGAAGCCATCGAGGAGCCAATACCTGCCCCGAAGGGCGGCAAGCCAAAGGGCTGACCGGCCAGTTGAACGACTGATTGATGCAACGGGCGCGGATCACTCCGCGCCCGTTTTGTTGTGTGCAGGAGGGCCAAGCCGGAAGCGACACGTCTGCGCCGGTAGAACGGAGTACGAGATTGCGTCAGGTTCTGGTCTCAATAACCCCCCTCTGCCCTGCCGGGCATCTCCCCCTCCCGGGGGGAGATTGG
>CAYZQP010000109.1:2209-11706 GCA_964480545.1 uncultured Mesorhizobium sp. | reverse complement strand
TCGTCCCGTCAGGCCCGTCGATCACCCACAGCCGCCCGCCCCTGGCGGCGAAATGGCTCGCCGGAGCGCGCAGTTCCGGCATCTCGGCCCATTCGAACGGTTTCGACACGGCGCGCGCGCTGCACATTTTGCAGGTGCTGATCGGCGCGATTGATTGCCCTGGCGGGTTTCGTTTCGAGCCGCCTTATCCGAAGCCGCTGGAGGCGCATCCGACGCCACACGGCAAGGCCGAACATTTCGGCTCGAACAAGCCGATGTCGGGACCGCATCTGGGATTCCCGCGCGGACCCGAGGATTTGCTGGTCGATGCCGACGGCAAACCCCAGCGCATCGACAAGGCGTTTTCGTGGGATGCGCCGATCTCTGCGCATGGGCTGATGCACATGGTGATCTCCAATGCGCATGCCGGCGACCCGTACCCGATCGACGTGCTGTTCCTCTACATGGCCAACATGGCGTGGAACTCGTCGATGAATACGGCCGAGGTCATTCGCATGCTGGAGGACCGCGACGAGGCGACAGGCGAATATCGCATCCCGAAGATCATCTGCTCCGATGCCTATTCGTCGGAGATGGTCGCCTATGCCGACCTGGTACTGCCGGATACAACCTATCTGGAGCGGCACGATTGCATCTCGCTGCTTGACCGGCCCATCTCCGAGCCCGACGCGGTGCAGGATGCGATCCGCTGGCCCGTGCTTCAGCCGGATCGCAACGTGCGGGCCTTCCAGTCGGTGCTGATTGATCTTGGTGGACGGCTCAAGCTGCCGGGCTTTGCCGATAATCGCGGGCAGCCGATCTACAAGGATTATGCCGACTATATCGTGCGCCATGAGCGGCGGCCGGGGATTGGACCGCTGTCGGGGTTTCGTGGAGCCAGGGGCGAGCGGGTCGGGCGCGGCGGCGTGAACCCGGACCAGTTGAAGCGCTACATCGAGAACGGCGCGTTCTTCGTGCACCACATTCCGCTGGAGGCGCAGTTCTTCAAGCACGCGAACCAGGCCTATCAGGAGTTTGCTGTACGGATGGGCTTCTTCGATGCGCCGCAGCCGGTGACGTTCCAGCTCTACCAGGAGAACCTGCAGAAATTCCGGCTGGCGGCGGAGGGCGTGCGCGAACCGGTTGCGCCCGAGACGCATCGGGCACGCATTCTGGCGGGGTTTCATCCGCTGCCGGTGTGGACCCAGCCGCTGGAAGAGCAGGGCGTTGATCCCCAGGCGTTTCCCTATCATGCGATTACGCAGCGGCCGATGGCTATGTACCATTCGTGGGGCTCGATGAACGCCTGGCTACGGCAAATCCATACGCGCAACGTGCTGTTTGTGCCGGGCGCGATTTGTGAGCGGCATGGCCTGGCCGATGGCGACTGGGTCTGGCTGTCATCGCGCCACAGCCGCATCAAGGTGCAGATTACGCGATCGGCTGCGGTCAACCCGGACACGATGTGGACCTGGAATGCGATCGGCAAACGCAAGGGCGCGTGGTCGCTTGATCCCGGCGCGCCTGAAAGCCAGAAAGGCTTTCTGCTCAATCACTTGATCAACGAACTTCTGCCGCCGAAAGGCGATGGCATGCGCTGGTCGAACTCCGATCCGGTGACCGGGCAGGCGGCCTGGTACGACCTGATGGTCAGTATCGAAAAGGCGGAGCCGGGCGAGGAGACATTGCCGCAGTTTTCGGCTTTGGGTTCGTCGCAGCAGGTGCCTGAGCAGTTGCGCTATGGTCAGGAGTGGGCGCGATGACCTGCCTGCCATCGACTGCACCGCCGAAGCGCCTGGGGCTCGTGATTGATCTGGATGTCTGTGTCGGCTGTCACGCCTGCGTTGTCAGTTGCAAGGAATGGAACACGGGTGGCTATGGTGCTGCCCTGTCGGATCAGCAGCCCTACGGTGTCGATGTTTCGGGTGCGTGGCTCAACCGCATCCACAGTTTCGAGATCGTGCCGGACGGGGGTGAGATCGCGGCAGAGGCCAATGATGCGCGGCTGGTGCATTTTCCGAAATCCTGCCTGCATTGCGAGGACGCGCCTTGTGTCACGGTTTGCCCGACCGGGGCTTCCTACAAGCGCACGGAAGACGGGATCGTGCTGGTCGATGAGGACAAGTGCATCGGCTGCGGGCTGTGCGCCTGGGCCTGTCCCTATGGGGCGCGGGAGATGGATGTCGCGGCTGGCGTGATGAAGAAATGCACACTCTGCATTGACCGCATCTACAATGAGCGGCTGGAAGAGGTGGACCGCGTGCCAGCCTGCGTGCGCACCTGTCCGACCAATGCCCGGCATTTTGGCGATCTTGCCGATCCGGCATCCGAGGTATCCATGATGGTGGCCGAGCGCGGCGGCTTTGACCTGATGCCGGAGCAGGGGACCCGTCCGGTCAACAAGTATCTGCCACCGCGACCGCGCAGGCCATTGGCGCAGTCCGCGCCACTTGTGGCGGAGAGCACCGAGGGTGCTACCGGCTTCTTTGCCTGGCTCGACCGCGCGCTGGATCGGCTCTGAATGCATCCAGCGCCGTCGATCATTGTCTTCACTGTGTTGTCAGGCTTGGGCTACGGGCTGGCGGCAGTGTTGTGCCTTGGACTGCTCGATCCTGCGGCGATTGCCACGAAACTCGGGTGGGTTCTGGCGCTGGGTTTGATCGCAACTGGGCTGCTGGCCTCGACATTCCATCTCGGCAATCCGCAGCGGGCCTGGCGGGCGCTCAGCCAATGGCGCTCCAGCTGGCTGTCGCGTGAAGGTGTCAGCGCGATTGTGACGTTTGTGCCGCTCCTTTGGGTGGCGTGGGCGGGCGTGATCGAGGGGCGCAATGCGCCTGTGGTGATGGCATTGGGGGCGTTGGGCTGCCTGGTCACAGTGTGGTGTACGTCGATGATCTATGCCCAGTTGCGCACCGTCGATGCCTGGCACACGCCGCTAACGACCGCCTGCTTCCTGCTGTTTGCGCTGTCGGGCGGGCTGACCTTCGCGGCGTTCGCCGATGTCCTTGGTGCGGGGAACTATTCGGGCGGCCTGGCGCTGGCGGCTTTCGTGGCGAATGCGGCTGCGTGGTTCCTCAAGCTGAAATGGCGCGCCAGGCTGGCGCGACCCGCGCTGTCAACGCCCGAGACTGCAACCGGGCTGGGCGGTATCGGAAAGGTGAGGCTGTTTGAGCCGCCACATATGACCGACAACTATCTGACCAGGGAGATGGTGTTTCGTATCGGGCGCAAACATGCCGGCAAGATCTTCAGGCTGGCGCTCGTTCTGGGCGGTGTTGTGCCGGGACTACTGCTGCTCTGCGCAGGGTTGGCGGGTTCAGCGTCGGCACCGATCATGGCGCTGCTGCTGTTTCTGGCCGCAACGAGCCACATTGCCGGCATTCTGTGCGAGCGCTGGCTGTTCTTTGCCGAGGCGCGCCATGCCGTCTCGGCCTATTACGGGTCGTAAGAGCACTCGGGCAGGTGGGCATATGCCTCGTCGAGCGGTTGCTTGCGCGCGGCGTCTCTGTCCTTGCCAAGCTTTCTCAGCGTCTTTCGCAGCGACGCGAGTTTCGGATTGCGCGGCGCAGATTTCTGCGGGCCCCAGGGAGTCCACAAGGTGTTGTCGCCCGTTTTTCGCGATACGATCAGCATGTTCTGCATCCCGGTTCCTCCTGTTGGGGAATCTATGCGGTAACACAATCATTACAAGTCGTAACAAAGGCTAAATGGTGGTTGGAAAATCACGTTTTGGCGATCATTTGGCGGCTTGTCGTTGGCGGTGGCCGAATTCCGGGCCTATAGGCACCGTGACGTCACTTTTCAGGAGCTTTCCGTGTCTGGCAAAACCGTTCTCTGGGACCTTGATGGTACTCTCACCAACTCTGCCGAGGGGATCATCCGGTCGCAACAGCATGTGCTTCACACGCTTGGGCACCCTGTTCCGGAGGCAGATTTCCTGCGGCAATTCATTGGTCCGCCGCTAGAGGTCACGTTCGCCAGGCTGCTCGACACTGATGATCGCTCGCGTATCGTCGAGGCCCGCACCATTTACCGCGAGCGCTACGATCGCATTGGCAAGTTCGAGAACATCATGTTCGATGACATTCCAGAGACACTGA
The DNA here is from genome assembly GCA_964480545.1 of uncultured Mesorhizobium sp. Taxonomy (GTDB): domain Bacteria; phylum Pseudomonadota; class Alphaproteobacteria; order Rhizobiales; family Rhizobiaceae; genus Mesorhizobium_G. The sequence continues at coordinate 7,627 of CAYZQP010000109.1, read as the reverse complement.
CTGCGGTCTCGGCAGCAGGGGCACGGCAGTTTGTGGCGACCTCGAAGCTCGAACGATATTCGGTCGACATCATCCGCCATTTCGGGCTCGACCAGTTTTTCGGTCATGTGCATGGATCGCAGGAAGACGGAACGCGCGGCGACAAGGGTGAACTGATCTCCTATATCCTCGCGACCGAGGGTCTCGATCCGGCGCGCACGGTCATGGTTGGCGACCGCAAGCACGATATTGTCGGCGCGCTGAAGAACAACGTCCCGGTGATCGGTGTGCTCTGGGGGTTTGGCGACCGGGCGGAACTGGAAGAGGCTGGCGCGACGGCGATTGCGGACAAGCCGGCGGACATTCCCGGCATTGTTGCCAGACTGCTGGCCTGATCAGGCCATCGCCACCTGGAGGCGCTCGATTTCGTCGATGCGCGCTTTGGTCGTTTCGTAGCCGAAGCGGATGGCTTCATCTGCGCGGTGGAACTCGGAAAGCCCGATGCCCATGAGTTTGGGCTGCAGCGCGAGGTCCGGCGGGTCACCGGCGAGGCGGGCGCGCGAGATCCGATCCTGGATGATGTTGAAGGCCTCGACCATGACGCGGGTGACGCCGAGGCGCGATTCCTTTGTCGATCTCACAACTTCGAGGTTGGTCTCCGGAGGCAGGACTTCGTCTGTCGCCGGACCGGCATTGTGCTTCAGAACGGCTGCGCGGCCGATATTGTCAGAATGAAGGGCGATGGACAGGACGAGGGGTTGCTCATAGGCGCGACAGACCGACACCGGTACCGGATTGACCAGCGCGCCATCAACCAGCAGGCGCCCGTTGCACATGACCGGTTCGAACACGCCGGGCAGGGCGTAGGAGGCGCGCATGGCGCGTACCAGCGACCCCGATGTGAGCCAGACCTCGTGTCCGGTTCGCACCTCGGTGGCGACACAGACCAGCGGCTTTGGCAAATCCTCGATGCGCACGCCATGCATATGTTCCTGCATGCGCGCATCAAGCTTCATGCCGCCAAAAAGGCCGCTGCCGCCGATGGTCAGGTCAAGCCAGCCGAGAATACGGCGGCGTGTAAGACTGCGTGCGAATTCCTCAAGTTCGTCCAGTTTGCCGGCAAGATAGCAGCCGCCGACGAGCGCGCCGATCGAGGTGCCGGCAATCATCGAAATCTCGACACCGGCCTCATCCAGCGCGCGCAGCACGCCGATATGTGCCCAGCCACGTGCAGCACCGCCGCCGAGCGCCAGGGCTACTGCAGGCTTTTTACGCGCAGGTTCGGGCGCCACAGGCTCCGGCGCGACCTCGCCGTCCTTTGTTTCCGAACGCAAGAAAGATGCCCAGGCGAGCATCGCTTACTCCCACCAATCACGCGGTCCCACGCGCAGTCTAGATTCCAAAGATGAATGAACCATAGCCGGTACAAGGCGGCAACTTAAAGACGGCGAGGTGGTTAGCGTGCGACGGCGCGCCTCAGGGCGAGGCGTGCAGGTGTTCGTCCTTGGCCAAAACGACGTCGCCGTCCTGATTGCGGATCACCCGATAGAAACAGGAATGGCGATCAGTGTGGCAGGTATTGCCGTCGCCGGCGACCTCGACCTTCAGCCAGAGTGCATCCTGGTCGCAATCGGTTCGAAGTTCGACCACGCGCTGGAAGTTGCCGGAGGTCTCGCCCTTCTTCCACAGCGCTGCACGCGAACGTGACCAGTAATGGGCGATGCCGGTGTTGAGTGTCAGGTCCAGCGCCTCGGTATTCATATGTGCGACCATCAGCAGGTCGCCGCTGGCTGCATCTGTCACGACGGCCGTGAGCAGACCCGTCGCGGGGTCGAATTTCGGTGTGAATTCAGTGCCTTCCTCAAGAATTTTCTTGTTATTGGAAGGCGCTGCAAAAGCTCTGACTGTCATGCGCTGTGGCCGTTCCCGGCCTTGATCATCGAGACAAAGCGCACCTGTTCCTCGGGATTGTCACGGAATGCGCCCGTGAATGTCGAGGTCGACGTTGATGAGCCCTGTTTGCGCACGCCGCGCATCTCGATGCAGAGGTGATTTGCCTCAACCATCACGGCAACGCCGCGCGGGTTCAGTCCGTCCTGGATTGCGTGTGCGATCTGCGCGGTCAGGGCCTCCTGCGTCTGCAGGCGGTGCGCGAAGATTTCCACCACACGGATCAGTTTCGACAGGCCGACAACCTTGCCGTCGGGCAGATAGCCGATATGGGCCTTGCCGATGATCGGCACCATGTGGTGCTCGCAATGCGAGTGAAACTCGATGTCGCGCATGACGACCATGTCGTCGTAGCCGGCGACTTCCTCGAAGGTTCGGCCGAGCGCTTCCGACGGATCCTGACCATAGCCGTTGAACATCTCGGTATAGGCCTTGGCAAAACGGCGTGGCGTATCAATCAGGCCTTCGCGCGCCGGGTCCTCGCCGATCCAGCGGATCAGCGTGGTCACCGCAGCCTCGGCCTCCTCGCGGGTCGGGCGCGTAGGCTGGTCGCTGGCCGGTGCATCCGGCGTCGGCTTCTTGATGATGGCATCCATGGCAGGCGTCTCCCGTCGGACATTCCAAGACCTGTCTGCGTCTTGTGCTTCCCGAGCGTGCCTCATTATATAAGATGATGCCCGATGAATGAAAGGTCGTCAGACGCGGCTGATTGTTCGTCCACGCCGAAGGGGCCGGAAAATTATGATCGACGATGTCTACAACGCGAAACTTCTTGGTTTTGCCGGCAATATCAGCCGCATCGGCCGGCTCGAAGCGCCCGACGCCTCGGCGACCGCCCACTCCAAACTCTGCGGCTCTACGGTGACGATCGACCTGAAGATGCAGGACGGCATCGTTACCGATTTTGCCCATGTTGTGAAGGCCTGTGCGCTGGGACAGGCATCCTCCTCGGTGATGGCCGCGCATGTCGTTGGCGCTACTGCCGACGAGTTGCGCGCGGTGCGTGAGGCGATGCTGAAGATGCTCAAGGAGAACGGCCCGCCGCCGACGGGCCGCTTCGAGGATTTGAAGTATCTGGAGCCGGTGCGCGACTACAAGGCGCGCCACAATTCCACGATGCTGACCTTTGATGCGGTGGTCGACGCCATCGGCCAGATCGAGCGCAAGCGAGCAGAAGAGGCGGCCTAGGCCGCTGCCTTCTCGTTGAGGATTTCGCGCACCATCGGAATCACCTTGGTGCCGTAAAGCTCGATGCTCCTCATCATCGTCGCGTGCGGCGTCGTACCGCCCGAGTATTTCATGTCGAAGCGGTCGGCACCGAGCGTGCGCACGGTTGCGGCGATCTTTCTTGCGACAGTCTCTGGCGAGCCGGCATAGGTTGAGCCCAGTTCGATCTCGCGGATGAAGCTCTCCTTCGTGCTCGGCGGCCAGCCGCGTTCGCGCCCGATGCGGTCATGCATCGCCTTGTAGCCCGGCCACAGCGCCTCACGCGCCACCTCGTCGGTGTCGGCCACAAGCCCGGGCGAGTGGACGCCAAACGGCATGGTTTCGGTGCCGAGTTGCGCCTGTGCACGCTTGTAGAGCTCAACGAAGGGCAGGAAGCGGCTTGGCGAGCCGCCAATAATCGCCAGCATCATCGGGATCTTGTAAGTGACGGAGCGCACTACCGATTCGGGACTTCCACCGACACCGATCCAGGCCGCCAGCTTGCCGCCATTTTCGGTCTGCGGATGCACAGTTACATTCTGCAGGGCGGGGCGCAGATTGCCCTCCCAGTTGACCGGTCCGCCCTGTGCCAGGGCGGCGAACAGGTCGAGCTTCTGTTCGAACAGAACCTCGTAATCGTTCAGCTTGTAGCCGAACAGCGGAAAGGACTCGGTGAAAGAGCCACGCCCCAGAATGACTTCGGCACGTCCGTTAGACAGCGCATCGACAGTCGAAAAGCGCTGATAGACACGGATTGGATCATCGGATGAAAGCACGGTCACAGCCGACCCGAGCTTGATGCGGTTTGTGCGGGTGGCAATGCCAGCCAGCATCACTTCCGGTGCCGAAATCGCGAAATCATCGCGGTGGTGCTCGCCAATGCCGATAAAGTCGACGCCGGTCTGGTCGGCCAGCACGGCCTCATCCAGAATGTTGCGGATTACCTGGGCAGGATGCAGCTTTTCGCCATCCGCGCCGACCGTGACGTCGCCGAATGTGTCGATACCGAGTTCTACGTGTTTGCTCATGACTTGTCTCAAACCGCGGGTTCCGGCCCCGAAGCAGCCGGTCGCGTAGCATGTTGCAGATCAGCTCTAGGTAAGTCGCTCACCGTCAACATGCAAACGACGATCCGGGACAATGTGTTCAACCTGTGTTGACGGTACGCATCCGGTCGACAAAATCGCTCGTCTCGGCTGCCTGTGTTTCGATCCATTGGACGACCTGTCTCGCCGCATGGTTTAGCCTTTCAAATCTGTGGGTCGCCAGGAAGTACGCTCCAATCCGATAGTAGACCGGAAACGGAATGACCAAGGCGCCGGAAATGATGTCCTGCTGCAGATAGAACAGATCACCCAGCATGATACCCTGGCCGAGCAGGGTGGCCTGGCGCGTTAGTGCCGGGTCGACCAGAAGCGGCCCCTTCAGGCTTACCGTGCGTGCGTCCTCGATACCGGCCAGTCTGAACCAGTCGCGCCAGTAGAGCCGCGTTTCCTCATGCAGGAGATTTAACGAAAGGAGATCGTCCGGTGACGACAGATTGAGCTTTTCAGCCAACTCGGTCGAGAGCATCGGCGCCTCCCACGCGTCGAGCAGTTGTATCGTCTCCGTGCCTGGCCAACTGGTCGATTGGTAGCTGAAACGCAGGCCCAGATCTGCCTCGCCGGTTCGAAAGTCGATGATGCGGGGCTCAACGAGCAGCATCAGGTCAATATCCGGAAAGGTCTGTCTAAAACGCTCCAGCCGGGGCACCAGCCAGCAGGCGGCAATTGCCGGATCGACGCTCAGCCGCACGATGTTGCGTCGGTCATCAACGGCGATGCGGTCAAGCGCAGCAGTGATGCTGTCGAAAGCGCCTACCAGTTCAGCCAGCAACTCCCGACCGCCCTCTGTGAGCTCGACCTTTCGGTGATACCGCTGAAACAGCAATGTGCCGAGCAGTTGCTCCAGCTCGCGCACCTGCCGGCTGATCGCTGCCTGTGAGACGAAAAGCTCGTCGGCCGCGCGGCTGAAGCTCAAATGGCGGCCAGCAGCCTCAAAGCTGCGCAATGCGGTCAAAGGCAGGCGTCCGCGCTTCATTTAGCATAACCTCAAGTCATGTGAGGGCGAAATTATACTCGTTTGAGCGAATTGGCCAGCGGTGGGAAAACGAGACCCAAGGAGTCTCTCGCCATGTTCAAGTTTCTCGAAGCTTTGATTGATACGGTTTCACTCGCTACTATGCAGCGGACGGATCGTTTTGCGCGGCAAGCGATGGAGATCATCACCAGTCCCCGGGCGCAA
>CAYZQP010000109.1:0-2199 GCA_964480545.1 uncultured Mesorhizobium sp. | reverse complement strand
CTGGGTTGAGCCGCGTCCCGAGGAAGATTGCCCGCGTGAGCGCACCAGATCACGAGCAGGATGGATGCACGCACGCACATCGCGGCGCGGGCTCTAGGCGTGGTGCGCAATCCCGCAACTTTACCGACCCCTGGCGCAAGACGCCGGGCAGGGTGCTCGGGACCTCGCTGGTGCGCGCCTATCAGGTGACGCTGTCCAGCCTGATCGGCCAGCACTGCCGGCACATGCCGACCTGCTCGGAATACGCCTATGAGGCGATTGCGCGTCATGGGCTGTGGCCCGGTGGCTGGATGGGGCTGTTTCGCTTCATGCGCTGCGGACCCTGGGGCACGCACGGCATAGACCGTGTGCCATTGGTGCTTGCGCCTCAGTACAGGTGGTGGATGCCATGGCGGTACTGGCGGGTGAAAGGCGATAGCGGCTGAACGCTGGCCAGGCTCTGGGCGCTGAGCTACTCATGATCGCCTCGCCCTTGCCGCAGGAGCAGGCGGGATAGAGCGTCCAGGCCAGCGCAAAACCAACAAGCAGCGTGGCTGCCAGAGCGAGGATGAGCTTGCGTGAACTTGTCGTCATGCTGCACTCTAGCTCTGTGCGGGCCTGTCGGAAAGAGTGGCGTCCGGGATGAAATACGAATGACAATCCCGCAGGACATCACGCATGCGACGCGCCAGTTCGATGCCTTCATGGTCGACCTTATGGCGATTTCGATGCTGACGACGTCAAACCAAGGCTATCACATGACACGCGCCGTGCTGCATGTGTTTCGCAGCCATCTGGAGGTCGGTCAGGCGCTGGCCTTTGCCGACGTACTGCCACCCATTCTGCGCGCCATCTTTGTCGAACAATGGCGTCCCGCTGATCCGACGCCATTCCCGGATCGAGAGGCGCTGCAGGCAGAGGTTATGCAGGTGCGCCGCGACCACAACACCTCAACGCCGACCGCAATTGCCGACGTCGCTGCTGCGCTTCGTCGCTATGTCGATGTGAAAGAGTTCGAGCGCGTGCTGTCGACTCTGCCGGAAGGGGCGAAGGACTTCTGGCGCTGAACACGCCACACCCGCACGATCTTTAGCGGTGGCCGCCCGCCAGCATCTGACTGGACACAGCACGCAGCAATCCCTAGGGTATTACTTGGTATTACCAACTGATACGAGGCTGCCGTGGCGACTTCCCTCAAGATCGACGACGCCCTGAAAGAGCGGGTTCAGCAGCTCGCAACTCAGCGTCGTCGGTCAGCACACTGGATCATGCTTGATGCGATCCAGCAATATGTCGAGCGCGAGGAGGCACGGGAGAGCTTCAGGCAGGAAGCTCTCGCTTCCTGGGCGGCTTACAAGGAAACCGGACGTCACCTCACTGGCCAAGAAGCCAGCGCCTGGTTGAATGGTTGGGGAACGGATGACGAAGGGCCAGAGTGCCACACGTAATCATCACCGAAGGTGCGGTGCGCGGGCTGGAGCGCTGCCGCCGCTTTCTTGTCACCAAATCACCTGCGGCCAGCCTGCGCGCGGGACAGACCATAGCCCGGCACTTTGCCCATCTTGAGACTATGCCTGAAATGGGTCGGCCTTTTCCCGAAGAGCCGGAACTGCGAGAACTGGTTATCCCGTTCGGCAGTTCCGGGTACGTCGCTCTTTACCGGTATGAACCTGTTGACGATGCGGTTTATGTCCTCGCCTTTCGCCATCAGAAAGAAGCTGGATACTAGCGAGTCACGCACTCCGCTGATCCACCCGGCCTCACCACTTTACCCTTGCCGTTTTCAGCGCTAAACCGGCGATCCCAAATCACCACCCGCGCTCGTAAGCGGGACTGGATAGGAGAAGCATATGTCCCAGATTTCCCTCACATTTCCTGATGGCTCTGTTCGCGACTACCCGGCCGCTATGACGGGCGCTGAACTCGCCGATTCCATTTCCAAATCACTGGCCAAGAAGGCGGTCGCCATTGCGCTCGACGGCGAGCTGCAGGACCTGTCCGATCCGCTGGCCAGGTCCGGCAGCATCGAGATCGTCACGCGCACCGATCCGCGCGCGCTTGAGCTGATCCGCCACGACGCGGCGCACGTGCTGGCTGAGGCCGTGCAGGAGCTTTGGCCGGGCACGCAGGTGACCATCGGTCCGGTGATCGAGAACGGCTTCTATTACGATTTCGCGCGCAACGAGCCTTTTACGCCGGACGATTTCCCCGCCATCGAGG
>CAYZQP010000108.1:11188-11769 GCA_964480545.1 uncultured Mesorhizobium sp. | reverse complement strand
GGATGAGGGGTGCTGGAAGGAATGAGACGTTGCCGGACATGGGGGCGTTCCGTCCAACACCCCTCATCCGTCTCGGCGCTGCGCGCCGATCCACCTTCTCCCACAAGGGGAGAAGGACAGGGGCTCAATTCTGCTCAATCCCGCCACGGTTCAAGCGTCACATCCCGCACATAGGCGATGATCGTGTCGCAGACGCCGTCCATGTCTTTCAGCACGTCATCGTTCCAGAAACGCAGCACGCGAAAGCCCATGCGCTTCAGGTCGGCATCACGCGTTCGGTCATAGTCAGAATCCGCGTGCTGGCTGCCGTCGAGTTCCACCACCAGCTTCGCGTCAAAGCACACAAAATCCACGACATAGGGACCGAGATTATGCTGCCGCCGCCACTTGCCGCTGTCGAGCCGGCGCGAGCGCAGTTCCTCCCACAGGCGGTCCTCGACATCCGTCATCTCCCGCCGCAGTTTGCGGGCAAAGGCGCGTTTCGGCGGCGGAACCGGCTGATGCGGCATGGCGGGAGCGTATGCGAACGCAATGGGCCTGTACATTGTGCCGTTTAGGCTGGGACACCCCTCATCCTACCT
>CAYZQP010000108.1:0-11178 GCA_964480545.1 uncultured Mesorhizobium sp. | reverse complement strand
CTTTACCTCGGCCACCTTCTCATACTAGGGGGAGAAGGAAGCCCAGTTCAGGCCATCTTGTATAATTACATCATTGTAATTACATTTGGTGATGCGGTTCATCTGGAACGAAGCCAAGGCCGAAGCGAACTTGCGCAAGCACGGCATCCGGTTCGAGGAGGCCGCTCTTGTCTTCGATGATCCGTTCCACCTGACAGAGCAGGATCGTGTCGAGGGTGGCGAGTATCGCTGGCAAACGACCGGCCAGATCTTCGGGGTTATCATCGTTGTGGTCGCCCACACTTTCGAGCCGGCCAATGAAGCCGACGAGACGATCCGCATCATTTCGGCGCGCCGCGCGACGCCGCGCGAAAGGAAACACTATGAAAATGGTTGAGCACACGCTGAACACCCTGCCCAAGCTGACCGACGAACGCCGTCGCGCGCTGGAAACGCTGGCGGCGCAGCCGGACGATGAAATCGACACGTCAGACATTCCGGAAATGACTGACGAGCGATGGTCGAACGCCGTGCGAGGTCAGTTCTATCGGCCGATGAAGCAACAGATCACTGCCCGGGTGGATTCCGACGTGCTGGCATGGCTGAAGGCCGGTGGCCGGGGCTACCAGACGCGGCTGAACACGATCCTGCGCCGCGCCATGCAACAGGAACAAGCCCGCAAGGGCTGAGGCACTTTCAGCAGATTATCCTCGCTCGCCGAATCCGGGTGGACAATCACGCTCTCCGGCAGCAACTTCACCTCACAATGACAGGTGATTTCAGATGAGCGATAGAATTCGCGCCGGCCAAGTACGCGCCGGAATGGGCGGCTGGACCTTTGAGCCCTGGGAAGGCACGTTTTATCCGGAAAAACTGTCGAAGAAGAAGCAGCTCGAATATGCCTCGCGGCAGGTGCCGACCATCGAGGTGAACGGCACCTATTATTCCGGCTTCAAGCCCGAGACCTACGCCAAATGGGCGGCGGAGACGCCGGATGATTTTGTCTTCTCGATCAAGGGCAATCGCTTCGTCACCAACCGCAAGGAACTGGCGGGTGCGGGCGAATCCATGGCGAAGTTTTTTGCGCAGGGGCTGGAGGAGCTCGGGCCGAAACTCGGGCCAATCGTCTGGCAATTCGCACCCACGAAGAAACTCGACCTAGCCGACTTCGAGGGCTTCCTGAAGCTGCTCCCAGGTGAGTTGAAGGGCCTGAAACTGCGCCACGCCCTGGAGGTGCGTAACCCGAGTTTTGCTGTGCCGGAATTTGTCGCGCTGGCGCGGCAGTACAATTGCGCGATCTGCTACGCGCACCATTTCGACTATCCGGAATTCGCCGACCTCTCGTCGGATTTCGTCTATGCGCGGCTGCAGAAGGGCGCGGATGACATCGCCACCGCCTATCCGCCCGCCGATCTCGACGGCTGGGCAAAGCGCGCAAAACTCTGGGCCGAGGGCGGCCAGCCCGCCGACCTGCCCTACGCCGCGCCCGGCGCCCCTGCCCCGAAATCTCCCCGCGACGTGTTTGTTTACATCATCCACGAGGGCAAGCTGCGCGCGCCGCAGGGCGCGATGGCATTCATGGAGCGCGTTTGATCAGCCGCCCCAAGGCGTGGCGTGGTTGTCGATGCGCATCTGGAAGATGAAGTAGGTCGGCGAGCAGAAGCCCTTGCCCTTTACCTTGGCAAGCCCCGGCGTGTCCGGCGGAAAGGCCTGGCACATATAGTCCTCGCGGCAGAAATTTTCGGCATCACAGGTCGGCCGGTTGCCGCGGCTGACCGCGCCGCCGAGGCAGGAATCGAAATCGTTCGTGGCAACGCAGATGTCGAACTGCTTGCCGCCGACCAGCCCGCAAATCTCGCGCGGCACGGGTGCACCCGGTTTGAAATCGGCGAAGGTGCGATCCCGCTCGGTGCAGGCGCGATAGGCGATGCCGCCCGGCGCGCCGAGTTTCGGCGGGCGGCAGGTCCAGGTCTCGCGGTTGATCGCGGGTGCCTTGGCGGTGAACTGCCCCGTGATTTTGAATCGGTCGTTGAACGGCCGCGCCGAGTTGGTGGCGATCTCCCCGTTCAGGCAGGCATGGCCGGAAAACATCGCCTTGCTGGCAGGCGACAGCATGCACTGGGCCTGGGCGGACAGCGCGCCTTTCGCCGTCGCCAGCACCGCGCATTGCAGCCCGGCCTCGCAGGCCCATCCGGTGCCATAGGCCTTCGCATCATCCGGCAGCAGGCAGGGCTGGCCAGCTTTGGCAGGCGCGTAATCAGGCTTCGCAGACCAGTCTGCTGACGGCGCGAAGGAAAGCGGCCGGAACCGGTTCGGCGTAGCGTCGCGCATCACGGCCTTCACCCAGGCAGCGCGGCGCGGCAGCTCCGCCCTCAGATGCGGCGAGATGCCAACCTGCAGTCGGTTTAGCGGCGACGTCGTGCTGTCATCCAGTCCGAAGAAGTGGAACCCGGCTGTCGAGCCTGCCTGATGGCAGCCCTGACAGGTGCCATTGTCCAGCCGCTCGATGAGCGCCTTGCCGCCCCGTAAGAGGTCCAGCCCCGCATACTCCAGGCCGGCGAAATCCTCCGGTTGAAACGCCTGGGTGAACGGGTGATTTCCGAGCCGGATGCTGCCGAAGGTCGACCAGGAAATGACCTTCGTCGCCAGATAGCGCGCCGGGATTTCATAGACACCCTGGTCGATCGGTATCCGGTTCTCGGCCAGCCATTTTGCCAGTTCGGCCTTCAGCGCCTCATCAGCGTTCAGCCGCGCAACATCGGGCGTGTTCTCCAGCGGCTTCTCGACCAGCTTGTCGCCCTCCAGCCCGAAGATGCGCATGAGATAGGCCGCCTGCCCGCCAAACTCTGTCTCCTGTCCGGACGGGAAGCGAACCACCTGCGCATTCAGCTCGAGTTGTTTGAAGGTCAACTGGGCGCGGTCCAGTACACCGCCAGCCAGCCACCCGGCATCAGCATCCTCGTCCAGTTGCGGCGTCCAGCGCCCGGCCACACCGGTGCACTCGCCATCCGGATCAGGCGCCACGCTATAAACGGCGTTCAGGTTGAACGGCATGCGCGACGCCAGCCGCCGCTTGCCGCGTTTGAAGTCATACGCGAGGCGATAGATGAAGCGCACCTCACCGCAGCTCTTTTCGCCGAGCAGGCCGGTGAAATCGCGACGGTCGAGCCGGTTCACCACGCCGACCAGCCGGAAGCGGGCGGCCTCCGTTTTCAGCCAGCGCATACCCATGATGCGCCCGACATTGCCGTCGGTGACCTCATAAAGCTTGCGGCCACCGGCCAGCATCTCGGCGCGCAACGCAGCAACGTCAGCGGATACCAGATCGACCAGCGCACGATAGGCCGGCCTGTTCGCATAGAGCGCAGCGAGATCGGTCTTGTCCGCCCCGCCGAACACCGCCTCGAAGCCGTAGCCCATGCCTTCCAAGCGGGTCAGCGTGGCGCGGTCATCCACCAGCAGCACCGGCTCCGCTGCGCGGGAAACAGATGCGCCGACCAGCAGGCACAGCAGGACCAGCCAGATCCTCAACGCATGCCCTCCAGTGCCCGCAGCACGCCGGGTATCCGGCCGGGCAAGTCCTCGGCAATCAGCCCTGGACCGAAGGCGCGCGCGGCTTCAGCGTGCATCCACACAGCCGCGCAGGCCGCCTCAAATGTCGGCATGCCCTGCGCCAGCAAGCCAGCGACGATGCCGGCCAGCACATCGCCAGAGCCGGCAGAAGCCAAAAGCGGCGTACCGTTGGAGTTGATCGCGGCGCGGCCATCGGGCGAGGCAATTACCGTGTCTGGCCCCTTGTGAATGATCGTCGCGTTGGCCAGCGCGGCAGCCTGACGCGCCTTGTCCAGCTTCGAAGACCCGGCGTCGCCAGCGATGCACGGAAACAGTCGCGCGAACTCGCCCTCATGTGGCGTCAGCACCATCGGCGGCGCGCCTTCCCGCCTGGCCGCAGCGAGGAAGCTGTCCGCCTGTTGTGAAGCCATAGTCAGCGCATCTGCATCGAGCACCAGCGGGCTCGCCTGTCCGAGAAGGGGGAAGAGGTAGTCGCCGAGGTGCGGCTTCACGCCAAAACCCGGCCCCAGCACAAAAGCCTGCGGCTTGCGCTCAGCCAGAAACGCTTCGAGATCAGCCAGCCCATCCGCCTTGCGCAGGATGATCGAGGTCAGGTGCGCGGCATGCGTGGTGAGTGCGGCGGCAGGTGACAGCATCGTCACCGCCCCTGCCCCGGCCCGCGCCGCAGCCAGCGCAGAAAGCCGTGCTGCACCCGTCGAGGCAACACTGCCGGAGAACACGGCAACATGCCCGCGCCGGTATTTGTGCGTGTCATCGGCGGGCCATGGAAAATCGCCAAGCCAGAGTGCCGGCAGGTTCTCGAAACAGCGCACGCCAAGGCTGGAAATCACCGCATCCGGAATGCCGATATCGGCAACCACGATCTCGCCGCACAGCCTCCTGCCTGGCTCCAGCACATGCCCCGGCTTCTTGCGGGCGAATGTCACGGTCAGAGCAGCGCGGAAAGCACCGCCGAGCACCTGCCCTGTCTCGCCCGACACGCCGCTCGGCAGGTCCACCGCAACGACGCCTGTGCCCGCATCGCGTGTCCGGGCAATCGCTGCGAGCGCAGCACCACCCAGCGGCTTTGACAGCCCCGCGCCATAAAGCGCATCGATCACAACACTGCCGGGTTTCGGGTCAAAGCCATCGAGCGGCGCCATTTCCACCGGACACCCGGCTGCGACAATCGCTGCCTCACTGCCGGCGCGCGGCACGCCTTCCGCCCGGACCTGCACACTCGCCCCTGCCTCATGCAGCAGCCGCGCAATCACATAGCCGTCGCCGCCATTATTGCCTGGCCCGCACAACACATGGATTGTTTCGGCCGCAGGATAGCGCCTCAGCACCTCTGCCGCAACGGCAGCACCCGCCCGGCGCATCAGCGCCAAACCGTCGAACGGCCCGACGGCAATCGCGCGGCGATCCGCTTCAGCCATTTCGGTCGGGGTCAGGAGCTCCAGCATTCGCCAGAGTTTAGATATGCGGCCACAAAGGAGAAAGGGCCAACGCGCCTCTCCAGACAAAAAGGCCTCGCATCGCTGCGAGGCCATCCTGTTCCTGCGTCATCTGCAGCTGTCAGAGAACCACCACGTTGGCGCCAACCGGCACACGACGATAGAGATCGATGACATGCTCGTTCACCATGCGGAAGCATCCGTTCGACGAGTTGGTGCCGATCGTTTGCGGTGCAATGGTGCCGTGAATACGCAAATGGGTATCCTTGCGGCCTTCATAGAGATAGATCGCGCGCGCGCCGAGCGGGTTCATGCCACCGCCGGGCATACCATCCTTGAAGCGGCCATAGGCCTTGGGGTCGCGCTCCTGCATCTCCTTGGTGGGGCTCCAGCGCGGCCACTCCTGCTTGTCACCAACCTTGACCTCGCCCTTGTACTGCAAGCCGTCCTTGCCCACAGCGATGCCATAGCGGCGGGCCTGGCCCATGCCTTCAACCAGATAGAGGAAGTGGTTGCTTGTATCGATGACGATTGTGCCGCGCGGATAGCCTGAGAACTGAACGATCTGCGGCTGCCACTTTTCGGCAACCTGGAACGGCTTCTTCTTGGCATTCTCGCGATTGCGATAGGCATTGTCCAATGCCCGCGTCTCGGCCAGATAGACGTCATCATTGCCGAAAACCGACGCCATCATGCCGCCGCCAGCTACCGGATTGTCGCTGCGCAACTCGCCGTTGTTACCAGTCTTCACGATCTCGGTTGCAGCAGCTGAAACCGCTACCGGCTGTATCGGAGCCACTGGAGCGAGGCGCCCGGGCTGCACCCGCTTGGGCTCTTCCGGCTTCACTTCCGGCGTCGTCGAGCGTCCAAAAATCCAGAGCCCGCCCGATTTGCCTGACTCTGACCTGGCATTATCTGCTATCTCGGCACGCGCCTTGGCAACAGGGCGCTTTGCAGGCTCGGCCTTCGCGGCAACCACGACCTTCTTCGGCTTTGCACCCTTGGCAGCGTCAGTCTTCGGCGGACCGAAAAGCGAGGCAAACAGGCCCTTCGGCTTGTCCTCTTCAGGCTCTGCCTTGTCCTTCTTGCCAGCCGTTTTCTGCCCGGCCTTCTTGTCGGTCTTCTTTGCGGCAGCCTTCTTTTCGGTAGCCGCCTTCTTCGCGTTCTTCTTCAGAATCTGCTCGGCCTGAGGCTTCCTGGCCTGCTGGGCGAACGAGGAAACCGGTGCTGTGAAAATGAGGGCTACGCCCAAACCCAATGCTGCCAGGCTGCGTGCAAACATCTATCTATGACCCCGAACTGCAATCTTGTTCGCGCCAGATCTGCCCGTGCAGCGGGCGAAGCGCAAATCAAACATACCTGGCGCCGCGTAGAGGCTCAAGCTGCCAAGGCTCGTTGGAACCCCGGCCAGTTCGCAGACTGTGTCAGGTGTGGTTTCCCGACAACAGAATTGTTAACCTGTGTTAATTGTTGGGTACAGCAGGCGTTGCAGGAGCAGCAGGCGCTGGCTCGGCCGCGGGCGGTGTCGCTGCCGGCGCATTCTCCACCGGAGCAGTTGGCGGAGCAGCTGGTACCGATTCTGCCGGCGCAACTGGCGCGGGCTCTGCAGGCACGGCGGGTGCCGCCGGAGCAGCAGGCGTAGCCACAGCCCCATCGGCCGGCGGAGTAGCGTCAGCCGGAGCCGCAGGCGTTGCAGGCGCAACCGGCGCCGGCGTTGTCCCGCCAAGCTGGTCAAGCACACCCCGGCCCGACTGTTCAGTCTGCTGGCCCGGGAGCCGGTTCAGGATATCGGTCGGGCGGTCATCAAAATAACGCGCGTAGATGGACAGACCGAGCGAGGAAGCAAAGAACAGCGCCGCGAGAATTGCTGTCGTGCGGGTCAGCGCGTTGGCAGCACCACGTGCGGTCATGAATCCGGAACCGCCGCCGCCCATGCCGAGGCCACCGCCTTCAGAGCGCTGCAGCAGAACTACACCGACCAGTGCGATCACGATCATCAGGTGGATGACGATGATTACGGTATCCATAAAACTTCCGATCCAAACAGCGCGCGGCCACCGAAGCAGCCAACTGGAAAGGCGGCTCCTTACAATGCTTCCCCGGCATTTCCAAGTCTGCCCCTAAATGCGGCAGCCAGATTGTGGATATGGGGTCATATCCAGGCAGAACAAGGTCAGTCAGCCCGGTAGGCGGCGGCAATTGCAAGAAAGTCTGCCGCCTTGAGACTGGCGCCACCAATCAGCGCACCGTTGACATTGGCTATGCCAAGCAGTTCGCCCGCATTCGACGGCTTGACCGAGCCGCCATAGAGGATGCGCATGCCATCAGCCTCCGCGCCGATCACCCCTGCGAGTTGCTGGCGGATATGAGCGTGCGCAGCGGCAATATCCTCCGGCGTCGGCGTACGACCCGTGCCGATTGCCCAGACGGGCTCGTAGGCGACGACTGTATTGGCAGCGGTGGCCTTTGCCGGCAGCGATTCGGCAGTCTGGCCGGTCAGCACACCAAGTGTGCGGCCTTCATCACGGTCCTGAAGCGTCTCGCCGATGCAGATGATGGAGATCAGCCCGGCCCTCCAGCCTGCTTCAGCCTTGGAGCGCACGATGTCGCTGGTCTCACCATGGTCGGTGCGCCGCTCGGAATGTCCGACGATTACATAGGTTGCACCGGCATCTGCGAGCATCTCGGCCGAGATGTCACCGGTATGGGCACCGCTCTCCTGAACGTTGCAGTCCTGTCCACCAACCAGAACGGGCGTGCCGGCAAGCGTCTCGTTGGCCTTCATGATCAGCGTGGCAGGCGGACAGATGACGGCATCCGCCACTGCAGCCAGCCCCTGGTCGAAACCTTCGGCAATCCTGCGCAACTCCTCCAGCGAGGCAGTTACACCGTTCATTTTCCAGTTGCCGGCCACAAGCGGTCGAATAGGCATTATGCCTCCCGTAATCAACAAAGCGTGCGACTTCCTGTCAAAAAAGCGCCGACAAAGCAATCGACAGCAGGGAGCAAGGGCGTTATTTGCCATGGTCCTTCGGCTGGCGGGTATTCGCCGGCCGGATTTTTGCTGAATGGATTATCGCCAATGATGGAATCACTGAGAAAAGCGTCCGGAACCTGGCTCGCCAAGTTTCTGCTTATGATCCTCGTGGTCAGCTTTGCGGCAGTCGGCGTCTATCAGTACAATCCCAACAGCGGCAACACTGTGGTCCGTGCCGGCAACACGACGATAAGCCCGGTTCAGTACCGGCTCGCCTATGACCGGCAGTTGACCAACATTGCCCGGGCCACCGGTCAGCAATTGTCGCGGCAGGAGGCAAAGGCATTCGGCATCGACCAGGGCGTGCTCCAGAGCATGGTGGACGAGGCGCTCATCCAGGAGCAGTCGCGCAAGCTGGGCCTTGGCATTTCCAAGGACCGTATTGCCTCGCTCACGGCGCAGGACACCGCTTTTCAGGGTGCTGATGGCCGCTTTGACCAACGCGCCTTCGACGCAATTCTGCGCCAGGTCGGGATGCGCCCGCAGGAATATTTCGACGACGTGCTGAATGTCGGCGTTCGCCAGCAGATCGTGCAGACAGCGATCGGCGGACTGAGGGCTCCGGATGCTTTCCTTCGTGCCACCGCCCTATATCGTGGAGAAGACCGCACCGTCGACTTTATCGTTCTTCCCCAGACATTGGTCCCGGCCGTCGAGGAGCCTGCGGCTGACGTTCTTGCGGCATGGTTCGAGACCTTGAAGGCGCGCTATGCAGCACCCGAGTACCGCAAGATCGATTATGTCCGCATGGACCCGGAGGACATTGCCGACCTGAGCGCGGTCACCGACAAGCAGGTCGAGGATGACTACGAGGCCCGCAAGGCGCGCTACACGACGGCGGAGACCCGCGCGATCGAACAACTTGTGTTTCCGAACCGGGAAGCTGCGGACGCAGCGCTTGATTCCATCCGCAATGGCGCGACATTTGCGCAGGTCGTCCAGAATTCCGGCAAAACCGAAGCCGACACCCAGCTCGGAACCGTGACCCGCGACAGGATCCCTGACGCAAAGATAGCAGAAGCAGCCTTCGGACTGTCCCTGAATCAGGTCAGCGATGTCGTCGACGGCGCTTTCGGGCCGGTGCTTGTGCGTGTCACGGCGATCACCCCTGAAGTTGTGCGCCCTCTCGAAGAGGTCAGGGAAGAGATTCGCAAGGAACTCGCCGTAGCCGAGGCAAACCGCGTGTTGCTTGATACCCATGACACCTATGAGGATGCCCGCGCCGGTGGCGACTCGCTGCGCGCGGCAGCGGAAAAGCTCAAGCTGAAGGTGGTCACCATCGACGCAGTCGACCGCACCGGAAAGCGCCCCGATGGCACCCAGGTTGAGGGAATTCCATCGTCCGCCCAGGTGCTGGATGCCGCGTTCAAGGCGCAGAGCAGGGTCGAAAGCCCGCCCGTAAATTCGCAAGGCGGCGGCTACGTTTTCTATGAGGTTGACTCGGTCACCCCTGCCCGCGACCGTACCCTTGAGGAAGTGAAGGACAGGGCCACAGCCGACTGGAAGGCCGAACAACTGGCAAAGCGTCTCGAAGAGAAGGCAAACGAGCTCGACAAGCGCGTCACCGACGGCGCCACGCTCGACACGATTGCCACGGAGCTCAGCCTTGAGAAGCAGACAAAACGTGGGTTGAAGCGCGAGGCGGACGATCCCGATTTTGGCGAGGCAGGCGTCACTGCCGCCTTCAGCCTCGGTGACAATGGCGTTGCCAGCGTCCTTGCGCCCGACGGTAAGTCGCGCATCCTGTTCAAGGTCATCGAGACCATCGAGCCGGCCGGCGTCGATGCTGCCAATGTACCTGAGGACCAGCGCAATCAGTTCGACGCTGCTGTCGCCCGCGACGTGCTCGAAGGCCTGACTAACCGCTTGCGCGGCGAGTATGATATCGAGGTCTTCCCCGCGGTCGCCGAACAGGCACTGAGCAATTTCTGATCAGCATGAGCAACCTCAAGCCGCATATTGCCAAGGTCGCCTCGGGCGCGCCACTCGACTTCGAGGAGGCGCGTGAGGCGTTCGGCATCATCATGTCAGGTGACGCGACACCGGGTCAGATCGGCGCGTTCCTGATGGCGTTGCGCGTGCGCGGCGAGGCCATCGACGAGATATCCGGTGCCGTTGCCACGATGCGCCAGAAGATGATCCGCGTTGAGGCTCCCGCTGGCGCTGTTGATATTGTCGGCACCGGCGGCGACGGCCAGCACAGCCTGAACATCTCCACCGCCTCGGCCTTTGTCATTGCGGGCACTGGCGTCCCGGTGGCCAAGCACGGCAACCGCAATCTGTCCTCGCAGACCGGTGCCGCTGATGTTCTGACCGCGCTTGGCGTGAAGATCGACATCGACGCCGACGCAATCGGCCGCTGCATCCGCGAGGCCGGCATCGGCTTCATGTTTGCCCCATCGCACCATCCGGCCATGCGTCATGTCGGCCCGGTCCGCGTCGAGCTTGGCACGCGCACAATCTTCAACCTGCTCGGGCCGCTCTCCAACCCGGCCGGCGTCACGCGGCAGCTGGTTGGCGTCTTCGCGCCCGAATGGGTGCAGCCTGTAGCCGAGACGCTGCGTGCGCTGGGCACGCAACACGCCTGGGTCGTTCATGGCGACGGCTTCGATGAAATCACCACGACCGGCGACACACTGGTGGCCGAGCTGAAGGACGGCACAATTCGCACCTTCACCATTTCACCGGAGCAGTTGGGCCTGGACCGCTGGAGCCATGCCGACCTGAAAGGTGGTGACCCGGCCTTCAACGCTGCCGCGCTTCGCGCCACGCTCGGCGGTGCCACCGGCGCATATCGTGATACTGTGCTGATGAACGCCGGCGCCGGTCTGGTTGTCGCCGGCAAGACGCCCGGCCTTGCCGAAGGCATCGCACTTGCGGCAAACTCCATCGACAGCGGCAAGGCAATTGCCATCGTGGACAAACTGGTGAAGGCGTCGAACAACTGATGGCCGACATTCTGCGCAAGATCGAAGCCTACAAGCGCGAGGAAATCGCCGCTGCAAAGGCACGCGTCCCGCTCGCCGAACTCACCGCCCGTGCGCGTGATGTCGAGGCGCCCCGGGGCTTCCTCAAGGCACTTGAGGCAAAGCGCAATGCCGGCCAGTTCGGGTTGATCGCGCCCGATCCGCGATTCGGCGCGCGATAGACGGT
>CAYZQP010000107.1:0-11833 GCA_964480545.1 uncultured Mesorhizobium sp. | reverse complement strand
GCCAGAACGAACTTCAATCCGGATTAGATCGCGGGGGCAACGTCACCACAACGGCGAGGAAAAGACCGGCAACGCAGAAAGTTGACCATTTCGGCATCGCATCCTCCACCGGATTCGCAACCCAACTGTCTGAAAGTCTACATCACACATTTACTGGAAGTCTACAGCATTGCATCTAAGTAATCACGCCAATACGCATACGTACTAAGTAGATTTTTTTCACCCCGAGGTAGTCCGTTTTCAGGCTTGGCTTGCCATTCACCAAATTTTGTCAGGCCGGAGGTATATGGCACTGGTTATGGCTGTTTGAATGTCCCCAACTTTTCAATTCGTCCGTTCCGAGGCAAACTCCGCCGCGCTAATCTGAGCGCCTAATGACAAACCCCGTCTCCCTCCCTTTCTGGCTTGTCATCCTTCTCGCCATTCTGGCGCTGGCAGGCCTGATTGACCGCATCCTGCGGCCCTCATTCCGCTGGTTCATGCGGCGCTGGCTGAACCTTGCCATCGGTGAGGTGAACCAGCGGCTCGATACACGCATCCAGCCATTCCGGCTGACGGAGCGAGAGGCGCAGGTTGAGCGGCTGATGTTCGATTCCAAGGTGCGCGAGGCGATTGAGGCTGAGGCGCGCGAGACGGGTGCCCCGCTCTCGGCAGTCGCAAAGCAGGCCGAGGGCTATGCCCGCGAGATCGTGCCGTCGCTGTCGCTCTTCACCTATTACGGCGTCGGCACGCGCGTGGCGAAGTGGATTTCAGAGCTGTTTTACAATGTTCGTCTCGGCCATTCCCATGACGCGGAACTGCGCGAGGTCGACCCGGAAGCGACGGTGATCTTCGTTATCAACCACCGCTCCAACATGGACTACATTCTCGTCACCTACATGGCCTCGAATCGCGCCTCGCTTTCTTATGCCGTGGGCGAATGGGCACGGGTCTGGCTGCTGGAAAGTGTGATCCGCTCAATGGGCGCCTATTTCATCCGCCGCAATTCGGGCGACGAACTCTATCGCAAGGTGCTGTCGCGCTATGTGGCGATGGCGACGCGCGAAGGCGTGACGCAGGCCTTCTTCCCCGAGGGCGGACTGACCCGCGACGGAAAGATGAACCCGCCGAAACTCGGGCTGCTCGGCTACATGGTGTCCGAGTTTGATGCCAGGCGGCGCGACATCGTCTTCGTGCCGGTCGGCCTGAATTATGACCGCGTGCTGGAAGACCGCATCCATATGGCCAAGGCGGAACGCGAGGCGACGGGCCGCGACTTTCGCGTGAAACCATTGGCGCTTCTCGCCTATCTGATTGATCTCCTGAAGTTGCGCATCAGGGGCAAGCTCAGACGCTTCGGTACAGCCAGTGTCAGCTTCGGCAAGCCGTTCTCGCTCGCTGCCTGGGAAGAGAAGCGTGGCGAGACCTTCAAGACCATGAGCAAGGAGGAGCGCTTTGCGGCTGTCGAGGCGCTGGCCACCGATCTGATGGCCGAGGTTGGCAAGATCGTGCCGGCGCTGCCGGTTGCTGTCGCCTCGCATGTGTTCCTGCAGCGCGGTGACGAATGGATAGGTGACGAGGAACTGAACGCTGCCATTCTCGCCTTGATGCGCGAGATCGAGGCTGATGGCGGCCATGTCGATATCCCGGAAGACGAGCGTGAGGCTGCGATTGATATGGCGATCGAGATGCTCACGCTTCGGCGGATGATCGAGGCAAGCGAGCTTGGCCGCTATCGGGCCAACCCGCAGGAGAAACTGCTGCTTACCTATTATTCGAACTCGATTGGTCATCTGCTCGCGGCATAGCGACCAGCCGTGCTGCGGCGATGACACCGACCAGCGCGGCGGGGGCGAAAGCAAGGAACACCCAGACCGCGACATTGGCCGCAGCCTCGCGCGTCAACCCGGTGCTGAAGCCGGCGAAATTGGCGATGATACCGGTGAGCGCCGAGCCTGTGGCGTAGCCGATGCGCTGGATTGTCGGCACGGCTGATGAGGCGATTGTGCTCTGGCCTTTCGGTGCTGCGGCCACAACCAGACGCGAGACGAACGGCCAAGCCAGGCCGAAGCCGCCGCCCTGCATCGCCGCGCAGGCAAACAGCAGCGGCACCGAGCCGAGTGGTACGGTGACGGCGAAGCCAACAACGCCAAGGGCGATCAGGATTGCCCCACACAGGATGATCGCTGGTTCACGACGGGCCGAAGCGCCAGCGACAAGGATCGAGGTGATCGACCAGGCGATGGATTCGGTGGCTATGATCCAGCCGGTGGTCAGGATCGGAATGTCGTGCAGCGTGATGAGGAGCAACGGACCATAAACGGCGAGCGAGCAGGTTGCGAGTGCAAGGCTTCCCATCATCACCATGCCGGCACCCATCGGGGTGCGCCAGTCAAACAGCCCGTCGGGGAAGAGTTGCGCGCGACGGTTTCTGTTGTCGAGCCAGAAGAACAGGGCGAGGCCCGCGAGGCCGACCGCCAGGAGCAGGCCGGAGCGCAGTGGCGATACCCTGACGCCGGCACTGGCAATGGCAATCACGGCGAGACCCAGCACAAGGAGAACTCCGACCGGGAAGGGTGGCAGCGCCTCCGTCGCGCGCACGCGGGTTGTCGCCTGCGGCGAGGTCAGCACAAGGAAGCAGAGCACGGCCATCGACACGCCTGCGGCGGCAAAGATGCCAAAGGCCCAGCGCCAGCCGAGTTGTTCTGTCACGATTGCGCCGATCAACGGGCCGCCAAAGGCGGCGACGCCCCAGATGACAGCCATGATGCCAAAAAGCTGCGGCCAGATGCGCCGGGGGAACAGCCGCTCGATCGACACATAGGCAAGTGACACCAGTGCGCCGCCGCCAAAGCCCTCGATCAGCCGTCCGCCAAGGAAGATAGGCATGGTCGGGGCGGATGCGCAGATCGCCGCGCCGGTCGCGAAAATCAGCGCCGCAAGCGCCATATTGGTGCGCAGTGCCATGTAGGAGACGAGGCGCCCGGCGGCTGCGCCCGCGACAATCGAACCGATCTGGTAAATGGCAAGAGACCAGCCGATTGTCTCGACACCATCAAGCTCGCGCACCAGGGCCGGCATGATGGTCGCAACTACCGTCTCGTTGGTCGCGTGCAGCAGGATGCCAAGCGCCACAAAGATGAAACGGCCGAGGTCGCCGCTGGCCCAAAGTGCTGACCAGTCGGTTTTATGGGCACTGGACGTCTCGTCGGACATGGCATTCCCCCGGAAGGTGCCCTGTGTAGGACCTCAAGTCCGGTTGAGGTCAAGAGGCCAGTGCTCGCGGGTGAATGCGCCTGTGTCAGGCCAGTTCCCAGGGTCGCGGGCGCTACTGCTCCGCGCTGCGGAGCTGGAACTGGCTGACGCCGAGCGCCAGGTTCAGACCAGTCTGTGTTTGCAGGCTGACCGGCTGGAGTGTGAAGCTGGAGCCTGAACCGCCAACCAGGAGATTTGCGCCTGCGCCGACGCCGGCGGTGATTTCAGCGCTTGCGCCGACATAGTCGCCTGCAAGGGCGCCAGGCTTGTAGATATTGCTGGAGCGGGCCAGAACCAGCCATTGCATCCGGGTCTCTTTTGTTGAGCCGATGTCGAGGCCGTATTTCGAGACATTGCCGAAATAGGCCTCCGGCAGGAACGACTGGTCCTGCGGCGTGAAGGTGCAGCGCATGTCCTTGGTCGAGCCGAAGATGAAGCCTGTGCCGGCATCGATCGCGCAGTCCAGGGTGCCAAGTTCGAGGCCGCCTTCCTGCGCAAGCGCAATTCCCCCGGAAGCCAGAAGAAGCGCGGCGGCGATGGGTGCAATTTTCGACATGGAAATCTCTCACGACTTCGGCTCAACCGAGCCTGCATCCATACATATCTTTTCACCGCCCGCTTCGGATTTTTTCGGGTGCGTTTTTTCAACGAGCTATTTTCAACTCGGGGCGTTTCTAGCGAGAACTAAATAAGTATATGCTTTTTTCGTATACATTAATAGCTATCCCTATTTTCTCGTGCTGAAGTTCGATTTTTTAGCGTGGGAACCCAAAAAGGCAATCTCTAGGAATGTCTAGGGTTTTTTGGTATAGATACATATGAATCCCTAGAGGAGATATCGGCCGATGGATCCCTACCGCAACCCGTTTGCGCCTGGCGCAGGAAGCCGTCCGCCTGAACTCGCGGGGCGGGATTCAATTCTGGAAACTGCGCGAAATTCCTGTGGCCGCGCGATAATGGGAAGAAGCACACGTTCGATGATGCTTCTCGGGCTGCGAGGAACCGGCAAGACCGTGCTGCTCAACGAGATCGGAAAGATCGCGCAAAAAGAAGGGCTGCTTGTCTCAAAACTCGAAGCGCCCGAAGGGAAAAGCCTTGCACAATTGCTTTTTCCAGAAATGCGCAAGGTCATACGCTCGCTCTCGAATGTGGAAGCGGCGAAGCATATCGCAGTTCGCGGGCTCAAGGGCCTGCGCAATTTTGCGTCGATTTTCAAAATTGAATTTGCCGGCGTCGAGATTGAAGTCGAACCCGAAGCTGGTTTGGCTGATAGCGGAGACATTCAATATGACCTCCCCGATCTGTTCGAGATTATTGGCCGTGCCGCGAAATTGGCTGAGAAAGGCTGGATACTGCTGATTGATGAGGTTCAGTATCTGACGGAAGCGGATCTATCGGCGCTCATCGTGTCGGTCCACAAGATGTCGCAAGAGGGGCTTCCCGTGCTGATGGTGGGGGCCGGACTGCCGCAGGTCGCGGGACTGGCGGGTGATGCAAAGTCCTACGCCGAGCGACTGTTCCTGTATCCTGAGATAGGAGCACTTGATGCCGGGGCTGCGGCTGTTGCAATCGAAAAGCCCCTTGGCGAAGAAGGCGCCTCCATAGAAAAGGCCGGGTTGAAAAAGATCGTTGAGCGTACGAGGGGCTATCCGTTTTTTCTGCAGGAATGGGCCTCTGCTGCCTGGAACAATGCGGCGGGTCCAACAATCACGTCAGATGACGTCGAACGATCCTATGCGGAAACCCTGTTGTCCCTCGACCAGGGATTTTTCAGGGTTCGAATCGACCGGCTGACCAGGGCCGAAATTCAGTTTGTAAAGGTCATGTCAAAACTTGGCGATGGACCATATGCGATGGCCGACATCGCGCGCGCAATGGACCGCACCTTGTCGTCCCTGGGACCAACCCGGGCAGGTATCATCGCCAAGGGCATGATCTACAGCACTGCGCACGGCTATCTCGATTTCACGGTGCCGCTTTTCGCGGAATTCCTGCGTCGGCAAGAGTGATCTGCGCTGCAACGGAAGGCGCGTTCAACGCGCCCTCCCGGGGCAAGTGTGAGCCTTGCCGGCTTACCGGTTGATCAGCCGGAAGCGGGTGATATGGGCCGCAACGTTCAGGCCGGTCTGTGCCTGGATGCTGACTGGCTGAAGAATGTAGTTGTGACCAGACCCGCCGCCCAGCACATTGACGCCGACGCCGGCTGCCGCGGTTACCTCGGCGCTGACGCCGCGATATGTGCCAACCAGTGAGCCATAGTGATAGGGCGACTTCTCGTACTGGATGACTTTCCAGGCGAGGATTTTGTTGCCGGTCTTGCCGAGATTGAGACCGACCTTGTCGATGATGCCGACATAGGTCTCGGGCGAGCCGCGGCGGCCCTTTTTCGTGTATTTGCACACCACGACGCGCGATGAGGTGATGAATTCGAGGCGGGGTGACTTGCCAACGGTGCAATCCAGCCAGCCTATCTCGATCCCGGCGGCGCTTGCCGACGTGGGGGCTGCCAGCCCAAGACCCAGTGCTGCAAAAAGAACGGCAGAACGCTTCATGATCACTCCCCTTGGTCGTCCGGGGATATCAAACGATGCGCTCGCAACGCACGCAAGCGATTGTTCTGTTTAAGGTAAAGGCTGGCCCGGCTTACGGATCAGGCCCTCGGCGGCATTGTTCCGCCGACACGCGCCAGACCGTCGCGCGCAGGCTTGTAGGCCGGGTCAAGACGCGCAGCTTCCTTGTAGGACTGCGCCGCCTTTGCTGCATTGCCCTGCTTTTCATAGACCAGCGCCTGGTTGGCCCAGCTTTCCGCGATCTTGGGGTCCATCTTGATGGCCACGTTGAAATCGGCAAACGCGTTGTCGAGTTGGCCGCGTGCCACGTAGGAGAGACCACGACCATTGTAGGGCTCGGGAGAATCGCTCGACAGCGAGATTGCGGTCGAGAAGTCCTCGATCGCCTCCGCGTGCTGGCCGCGAGACTGATAAAGCAGGCCGCGATTGTGGTAGGCGCGCGGGTCGGTGGTGTCGAGCTGGATCGCCTGCTGGAAGTCGCTGAACGCTTCCTGGGTGCGCCCGGCGCGGCGGTACAGATTGCCACGGCCAATGTAGGCTGCATCGTAATTCGGGTTGATGCGGATCGACTGATTGTAGTCAGACAGGGCAGCGGACTGGTTGCCCATGTAACGCTGGATCAGCGCGCGGTTTGAATAGGCCTGATAAAAATCCGGGCGCAGCTGAATGGCGCGGTTGAAGTCGGCCAGTGCCTCGCGGTTGCGCCGGGCGCGGCCATAGGCGGTGCCACGGACATTGTAGGCTTCGGGGTCGTTGGGGTTGCGGTCAACGACAGATGACAGCGAGGCGATGTTCTCACTGGAACCCTGGGCGCTGTCGACGCGACTTAGTTCACCAATCGGGCCGCCGGTCGAGCCAGTGGTTTCGCAGGCAGTCAGCGCGATGGTGGAAAGGCCCAGCACCAGTGCGGTGAACATGCGGGCCGGCAAACGAGCGACTGTCATGCGAGTTATGTCCTTAACATCCCCAGCGGAGCTTGTAGCGCATCCCTCAATGCGAACAAGGCGGGCGCTCACGCGCTCCGCCTTGGCCGCTATCACGGGAAAGAGACGAAAAATTGGCGATCAGCGAGCCGGACGAGGAGCGCCGGCGCCTGCACCTGCGCCCGGAGCCGGGGTGCGCGGAGGAGCGCCAGGCAGCAGACCCTCGCGCTGGGCGCGCTTGCGGGCCAGCTTGCGGGCGCGGCGAACAGCTTCAGCCTTTTCACGGGCGCGCTTCTCGGATGGCTTCTCGTAGTGGCCACGCATCTTCATTTCGCGGAAAATGCCTTCACGCTGCATCTTCTTCTTGAGGGCGCGGAGCGCCTGATCAACGTTGTTGTCGCGAACGAGTACCTGCACTGGCTATCCTGTCTTCTTTCCGTTTGAAATCAATGGCCAAGCGCAATAGCAACTTGGTCTCGCGCTGGAGTTCCAGTGCGAATTGTGGCGGCAGATAACAGAATCACCCGGGTTTGTCGAGAGGAAGGTTGCTGCGCGCGAAACTGTTTTGCAGTGTGTGTTTTGCTGTGTGTGGCGATGCTGCGGGTATGCCAGCACCCGAGGGCGCACCATGGTGTACGATTAAGGTTACGATCAACACGATGTTGTGAGCCGGCCAGGCTTCAGACACTATCTTCCCGGGTTCTGGGGAGAACGTGTGATGCGTGCGTTTGTGGGTTTGGCCTGGCGGATCGCCAGTCACCCGGCATTTCTGCTTCTGGTGTTTGCTGCCGGTATCTATTTTGCCTATGAGGCAGACAATGCCTGGGAGCCTGTGCCTATGGCGATGGGCATTGCCGGCATTATCGTTTCCCTGTTGTTTCTGATAACCGCCCGCCCGGCCTTCTCGGTCTATGTCGGCTGGATGGCGATCGCCGTGCTGACGCTGGTTTCAGCGATCAAGTACAAGATGAAGGGCTTTTCCCTTCATTATTATGATGCCTGGTTCTTTGGCAGCGATCCGGAAATCTACCGGTTTCTGGTCCAGTCGTTCCTGCATCTGCTGATCCCTGTTGCGATTGCGCTGCTGATCGCAATTGCGGCAGGCGTGCTGCTGTTCCGCAGCGACAGGCGTTCGCGCCTCGGCTTCTTCTGGCGCACGGTTCCGCTGGCCGCCAGTGCTGCCCTGGCCTTTGCCACTGTGCCGGACGAGGCCGTCAAGAACCGCTTCTTCTACTATATGCAGGGCCGGCATATGACGGCCTCCTTCGTGTCACTCATGGATCTGGGCAATCTGCTGCGTCCGAATGAACTGGAGCAGAGGCTTGCAGGTTCGACGCCTCTGGTTGGCGTCTCGAGCAAGGCAGAGTGCGAGCTCGAGGCTGCTCGACCGGATATCTTCATGGTGCTGAGCGAGAGCGCCGTCGACCCGTCGATCTTTCCGCAGATTGCCGGCGGCGAGGGCTTCCTGCAGCGCTATGCGCCAGATGCCGGGAAGGTTCATCCGATGTCGGTGGAGACATTTGGCGGTGGCACCTGGATTACCAATCTCTCGGTCCATACCGGCCTTTCAGCTACCGACTTCGGCTGGCGCAGCCCCTATCTGACGCTGATGCTGCAAGACAAGGTTGGCGGCTCGCTTCCGCAAGTGCTGGCCGCATGCGGCTATCGTACCGTGGTGCTGACGCCGATGCAGCGGAGCTTTGTGAACGAGGGGCCGTTCCTGGAATCGATCGGTTTCGAGACCATCATCGACAAGGATGACATTCAGGCACCGTACTATCACCTGCGTGATGAGTTCTATTTCAAGGCTGCGGAGGCGTTTATCGCCAGACACCGCGCCGAAGATGGCCGTCCGCTGTTCCTTGAAATCCAGACGATGTTCCCGCATTCGCCTTACCAGGAGAAGCTTCTGCCGGAACTGGCAGTGAGTGGCGAGCCGTTTTCGAAGGACCCCGAGGTTGCGGAATACCTTCGCCGTCTTGCCGTGCAGCGACAGGACTTCCAGGCTTTTCTTGAACATCGCAAGCTCGAACCGACAAAGCGTGGTTCGGTGGTGCTCGAATTTGGCGACCATCAGTCGTTCGTCACCAAACCCTATGTAGATGAACTGGCAGGAGCCGATGCGATGGGACAGCCCAACTCGCTCGCCTACCGGACATATTACACGGTGACACCGTTCAATTTCAAAATGCGCGAGGCCATGCCGGAGACGGGTATGGATGTCGGCTTTATCGGAGCCAGCTTCCTGAAGGCTGCCGGACTGCCGATGTCTCCGATGATGCGCGATCTGGTCGCGCTGCGCGATCGCTGCGGCGGCAGGTACCACACGTGCGAAAACCGTGCTGCGGTCGACCGGCATCTCAGGGCGCGTGAAGACGCCGGGCTGCTGGACCTGATCGAAGGCGAAAAGCCATCGCAGTTGATTGCACTGCGCAGATAGTGCGTAGCTTTAGCCGGCAATACGGCCACCGGTCATCGCCTTCGGCACGCCGGTGGTCGAGGGGAAGCTGATCGGCATGCCGCGCAGTGCGCGCACCGCAAGGAAGGCGAAGCACTCGGCCTCGACTGCATCACCGCGCCAGCCAAGTGTGTCGGCAGAGACCGCGGTGACGCCGGCGCGTTGCCCGATCATCCGCATCAGCGTCGGATTGTGCCGACCGCCGCCGCTGACGAAGAGCTTCGAGGGACGTTGGGGCAGAATGTCCAGAGCCTTGCCAACCGCCGAGGCGGTGAATGCCGTCAGCGTTGCGGCACCATCGGCATCGGACAGGCCGTCTGCCATGGCCGAGGTAAAGCTGAAGCGGTCGAGGGATTTGGGGTAGGGGGCGCAGAGGTAGGCGTGTTCGAGCAGGCGCGCCAGCCGCGCCTCATCGACCTTGCCAGAGACCGCAAGCGCGCCGTCGCGATCATACTCGCCGAGACCGCGCGCCTTGACCAAATCATTGATCGGCGCATTGGCGGGGCCGGTGTCGAAGGCGATGACATCGCCTTTGCCATCCCACCAGGTGACGTTGCCGACGCCGCCGAGGTTGAGGATCGCGCTATCGCCGTTCGCGCCCGATGCGCCGAGCAGCGCGGCATGATAGGCGGCGGCCAGCGGCGCGCCCTGGCCGCCGGCACGGACATCTGCGGTGCGGAAATCATAGACCACTCTGGTGCCAAGTATTTGCGCCATGAATTCACCGTCTCCAAGCTGGCGGGTGTCGCCGGGGCGCTGTGGCGTGCGGCCACGATGAAGCACCGTGTGGCCGTGGAATCCGACCACGCCGATGTCGGTCATCTGCATGCCGGCGCCTTCTACCAGAGCTCGCACAGCCTCGGCCTGGGCGCGCGTGAAGGCTGCCTCGGCTTCAGCAAAGATTGCAGGCTCCGGCCCGGTGAAATCCCAGGCGATGGCCTCCCGCTGCGCCTGCGCGACAAGCGGCGTGATGTCGGGCGCATAGGGCGCCAGCGTGTAAGGGCCGAACTCTGAAACGGTGACACCGTCGGTCTTCAGCATCGCCACGTCGATATTGCCGTCCAGCACCGTGCCAGTCATCAGGCCGACTGCCCAGATCGGTTCACTCGTCATTCCCATCCTCCAGGGTCGACATTCGACCTGCGATCAAAGCCCGCGATCCTTGTTCATCCACTCGTATTTGTTCCAACCGGCACTTTGTCCACCCAGAACGGGCGTTTCGAAGCGATTGTCACGAGTCTGGACCAAAGCAATCATACGCCAGCCGTCGAGCAGTGCATTGCGGGAGGCCCGCTCTATGACGTCGAGAACGGCAATCGCGAACTCCCGATCGGCTTCGACCAGGCGATGAAAATTCTCGAAGCAAAAGACCAGACGCTGGTTGGGGCCGTAGATGTCGTCTTCCCGCAGCCAGTCATTCAGAGCGTCGATCCCGCCATTCCATGGGCGCGCGAGCGCGCCTTCCATGTCGTGAATGAACTGCTCTTTTGATGCGATGGGAATTGAGACGATGCGGTAGTTCAGCTTCTTGAGCTGCTCGCGCAGGCGCTCAAGAATCTCGATCTTCCAGACCAAAGTGACCGCAGCTTCGCGCAGAAGCCAGTAGTCGTTGCCGTGTTCTGCCCAGTAATCGCTCTGCGATGTGTCGCTCATCTATATACCCGCTCTGGTCGCGGAATTTACTCTGCGGCGTCTTTGGGCTCAACCTCAACTGCTGCCGGGGCGTTCGGGTCGCCGGGGGCGGTTTCGCAGTCGAGGTCGGGGAAGGCGAGGATGCGCTTGCCATGGAAGTCGGTGCGCACAACCAGCAGGCCGCGCTCTTCGAAGAAGGCCAGCAGGCGCTGGGCGCGGCGCTCGGAATGGGTGCCGTAAGCGCGGGCGAGTTCCGGATTTGACGGCGCGGGTTCGCCCTGCACGGCGGCGCGGGCAATGAGAAGGAAGACGCCCTGAAGGTCATCCGGGAGGGTTTCGGACAATTCCAGTGCCTTTGGCCAAACATCGCCACCGGCGGTCTTGGTGTCGACGCCAGCGCGCGCGACGGCGAGGCGGCGGCGGAAGGCCGGCAGTTGCAGCGGCTCGCCCGGCACGCGGCGGATGCGGCAGCGCACGAGGAAATCCTGATAGAGCACGGCATCGGAGCGGAAGCCCGCGTCGGGGTCTTCGATGATTTCGCGCAGCACCTGGGTCAGACCCGCCTCGCGCTCGACCTCGTCAATGATGGCGAAGGTTGGTTGCGCCGGGGCAGGCTCGGGGCTGAGTTTCGGTTTGGATAGCTGGGTCAGGATGTCAGCCGTCGGCATTGGCGGCGGGGGCGCACGACGCACGATGGGCTTCGCCTCCTCGGGGCCGGGCGTAAAGATCAGGTCTTTCGCATCCTCGGGGGCAGGGGCCTCGGGCAGTGGTGTCAGGCGCGGGCTGGTCGAGCGCGCCGAGGTTTCGACCGCGCCGATGGTGATCGGCAGCGGACGGCGCGACATTGCAGGCCCGAGTGCCACGAAATGGCCGCGTGCGAGATCGCGGAACATTTCTGTCTGGCGGCGGTCCATGCCGAGCAGGTCGCCAGCGCGGGCCATGTCGATGTCGAGGAAGGTGCGGCCCATCAGGAAGTTCGAGGCTTCTGCCGCAACGTTCTTGGCGAGCTTGGCGAG
>CAYZQP010000106.1:11359-11838 GCA_964480545.1 uncultured Mesorhizobium sp. | reverse complement strand
GGTGGTTGTGGCTCTCCATCTTGAACACCACGCAGTCGCCGTCACCGATATCGACAACACCCGCATTTTCACCCGGACCCTGGATGACGACCTTGCCGGTGGTGGGCAGCGTGCGTAGCCACTTCTTCGAGGACTTGTAGGAGCAGTGCTCGTTCCACATGGCCGAGAAAATGCCGAGCTCGGTAAATGTCGGTTCCCGGCCAATCAGGCCGAGAATGCGCTGATACTCATCAGGCTTCAGGCCGTGGGATTTGATCAGCTCATCGGTGATTTTGATATCGTTCGGGATCATGTCGGGCAGGGCGGTCCAAAGCAGCGGGGAGTTGGCCGTCCCTTAGCGCAGTTGGACCAAGGGATGAACAGGCTTTTGCAACATTTCTGAGGACTGCCGCTTGGCGCGGCGATTTATCCTGCTATCGCGTAGGCCATGGGTGTTGGCGAGGGTGAGTCCGGTGAGCGTTCGCGTGGGTATTGGTACC
>CAYZQP010000106.1:0-11349 GCA_964480545.1 uncultured Mesorhizobium sp. | reverse complement strand
CTGCGCGGTGCGCGTGCGGCCTTCTCGATTCCGGGGCTGATCCTCTGCTCTGCCTTCATTGGCTTTGCGGGGCTCGCCAAGGCAGCCGATCTCACCATCTGGCAAACCGTTTTCATGGTCGGCGTCGTCTGGGCGCTGCCGGCGAAGGTCGTTTTGGTCGGCGCGATCATGTCAGGGGCCAACATTTTCGCCGCTGCCTTTGCCGTTGCGCTGTCGTCCATCCGCCTGATGCCGATGGTGGTCGCGCTGGTGCCCGAGATGCGCAACGAAAAGACGCCGCGCTGGGTGCTTTACGGTCTCTCGCATTTCGTCGCCGTGACATCCTGGGTGCTGGCGATGGACCAGTTGCGCCATCTGCCGCGCGAGGTCCGCACGACCTACTATGCTGGCCTCGGCGGCACGCTGGTTCTGGTCAACATGATCCTTGTCGGCGTGGTCTATGCGCTGGCCGACTCGTTTCCGCCGGCGATGATGGCCGCACTTCTTCTGCTCACGCCGATCTATTTTTTGACCTCGCTCTGGGGTTCGGCGCGTGAGAAGGCAGCGCATGTCGCGATGCTGCTTGGCATCGTGCTTGGGCCGCTGGTGCATCTGTTTGTGCCGGGCTTTGATCTTCTGATTGCCGGGCTGATCGGCGGAACACTCGCCTTCCTGTGGCATAAACGGCAGTCAGCGAAATGACATTTACCTCCATCGATTCAGTCTGGTGGCAATATTTCTTCATTCTGTTCGCGGGATGGTTCGCGACGGATATGTGGCGCTACATGGGCGTCTATTTCGGCGGGCGCATCAGGGAAGATTCCGACGCTATCGTGTTTGTGCGCTGCGTCGCGACGGCGCTGGTGGCAGCCGTCATCGGCAATTTGATCGTGTTCCCCAGCGGCGAACTGGCCGCAACGCCGATGTGGCTGCGCATTGGTGCAGCAGCGGCAGGCTTTGGTGTCTATCTCTACGCCGGACGCAACATCCTGCTTTCGATCATCGTCGCGGAGATCGTGCTTCTGACCGGCATTTTTGCCGGTTTCTAGCGCTTCAGCCGCACCGAGTAGTTGCGTATGTCGTCCTCCAGATCGCTGTTCGCCTCGACAAGTCCGGCGTCGATCAGCTGCTCCAGGCGCCAGACCAGATAGAGATCGCCGATGGGGTTGAGCGGATCGCAATTGCCCATTGTGTGCCCGATCACATAGGCAGCCCTGGCCCATTCATGCGAACATTGCGACAGGATTGACTGGTCGAAACAGTCTTCGTTGTTGAAACTGATTGCGTCACCGGCGTCTACGAGACGAACCATTTCCGGGCGGCTCGCATATGTTTCGAAGTCCGTCGCCAGTTGTCGCAGCTCGTCCGCCTCGATCAGCGTCTCCGTGCCGACAAACTCCGCCAGCATGTCGGACGACAGACTTCCGACGCTCTGAAAGCCATCCGGCGCGCCGGCCCGCACCCTCCACAGTTCGGCCCCGGTGTCTGCCAGAAACCGCGCAACCATGCTGAGAAATACAGTGTCGGAGCCCGAGCGCGACACCCAGACCAGCACGCGATCCGGCGCGATCTCGCGAATCCTGGCTGCAGTTTCCCGCCAGATCGAGAATGCATCGTCTCCAAACACATCGCTTAGCGCCAACGTCTCGTCAAAAAAGCGAGCGCGGGCAACGCCGTCGTTGAGCGGCCCGAACTCCGGCAGGTCACCGACCGCGAGCACTGCCGGGTGCTTGCGAAGCGCATGGCGTAGCGAGGAGGCTGCGGATTGGTGGTTTGTGAGATGAAGTTCCATTGTTGCGCCACGCTTTGTCCATGCCGCTTGTCTTAGCGAAGGTGGAGACATATGCACAGGCGTGCCAGAGTGCAGGACCTGGGAGGGATACATGGCGGGTGCTTCACTGGAATCGCAGGCTGGTCATCGCGCCTGGTTGCGCGCGCAGGCCGATAGTCTGCTCGGATTTTTCGAGAGGGGTTTCGTGAGCCCCGATGGCGGCTTCTACGACCTCGATGATACCGGAAAGCCGCTCAATCCTGACGGTCAAATCTATCCGATCCACATCGCATCGCGCGCCGTTCATTGCTATGCGATTGCCAGCCTGCTCAAGCGCCCCGGTGCCGGTGACATTGTCGACCACGGCATGAAGTTCATCTGGAACAGGCATCGCGACCAGAAGAATGGCGGCTATTTCTGGTCAATAGGCAAGGATGGGCCGGCGGATACCAACAAGCAGGGCTACGGTCATGCCTTTGTGCTGCTCGCGGCCTCATCGGCCAAGGTGGTCGGGCATCCACTGGCGGACCGTATGCTGGCCGACATCACCGAGGTCCTGAACAGCAAGTTCTGGGAAGAGCAGCACGGTGCGATTGCCGAGGAGTTCACTGCGGACTGGCAGCAACTCGATGGCGGCACCTATCGCGGACAAAACTCCAACATGCATCTGACCGAGGCGCTGATGGCAGCGTACGAGGCGACCGGCAACCGTGATTATCTGACGAAGGCGGAGCGCATCTCCGATCTCGTCATCCGCCGCATCGCCGGCTCACTGGACTGGCGGGTTGCCGAGCATTTCGACGTGAGCTGGAACGTCGACAAGACCTACTATCACCCCAATGAAATGTTCAGACCTGCCGGCACCACGCCCGGCCACGCGCTGGAATGGGCGCGGCTGGTGCTCCAACTCTGGGTTCTCGGCGGCAAGAAGCAGGACTGGATGCCGGAGGCTGCGAAGGGCCTCTTTGCGCAGGCTGTGTCACTTGGCTGGGACAAGGCGCGGGGCGGGTTCTTCTACACGCTCGATTGGGAAAACCAGCCGGACAAGCGGCAAAAGCTCTGGTGGCCAGCCTGTGAGGCTGCTGCTGCCGCACACTTCCTCAACGAACATGCGCCGAGTGAATTTCACACCCAAAGCTACAAGCAGATCTGGGAGTTGATCGACGCCTCCTTCATCGATCACAAGAATGGCGGCTGGCACGAGGAACTGACGGAAGATCTGAAGCCGTCACACGAGTTGTTCCCCGGCAAGGGCGATGTCTACCACGCGCTGCAGGCCTGCCTGATACCGCTCCAGCCGGCGACCGGAAGCCTGACCAGGGTGATCCCCGAGGCAGGAGGGCAGTCGCTTACAGCGCTGCCCTGATCTTCTCTGCATTGGCGGCCAGCACGGCCTGATCGCCCATCGTGCCGGGCGGGATCAACGCGACGCCCTCGAAGCGGGGGATCACGTGGACGTGCAGGTGAAAAACTACCTGGCCACCGGCTGACTCATTGTACTGGTTGACCGTCACGCCGTCCGCGTTGAACGCCTTCTTGACGGCGACCGCCATCTTCTTCGCGGTCTTTGCCACGGCTGCAAGGCTGTCGGGATCAATGTCCAGAATGTTGCGGGCCGGGCGTTTGGGGATCACCAGCACATGGCCATTGCCGCGTGGCATGATGTCCATGAAGGCGAATGTCTCATCGTCTTCATAGAGCTTGTGGGCAGGCAGTTCGCCGCGCAAAATCTTCGCGAAGACGTTGTTGGTGTCGTATTCAGGAGCGTTCATTTCGGTCTCGTCTGCCAGTATCAGCGCTATTGTTCCGCTCAATTGCAGCGCGTCAACGGAGAATCGCTTGAGCCTGACCCATATCTATCTGGTTATCGCGATTGGCTTCGAGGTGGTCGCGACCTCGGCGCTGAAGGAGAGTGCGGGCTTCACCCGGCTGTGGCCGTCTGTCATCTCGCTGGTTTGCTACGGGTTTGCATTCTATCTGCTGTCGCTTGCGCTGCGCACCATGCCGGTTGGCGTGGTCTATGCGGTATGGTCAGGCGCCGGGGTGATGCTGATCGCGCTGGTCGGCTGGCTGGTGTTCAAACAGAGCCTCGACTGGCCTGCGGTCCTTGGCATCGGGCTGATCATGGCGGGGGTGCTGGTGATCAATCTGTTCTCCAAAACGGTCGGGCACTGATCCGGGCGCTTACTCCTGCTCCGGTGGCTCGCCTTTTCGAAATGGCGAGTGTTCCTCGAAATAATGCGAGACGGATTCGACTTCGCGGCGCTCGCGTCTGAGGTAGTCGGCGATGGCGTTGCGCAAGCCGGGATGCGCGATGTAATGCGCCGAGCGGGTGGGGACCGGGAGATAACCGCGCGCCAGCTTGTGCTCGCCCTGCGCCCCGGCCTCGACCACCTTCAGCTTGCGCTCGATGGCGAAGTCGATCGCCTGATGATAACAGACCTCGAAATGCAGGAAGGGATGGTCCTCGATGCAGCCCCAGTTTCGCCCGTAAAGCGCGTCCGAGCCGATGAAGTTGATCGCGCCGGCGATATAGCGGCCATTGCGCCGCGCCATCACCAGCAGGACGTCATCGGGCATGCGCTCGCCTATCAACGAAAAGAACTTCCGGTTCAGATAGGGGCGACCCCATTTGCGGCCGCCCGTATCCATGTAGAAAGCGAAGAAGTCGTCCCACGCACGCTCGGTCAGGTCCTTGCCGGTAAGCTGGTCGATCTCGATACCATCGGCCAGCGCATCGCGGCGCTCCTTGCGCAGATTCTTGCGTTTGCGCGAGGCGAGGCTGTCCAGAAAATCGTCCCAGGATGCGTAGCCCGGATTGTGGAAATGGAATTGCTGGTCGGTGCGCTCAAGGAAGCCGGCAGCGGTAAGGGCGTCAATGTCGGGTTGCCCGGCGAAGGTGACATGGGCCGAGGAGGCGCCGAGACGGGTCGTCATGTCGCGCAGTCCCGCGGCAAGGGCGGCCTGGACGGGAGCGGCGTCCTCTCCGCTCGACACGAGAAGGCGCGGGCCCGCTGCCGGGGTGAACGGTATCGAGGCCTGCAGCTTCGGGTAATAGGAGCCACCGGCGCGCTCGAAAGCGTCGGCCCAGCCGTGGTCGAAGACATATTCGCCCTGGCTATGCGATTTCGCGTAGCAGGGAACTGCGCCGAGCAAACGGCCATCGGGCGTTTCGAGCCGGAGATGGCAGCCCTGCCAGCCGGTGCGTGTAATAGCACAGCCGGAGTCCTCAAGGGATGTCAGAAAGGCGTAGGAGACGAACGGGTTATAGGTGTCCGATGCGGATCTGGATGTGCCGGTCAGGCTATTCCATTCCTGTTCGGAAAATGCTCCGACGCTGGACGCAACCCGAATGACGAGCCCATTTCGGGCTCGCGTGGAATCGTCGGATGTGTCGCTGTCCATCGTCTTAAGTTGGGACCGAATGCCACCGCAAACAAGGTGTCAGGCGATGCGAAAATCAGCCGGGTCAAAGCCTTCGAACGTTATCTGGTCACCGTGGGCATAGCTGTACTTCACTGCCGCCTCATCATTCACCGTCCAGGTGATTACCGGCATTCCGAGCTTCTCGCGCACGAAGGAAACGAACGGGTTTGGCATGTCGGCGAGGCAATAGGAGACAAAATCGATGCCGTAGCCGAGCATCGAAAAATGCGCCTCGTAGTCCCGCTGCGTAGCGCCCATCGCGGTCAGGCCGCAGGGAATATCCGGCGCGAGTTCAGGGAACAGGCGGATCAGCCAGTGGTCGAATGACATGATGGCGACCGGGCCCTTGTAGCTGTTCAACATCTTGCCGACCTTGGCGACGAGATCATTGTCAAATCCCTGGATGCCCTTCAGTTCGATGACGAGCGGTACCTTGCCGCCAACCAGATCCAGCAGCTGTTCCAGTGTCGGTGGCGCGTCTTTCGTGCCGCCAATGCGCAAGGCCTGCATTTCGGCAGCAGTCTTCTGGTAGATTGAGCCTTCGGTTCCCGTCAGGCGCTTCAGGTTGTTGTCGTGGAACACCAGTGGCACGTTGTCGGCTGTCATGTGCACATCGCACTCGATGCCGAAGCCGCGATCCCTGGCTGCCTTGAACGCAGGGAGGGTGTTTTCCCAACGCTGCTTGTTCATGTCGTGAAAGCCGCGATGCGCTATCGGGCGTTCCTTGATCCAGTTGATGTCCTTACGCGCCATGATCAGGCAACTTCCACAATAGCTTCGATTTCGACGGCGGCATTCAGCGGTAGCGAGGCAACGCCGACAGCCGAACGCGCGTGCTTGCCTTTGTCGCCCAGCACTTCGGCAAGGAAGTCGGACGCGCCGTTGGTGACGAGGTGCTGCTCGGTGAAGTCGGAGGTGGATGCCACAAAGGAGGTGATCTTCACCAGCCGGCCGATCTTCTCGAGATCGCCAAGCGCGGCCTTGACCTGCGCCAGAATGTTGATGGCGCAATATTGCGCGGCCTGCTTGCCAGCGGCAACATCAACGTCGCGGCCGAGCAGACCGGTGACGGCAACCTTGCCCTCGTTCAGCGGTAGCTGACCCGAGGTGAGCAAGAGGTTGCCGGTGCGTACAAAAGGCACATAGTTTGCGACGGGTGCTGCCGCCTGGGGCAGGGTGATGCCGAGCTTTGCCAGCCGGCCTTCAATCGTATCGCTCATTTACAAATCCTCGTTAACCGGCGGAAAACCTCTGTTGCGCCTATCTTACGCCACGAGATTTTTCCAGTAATCTCGCGAAGAAGACTCTGGTGCATTCCGCGCCGCGACGAGGTATCACAAACAATGCGATCCGCCCTGACTTTCCTTGCCGCCACAACGATGTTTTCGGTTCTGCCAGCCGCAGCGGCTCCAGTGCTTGCTCCGCACCGTGCCGTGTACGATCTGGTGCTCGATCAGGCATCCGAGAAGTCGGGTATCACCGGGCTGCAGGGGCGCATGGTTTACGAGTTTTCCGGGTCGCAATGCGATGGCTACACCGTCACCTTCCGGTTTGTGACGAAGATCGCAGGCCGCGATTCGTCGCGGGTGACGGACCAGCAGACGAAAACTTTTGAATCTGCGGACGGCAAGAATTTCACATTTGCTACCAAGTCACTTGTCGATCAGTCACTCGACAAGGAATTGATCGGCTCCGCCGTCAGCGAGCCCGACAAACTCAAGGTCGATATCGAGAAACCGGCGAAGAACACGCTTGATCTTGGCAAGACGCAGTTTCCCACCCAGCATTTGCTTGAGGTGATCTCGAAGGCAGAGCAGGGGCAAACCTTCTTCGAGACCAACCTGTTTGATGGCTCCGAAGACGCTGACAAGGTCATGACCACCACGGTTGTCGTGGGCAAGGAAGCTTCTCCCCAAGACAACGATCCGGAGAGCAAGGCGGATGCTGCGGTGCTGGCGTCCGACAGGTTCTGGCCTGTGGACATCGCCTATTTCGACCAGAAGGCGGACGGCGGCGAAGAAATTCCGCAGTATCGGATTTCATTCAAGCTGCACCGGAACGGCATCACCCGTGATCTGGAGATGGACTACAACGATTTCTCCATGAAGGGGACGCTGGTCAGCCTGGCCATGCTGCCGCAAGCGGCCGGATGTACGCAGAAGTAAGCTATCCAGAATAGCGTTATCCAGCAGTTTACCTCAATTTGCGATGATGACGGGATCCGGATTCCGGGTCTTGATTTCGCGATGAACATCGTTCATATATGTCGCATGAACAGTGTTCAAAAAGGGAATGCCACGTGAGCCGACTGAATACGTTTGTGGCCCCAAGGCCAAACCGCCTGATGGCGGCCCTGATGACGCCGGTGAACCGGATTGTCATGCTGAAAGGCATTCCGCTGCTGCGCTATGTGCCGGGGCTGAACAAGTTTGCGCCGTTTCGTGGCCTGGCCAACGTTCGAAGGATTGACTTTCCGTCTGCCGATATGGCGCGGCTGAAGGCCACAATCGGTCCGGGCAAGGCGACGTTCATCGGGCCAAACCACCCGGAATTCTTCACCGACTGGATGATCGACAAGGAGATCCTTTCTCATGTCGCGCCGGAGGCGACCGCCTGGGCGACTAACGGTGTTGTAAATGGGCTCGGGGCGCTGGCGCAGAAGTTCTGGCTGGCCAACGGTCTGATTGCCCAGATCCCCGGCAACAGCGATGCAGCGAAGAAGTTTTCGATCGAATGGTCGCTGACCGGCAAGGGCGTTTTGCTGCATCCGGAAGGCGCCGTCGGCTGGCACAGCGACCACGTTGACCATCTGATGCCAGGCGCGGCCCAGATGGCGATGGAAGCGCTGGAGCGCGGCCGCGCGACTGACCCGAATTTTGAGGCCTGGCTCGCGCCGGTGATCTGGAAGCTCGCCTTCGAGCATGATGTCGAAGCAGGGCTGTTGCGTGAATGCGCCTATGTGGAAAAGAAGCTGAAGATCGAACGGTCTGCCACCGCGACTTTGCCGGAACGGGTGTTTGACATCTATCGCACCGTGCTGCGTCGCGATGCCGGGCGCTTCGACCTCCAGGTTCCCGAGATGCCGACCTTCAGCCAGTGGCACTATGAGATGTTGCGCCGGCTTTGCGTCGAACTTGGCGATGAGGCCGCCGCCAGCGGCGGAGCCTTCGATGGCGAGGCGGTGCTGCGTCGGGCGCGGCGTGAGTTGCGCGTGATGGAGAAGCATTCGGTCGCTGATCAGGCCGAAAAGCGCAAGCGCTGGAAGGACTTGTCCGACAGTCTTGCAAACGGGCTGCGGCTGGCCGGTTCCTGGGCTTTTTCGGATGAGACGATCACCCAGGAAGAGATTGCCGAGCACATCAAGCGACTGCGCAACGATTATTGCCGCGGCACAATGCGCGACACGCTGAATGCCTTCGTGCCGCAGCCGGCTGGCCCACGCACCGCGCATATCCGGGTGCCCGAGCCGATTGCCGTGCATTCATTCAATGGAACTGCCGAGGAACTGACACAGGAACTGCATCGCCAGCTGCAGACAGCAATCGATGCAGTGAACCTGGAACCGCAGCTCGCGCAGCGTTTCATTCGCTATCCCAACCCGTTCTATCCCGGTCTGCCGGAAGTTCTGGCCACGCATGGCGAGGCACCCCGCGCCAGCCGCACGGCCTCGGCCGGGTAGCTTTGACCTGACTGCCGTACGAGCCTATCTGTGCCCGGTACGTGCGGGATTGGTTTATGGCGGTTTATGTTGATGCAGCGATCTGGCCAATGGGTGGGCGCAAATGGTGTCACCTGCTGGCCGACGATGTCGAGGAACTGCACCGTTTCGCAACCCTGATGGGCATTCCGCGCCGGGCCTATCAGGGGCCGCCAAAAACCAAGACACCACATTACGACCTGACGGCTTTTGAACGTGAACGGGCGATACGGCTCGGGGCAGAGGCGATTACGCGCGAAAAGACTGTCGAGATTGCGCGCAAACTGCGGGCTGCGCACGCGGCGGGGCAGAGCGGCTGAACAATGCAAAACGCCGCCCGGTTGACCAGGCGGCGTTGGTTGGTAAATGAGGCTTCAGCTTACATCGCGTGATGATCCATCGGATGGAAATCATCGATGATGGGCGATGTATCGATCACGTCATCCGTAGCGTGGCCACTGTGATCCAGTTCGGCAACACGTCCGTGCGCAATATCCGGATCCTCGAGCGTGATCGTGACCGTGCCAGTGCCTTCTGCACCGCCGGAGGTTGCCTTGTACTGGAACGTGTCCTGTCCGATGAACCCGTCATTCGGCGTATAGACGTACTGCCCGTTTGCAGCCTGGGTGACGGTGCCGTTCTGCGGGCCCAGCGAGAGCGACGTGGTGATTACGCCATCTGCGGCTGACGTGGTGTCATTGGCCAGGACGTCAATATTGATGCTGTGACCCCAGTGCGTGGTGGCCGCATCGGGCTTGATGTCGAGCTTGGGCCTGGCATGGGCGACATCCGGATCCTCCAGAGTGATCGTGACCGTGCCTGTACCCTCCACGCCGCCCGAGACAGCTTTGTACAGGAATGTGTCCTCGCCAATGAAACCATCATTGGGCGTGTAGACGTACTGGCCATTGGCGGCCTGGGTCACAGTGCCGTTCTTCGGACCAGCCGCAAGCGACGTGGTGATGACGCCATCGGCGGCTGCAGTCTGATCATTGGCCAGGACGTTGATGGTGATGCTGTGACCCCAATGCGTGGTCGCGCTGTCGGGGTTGATGACGAGCTTCTTCGTAGGGTCGATCAGATCGGCCGGTGCGACATTCACGGTCACCGTGCCGGTTTCGGCGGTCGATGAACCGGAAATTCCTGCGCGGGCGACATATGTGAAGGTGTCGGTTCCGACAAACCCGGCATTCGAGGTGTAGACGAAGTTGCCATGGTGATCGACCGTCACCACACCGTTTTTGGCCTGTTCGCCCAGGGTCGCCTTGAGGGTGGACGGCGTGTCTCCGGTATCATTCGCGAGCACGTCGATGCCCACGCTCTGGCCGCTCTTGACCGACGCCGTGTCGGCGTTGGCCTTAATCGTGTAGTCGCCGTAGTTGATGTTGAGCGCTGCTGTGGAGACATATCCCTTCGCGTCGGTCACTGCATAGGCGAAGCTGTCGCTGGTTTTGCCGGGCTCAGGGCGTGCGCCGCCGATCATGGCGAACTCGCCATCGGCATTCAGCGTGATCCACTTGTGTGCCTTTTCCGGATCGAGGAAGCGAGCGCTCATCGTGTCACCGTCCGGGTCCTTGTCATTGGCGAGCAGATTGCCAGTGACGATGTCGTGGGGAAGCTTGGCGAAGGTCTCGCTGGTCACCACCGGTGTGCTGTTGGCCGGCTTTCCGTCAACAACGTTGATCGTCACTTTTGCGGTGTCATTGCCGACCTTGTAGGTAAAGCTGTCGGAGCCGGAGAAATCCTTGCGTGGCTCATAAGACCAGATGCCGTTCTTCTCCGTCAGCTTGCCGTCCTTCGGCCCGTCAACGATCTCGGCTGGCGCAACCACGCCCTGGCCGACCTGGTCATTGTGGCGAATGTCGAAATTGACGGTCTGGCCTTTGGCTGTCAGGAAGTTGTCATCGACCAGCGGGCCTGCCGGCTCGACGTCCTTGCCGGAATAGAGCTCGATGGTGGCCTTCGCCTCCGAGGTTCCGCCCTTGCCGTCGCTGACGATGTAGGTGAACGAGACCGTCTCGCCCTTCGCTGCACTGCCCTCCTGATAATACTGGAACTCGCCCGGAATCGTCTCGCTAAGAACGACACGGCCTTTGGCAGGACCTTCCTTGATGGTTACAGACAGCTTGTCGCCATCGGCGTCGGTGTCATTGGTCAGGACGTTGCCGTTGAGCGGGTAGGTGCCTTCCGGCATGGTGACCTTGAAGTGATCGTCTTTGGCGACCGGCGCACGATTGGCCGGGTCGACGGGATCGACCGGGTCGACGGGATCGACCGGGTCAACGGGGTCGACCGGGTCAACAGGATCGGCGGGGTCAACGGGATCGACCGGGTCTACAGGCTTGATATCAGCCACGATCTTCATATCGGTGCCAATCCTGACCGTGCCGTCGTCAAACTTCACGATGGAGTCGGCGTCGAAAATCTGGAACCAGTCACCCTTCCAGACGACCATGCCCTTGCCGTCTTCCGTGGG
>CAYZQP010000105.1:3827-11841 GCA_964480545.1 uncultured Mesorhizobium sp. | reverse complement strand
CCAGTCGCCGTTGGGGACCTTCACGCCGGAGGTCGTGCCGTTCCAGGTGAAGACCACGTCGCGGTCGAAATCGACCTTGGCCAGATCCGGCAGTTCACCGTAAGGCGCTTCGAACACACGAGCATCAGCCAGCTTGAGCTGCTTGACCACGTCGGTCACCCAGCCTGCGCCAAAGCTCTCCCAGGCCAGCATGTCAACGCCGCGCTCGCCCAGCAGCGACCACAGCGCCATCTCGACAGCCCCGGTGTCAGACGCCGGCACGATGCCGATGCGATAGTCGGCGGGAACCTGCAGCACTTCGCGGGTGAGATTGATCGCCTGCTCCAGCTTGGTCTTGCCAACCTTGGCGCGATGCGAGCGGCCGAGCGGCGCATCCTTTAACGCATCCAGCGACCAGCCAGGACGCTTCGCACAGGGACCAGAAGAGAAATTGGGGGATTGCGGACGAACGTCCGGCTTTGCGGTAGTCATCGTGGTCTATCCTTCCAGATAGTTAGCCCGCTCGTTGGGGAGGGGTGGCCCACGGACGCCGATATTGGATCGACAGGCCTGTCGTCAAGAGCAAAATGAATGTCGCATGTGCACTGCAACAAGATTCTCTCGTGACCAACGAGAAAGGGCGACCCGAGGGCCGCCCTTTCGTTGAATTGCACTGCAGATTACCAAAGGTCGTAGCGGAAGCCCAGCTTCACATTATGGAAGCCGGCATTCTTCGAGATGACATTCACACCATTCTCGTGGACCACAAACTTGGAGCCGGGCAGGCTGGTATATTCATAGCCAAGGTCAAGTTTGACATTCTCGGAAACAGCGTAGGCGACACCGGCACCAGCCGACCAGGCAACACCCCACTGCTTGTCGCTGGAAATGTCGCCTGCATTGGTATAGGTGTCCTTGCCCTCGTCTTTCTCGCCCCAGCACTCGAAAGTGTGCTGGGTCGTGCTGGTCCAGGAACTGTCAGGCCCGCCGCTGCCGGATGCGCCGGTCTTCCATTCGGCGTCGCTGCAAACCCGCTTGTTTGTTTCGCCGCGAAAGCGTGTATAGGCAAGGCCGATGCCGGCACCGACATAGGGCGTGAAACCGGAATAGGTTCCAAGATCGACGAACCCCTTGGCCATGCCAGTGTACGCAGTGTTTTCACCGAGCGTTATGCCCGGGCACGGCTGCGACGCATTTGCGTTACGGCTGCCAGATTCGGACGTTACCGTGTTCGGCACCTGGATCGTCGTTGTACTCATCTCG
Organism: uncultured Mesorhizobium sp.; assembly: GCA_964480545.1. Lineage (GTDB taxonomy): Bacteria > Pseudomonadota > Alphaproteobacteria > Rhizobiales > Rhizobiaceae > Mesorhizobium_G. The sequence goes on along the minus strand of CAYZQP010000105.1, from coordinate 10,599 downwards.
CCGGTGAGCGGATTGACGGTCGCAACCTCCTGGCTGATCATGGTTGTCGTCTGCGTCGTGGTCAGTGTTGTCTCGGTGCCGCCGCAACGGGTGCCGTATTCACGGCTGAACTCGTTGCCCCACACCAGACCGGCGTTCAACTCGGCGCGAAGCCAGTCATTGATGTGATAGCCGGCGCCGATGCTGGCCGAAAAATTCTCGTCTTTCTGCCGGTAGCTGTCTTCATTCTCGAAGTCGAACGGCTTGACGAAATTGTAGCCGATATCGCCACGCAGATACCAGGCCGAGCCTATCTCGACCGGCTTGTATTCGTCGCTGGCCTCGACCAGCACAGGATCATCCATATCCGCCGCCAGGGCGGGACCCATGGCCGCGAGCAGCGACACTACAGAAACAAGGATCTTCACGTTACGCATCGGTTTCAAAAGCCTCCGGCACACTGAGCCCACCGGAACCCCCAGTTGGCTTGTCTATGAAGGCGATCATTAACTATAGAGGTTAAACCGTAGTTAAGGATAACAATGAGTTACAAAGAAAATTCCGATGCCTGAACAAAAAAACGCCCGGCTTCTGGCCGGGCGCTTCTTCAACTTGTGTAACTGGCTGGGGATTTACTTGTACACAGCCTCGGCAACCGGTGCCGGGCCAGGCTCGTAGGCCACCGGCTCAGGCTCGCTGCAGCCGCTGGAGCCGCCGCCGAGTGCATAGCGCAGACCGGTGCGGACTTCATGATTGTTGAAGCCCTTGTCCCAACCCGGACCGCCGAAGGATCCATTCTTGCCGAACATATCGCCGCCCGCAACGTGGGTGAAGCGATAGCCTGCATCAAGCTTCAGCTTGCTGGTCAGGCAGTAGGACGCACCGGCCATTGCGGCTGCCGCAAAGCGCCAGCTTGATGCGCCTTCGTGCTCTACCGGCGGGATGCCTGGAATGTTCGGGTCGTTACGCAGCTTGTCCCACTTGACGTGCGCACCACCGATACCGGCACCGACATAAGGCGTGAAGCCGCCGAAATTGCCGAGGTCAACATAGGCGTTGGCCAGCAGCAGCCAGGCGCTCATCGACGAGGTGTCGATCGAGGAGGTCTCTTCGCCCTCGAAATCGCCATAGGTCGAGCCCTTGAAGTCAGACTTGAACCAATGGTCGACGGTAGCGTCAACACGGAAGTGGTCGGTGATCTGGTAGCCAACGCCGGCGCCAGCCGACAGCGCGCCCTTGAGCTTGTGCGTGTCGAAGCCGTTGATGCCGCTGCGATCTTCGTAACCGATAATGTTGTCGTCATCATCCAGGATCGGCTCGTAGCCGTTGGTGACATATTCGCTGCCGCGCATATCGCTCCAGCGATAACCGATATCGCCGCGGATGTACCAGCCCCCAGTTTCAACAGGAGCCGGCGCAGGAGCCGGAGTATAGACCGGAGCCGGCTCGGGAGCCGGTTCGTAAAGGTCCGCGGCGAAAGCCGGCATCGCCGCTCCCGCAGCGAGTACGCCAATCATGGCCTTCATCGCAAAAGCACGCATTTATCTTCCTCACAGGATAGCCGAAACAAGGGGCGTTCCGGTTTCATTACACCCGGTCCTGGATAATGATGTGCAAAGGTTAAGGTCGGCTTAACTCTAACGCTTAACCACGATTTCAGCTAAATAACTGAAATACCTACATAAAATTTCAGAGATTACTGGCCAGCGGACGGAAACCGTCAGTTGCATCCCTCTGCAGACGCAACCCGGTCCTCCAAAATTTACTGACTTTCTGCGTAATCAGGCGGCGCTGCGTGCGTCCGAAATAACGCCGATGATCTCATCCACCACGGCTTCAACCAGGGTAGAGTCGTCGCCCTCTGCCATAACGCGGATCAGCGGCTCTGTTCCCGACGGGCGGATGACAAGGCGGCCGCTTGAGCCAAGGCGCGCCTGGCCATCCTGGATGGCTTCCTTGACTGCCGGGTTCTCGAGCGGCTTTCCACCGGAGAAGCGGACATTCTTCAGCACCTGCGGGACAGCCTCGAACTTTCGGCACAGGGCGCTGACCGGTTGACCGGCTCTCTTGATGCACGCAAGCACCTGAAGCGCCGAGACCAGCCCGTCGCCGGTCGTCGAAAAATCACTGAGCACGATATGTCCCGACTGCTCGCCGCCGACATTGAAGCCGTGTGCGCGCATGTGCTCGACCACGTAGCGGTCGCCGACCTTGGTGCGGTGGAGCTGCAGGCCCTGGTCACCCAGGAAGCGCTCGAGCCCGAGGTTTGACATCACAGTCGCAACGACGCCGCCGCCTGCGAGCCGGCCGTTCTTGTGCCAGGAATCGGCAATCAGCGCCATGATCTGGTCGCCATCCACCACCCGGCCGGTTTCGTCGACGATAACAACACGATCAGCATCACCGTCCAGCGCAATGCCGATATCGGCGCGCACTTCACGTACCTTGCTCTGCAGCCCCTCGGGATGTGTCGAACCACACTCCTCGTTGATGTTGGTTCCATTGGGGTCAACATTGATCGCGACGACGTCAGCGCCCAGTTCCCACAGCACGGCGGGGGCCACCTTGTATCCAGCACCGTTTGCGCAATCGATCACAACTCGCAGACCTGCCAGCGACATGGAGCGCGGCAAGGTGCGCTTGGCGAACTCGATATAGCGGTCATGAACGCCGTCGATGCGTTTGGCCCGGCCAATCTGGTCCGGACCCGGCAGCGCAATCGCGGCCTCCTGATCGAGCATCGACTCGATCCGCGACTCGAGATCGTCCGAGAGCTTGTAGCCATCAGGGCCAAACAGCTTGATACCATTGTCATGGTAAGGGTTGTGCGAGGCCGAGACCATCACGCCGATATCCGCGCGCAGCGAGCGTGCAAGCATGGCAACGGCAGGTGTCGGGATCGGTCCAAGCAGGAAAACGTCCATTCCGGCAGCGCAGAAACCGGAAACCAGCGCATTCTCGATCATGTAGCCCGAGAGCCGGGTATCCTTGCCGATGACGACACGGTGACGGTGATCACCTCGCTGGAACGACAGTCCTGCGGCCATACCGACGCGCATGGCCACATCCGCAGTCATCGGAAAGCTGTTGGCGCGGCCTCTGATGCCATCTGTACCGAAATACCGTTTGCCCATGATGTTCTCGCAGGTGATTCAATCAGCGCGCTGGATGCCACAAAACAGGCTGACGTCCGGATCAAATTTGATATGCGATTGTAATGTCTTTCCCGGTAACACAAGGTTAACCAGGCTGGCGACACGCGCCGACGATGTCCTCCAGGACACTTTTTCCTGAAAATGCATACGAATACTGGCCCGATTTTACGATCGCTTAACCATAAACGGGAAAAGTCACGATCAACCAGAGCGCGAAGAATGCAGCTTTGCCGATACTGATTGTGGAACCCGACCTATGCTCAAACAAGCTCTTTGTGTACTCGCCGCCTGTGTGGCAATGACCTCGCCGGTATTCGCAGCAGACCTCGACGAAGCCCCCGTTTTTATTGAAGCCCCGGTCGTTCAGCAACCGGTCGCGAAAGCCGGCTCGGGCTGGTACCTGCGCGGCGACATCGGCTGGACGAAAGGCTCCAACAATGAAGGCAGCTGGGACTTCTACAACCAGTTTGTCGGCTATCAGGGCATCGACGACACCTACCGTTTCGACAGAATCCGGTTTGCCGACGCGTTCAGTGGCGGCCTGGGTGTTGGCTATCGCTTCAACCAGAACCTCCGCGCCGATGTGACGCTTGATTACTTCAAGACTGACGTCTCCACCAAAACCCGCTGCCCGTTCATGTTCCGGACCATTGCATTTGGCATGGCCGACCCGGTCAACGGTCATTGCGATATTGACGGGGAATCCTCTGCGACGGTGTGGAGCCCGATGGTCAACGCCTACGCGGATCTCGGTCAGTTCGGAAAGATTACGCCGTATGTCGGCGCCGGTGTTGGCGCAGCTTTGGTCAAGTACGACACCCGGGCTTCGCAGGAATCGTGCCGTGATTGCCCGCCCACCCGTTTCGACATGCCGGACTACGTCTACATACCTTACAAGACCACGATGCCCGGAGAATCGGAATGGCGGCTCTCGGGTGCTCTGATGGCCGGTGCCGCGATCCGCGTCACCGACAAGGCCTTGCTCGACATCGGCTATAAGCTCACCCACGTGAGGGGCGGCGATGCATGGGGCTATGATGCAGCCGACGTCGCCCATGGCGCCACCGGTGCGCAATCACGCGACAACGGCTTCAACTTCCACGCTATCCGTGCTGGCGTGCGCTACGAGTTCAACTGATCGACTATCTGGCCTCCACCAGAAGGGCGCGTCCGGCAACGGGCGCGCCCGATTTCATTATGGAAGTGTCCGGATCATGTTGATGACGTCAGGTTCGGCTTTGGCACCACCGAACTCCTGCACCACGCCGAATGCACCGCCATAGCTCCACAGCGACCACATGAACCCGGCCTTCTCGGCGCGCTCGATCATCGCCTTGTAGTATGCAACCCGGGCAGCAGCCGGCGCCTGGTAGTCCTGCCCGTACTCCTTGCGGATAAGACCGAACTCGCCCAGCAGTATGTTCTCAGGCTTGATCCCGTACCGCGTCGCCCACTCGCTCACACGGTCAAACGGCTGGTCCATCGCCGCGCCCAGTCTCTCTGGCGTATCGATCAAGCCCATCTGCTCGTCGAAATAGCTCAGCATTCCGGCGCGCCGCAGCATCGGCGCTTCATTCCGGATACGGTTGCGCACACCCTCCAGCGCCGCGTCCCACTCTGGCCGCGCGACAGCTTGCCCCGGCCAGGGCAGACCCGTGACGTATTTGACGAAGTCGCCGGCCCAGGTCGCGCCCTGATGCGTCAGCACAAACGGGTCGTAGCTATGGAATGTCCAGATCAGATTATCGTCGGGATAGCGCGTCGGATTGACCGAGACCAGGCCATCAGTGCTGGATCCGCAGCCGCCGGTCAGAACGAGTGTCAGGCGTGTCGCAGAGGCGCGAGCTGCCGCATAGAGCTTCGACTGGATGTCTGCCCACTGCGCGCTGCCTGACGCATCGCAGCCGGCACCCGGCTCGTTCATCAACTCGAATGCGACCTTGTCAGCCGGCTCACGTGCAATCGTTTGCCCCATACGACGCACGACATCGGTATAGGCGTCGAGTGCTGCAGGCTCATTGATGATCTGCTCCATGCCCGGGTAGTCCCCCATGGAGCCAATGAGATGCAGATCGACGATCACCTTGAGCCCGGCGCCATTGATCAGTCGTACTGTCTCGAGAACGTCGCCGTAGAGTTGATCGCGGATAGCCCCGGTCTTTGCTGACAGGAATGGTGCCGGGTCGATCGGCAGGCGTACAAAGTCGAAGCCGGCGTCCTTCAGCGCGACAACATCCGCCTTTGAAACGAACTTGCGCCATTCGGGGAAGGGTTGCAGCACGCCGGGGTCTCCCCAGGTCGGCTCCTGTGGCCAGGTCACCCACTGGTCCATATTGATGCCGCGGCGCGCACTGAACTCCGCCGAATATGCAGGCGCGGCAAAGCCCGCTGCAATCACAATCAACAGCGTCGCGCAAACCTTGAAGAGGCGTCCAATCAGTGCCATCGCTACCCGCATCCCGCCCCGAAACTGCCAGCTTGACCCCGCGAAAGAAAGTTGAATGACAAAGTTTGGTGAATCCGACCCGGCGGTGCGCGAGGTACTGTCAGGTGTGTTGACCCCGGACGGCCATCGCCTGCTGGCGCGGGTTTACTACGCCGACACCGACTTCTCGGGCGTTGTTTATCATGCGCGCTACCTCGAGTTCCTGGAGCGGGGCCGCTCGGACTTCCTGCGCCTTTCGGGGGTCCATCACACCGAATTGATGCAAGGCCAGCTCGGCGAAAAGGTCGCCTGGGTGGTCATCCGCATGGAGATCAATTTCCGCAGTCCCGCACGCATTGATGACGTGATCGAAATCGAGACGCGGGTGGAGAAGGTCTCCGGAGCACGCATTTTTATGGCTCAGAAACTGCTTCGTGGAGCAGATGTTCTCGTGACAGCGCAAGTAGAGGCGGCAATCATCGGCGAACTCGGCCGGCCAAAGCGCTTCCCCAGGGAATGGGTAGCTGCATTTTTACCGCATGGCTGACATGCAATTGCTGCAGCGCAATATCGCTAACGCACTGAGATTCCTAACCGAACATTAACTATACCGGCCCATTAAGGAAAATCGAAAGGTTTGCAGGACTTTCCATGCCTTCCTTTCACCAAATTTAGGCGTGAAAAGGCCCTGATACGCGCTGTAGGGACATTTCAGGTCGTGGGACTTTAAAGGTGGCCGGCGCGGGGTTCGCATATCGAACCCGCTCTCTTAGGGATTGCATTGGATGGAAAATCTTCCTGTCGCAGCGACCGGAGTTGATGTGTCTTTGTGGGCGCTGTTTATGCACGCCAGCTGGATCGTCAAGCTGGTCATGATCGGCCTGTTGCTGGCCTCGGTCTGGACCTGGGCGATCATTTTCGAGAAATACGCATCGTTCCGCAAGGTACGCGCCGGTCTTGATCGCTTCGAACAGGTATTCTGGTCCGGACAGTCGCTCGAAGAACTCTATCGCACCCTCTCCGACCGCAAGACCTCCGGCATGGGCTCCATCTTCGTCGCGGCCATGCGCGAGTGGAAGAAGTCCTTTGAAAAGGGCGCCAAGTCCCCGCATGGTCTGCAGACACGTATCGACAAGGCAATGGACCTCGCCTTGACCCGCGAGATGGAGGGCCTCGAAGCCCGCCTGAGCTTCCTCGCCACCACCGGTTCAGC
>CAYZQP010000105.1:0-3817 GCA_964480545.1 uncultured Mesorhizobium sp. | reverse complement strand
ACGGTCGGCGCCACCGCGCCGTTCATCGGCCTGTTCGGCACCGTCGTCGGCATCATGACCTCGTTCCAGGCAATCGCCGGCGCGCAGTCCACCAACCTCGCAGTTGTCGCACCAGGCATTGCTGAAGCGCTTCTGGCCACTGCCATCGGCCTGCTGGCCGCTATCCCGGCAGTTATCGCCTACAACAAGCTGACCTCCGACGCCGCCAGGATCGGTTCGCGCATGGAAGGCTTTGCCGACGAGTTCTCCGCCATACTGTCGCGGCAAATCGATGAGAAGGTGCCCTACAGGGCCGCAGCGTAAGGGTATCTTCCATGGGAATGTCCGTTTCAGGCGGGGGAAGTGCAGGTCGCGGCCACAGGCGTCGCGGTCGCAAGCACAATCTGGTCTCCGACATCAACGTCACGCCGTTCGTGGACGTCATGCTGGTTCTGCTCATCATTTTCATGGTGGCAGCACCTATGCTGACCTCCACCGTGCCGATCGACCTGCCGACTGCAAATGCAGCGTCAACGGCAGCTGAAACCAAGCCGCTTGAGATCTCGGTCAACCGCTCCGGCGAGATCTTCATCGGCGACGAGGCGGATGTCGCCTACTCGCTTGGCGAGATCTCGGCCAAGGTCGCGGCCATCGCCACTGCCCGTGGTGGCATGGAAGAGCGCATCCTGATCCGTGGCGACAAGACCGCTGACTACGGCACGATCATGAGCGTGATGGCCGAAATCAGTTCGGCTGGTTTCAAGAACATCGGGCTTGTTGGCCTGCCCGCTGCAGGAGGCTGATCCCGGCATGGATTTGCCACGCTCCAGCCTGATTTTCTCAACCGCGATGCACGTCGTGCTGATCGGCTTCGGCCTGTTCTCCATGACTGCGCCGCGGCCGCTGGAGGCTGTGCAGACCGAGTCCATCTCTGTCGACTTTGTGCCGGTTGAGGACAATGCCCAGATGGTGACCGGCGCCGAGGATGCGCAGGTTGCCGACACGCCGGCACCTACCCCGACCGAGCGCCCTGAACAGGTGGCTGACGCACAGACCGTCGGCGAAAACACCGTCGACTCAAAAGCGCCGCCGGTTCCCGATGCGAGGCCCAGGGTTGTCGAGGTCGCAGACTCCCCCGCTCCCCAGCCGACCCCGACCGAAAGAGTAGCGCCGCGTGAAGTCGCCGCCGTAGAGCCTACAGCGATCGCAACGCCCGACCATGCCCCTATCCCGACGCTGCGCCAGTCGCTGCCTGACCCTGTTCAGACCGCCGAGATCCGGCAGCCGCAGCCGGATGCGCGTCCCAAGCCGTCCGAGGCTGAAAAGGCCATCGCTGCTGAGGAAGCGCGCATCGCCAAAGAACTTGAAGCCGCAAGGCAGCAGCGCGCAACTGAAGCAAAAGCCCAGGCTGAGGCTGCCCAAAAGGCAGAGGCCGCCAGGGCGCAGGCCGCCGAGCAGAAGGCCGCTGAAGCCAAGGCGCAGGCCGAGCAGGCAAAGGCCGCCGAGTTGAAAGCTGCGGAGCAGAAGGCAAAAGCTGACCGCGAGGCGGCTGAAAAGAAGGCTGCCGACGCAAAGGCCGCAGATAAGGCAAAAGCCGAGAAAGAGGCCGCTGAGGCCAAAGCTGCAGAAGCCAAAGCCAAAGCCGAGAAGGAAGCCGCCGAACAGAAGGCAGCTGAAGCCAGGGCGCAGAAAGAGGCTGCGGAGAAGAAAGCCGCTGAGGCCAAAGCTGCAAAAGAACTCGCCGAGCGCAAACAGGCCGAAGCGGCCGAGAAGGAAATGCGCGATCTGATCAAGGCCGAGGAAGCGCGCGCACAGAAAGAGGCCGCCGCAGCCAAAGCGAAGGCCGAACGGGAAGCGAAAGCCGCAGAGGCAAAAGCTGCAGCCGACGCCAAAGCCGCTGCAGAAGCTAAGGCCGCTGCCGAGGCAAAAGCGGTCGCGGACGCCAAGGCAAAAGCCGACGCTGAAAAGAAGGCTGCAGACGCCAAGGCCAAGGCCGACAGGGAAGCCCGTGAGGCCGCCAACCGCGAGCGCGCAAACGCCGAGGGATCGCAGGCCAGCAGCGACTCGCAGTTGCGTAACCAGGAAAAGAGCGGCGGTGGCGCAAAGCGTTCATCCCAGCAGGCGGCTGCCGGCGCACGCAAAACCACCGGCGGCAAGCTTACCCGTAACGAGGAAGGCGCGCTGCGCGAACAGTTTGGCCGCAACTGGGCACTGCCCGGTGGCATGATGGAAACCAATGGCATGCGGGTCAGCATCCGCATCAAGGTTGGTTCCAACGGCAAGGTCGACGGCCGGCCGACTGTCGTCTCGTCCAGCGGCAACAGGGCATTTGATGAAAGCGCGATCCGCGCAGTCATGAAGGCCGACCGCGAGGGGCTGCAACTGCCGGCCGGCAAGGAAGACGTCTGGTCGGAAATCACGATCAATTTCGACCCGCAAGACATGCTGTTCTAGGCACCCGGACTGAAAAACGGGGCCAACAAAGAGGCACTACGGAATGAACTCACGCTGCAAATCCCTGTTGGGCAAGACCCTTCTCGCCGCCAGCCTGGCGCTCGGCGCTGTGCAGGCCGCGATGACACCGGCCATGGCGCAGGTCACCATCGACGTGAACAAGGGCGTGGTCGAGCCCCTGCCAATCGCCGTTACCGATTTCCAGGGCGAACTTGGTGCCGAGATTGCGAAGATCATTCAGGCTGACCTGAAGCGGTCAGGCCTGTTTGCCCCGATCAACAAGAACGCCTTCATCGAGAAGATCACCAATCCTGACACTGCTCCACGCTTCGAGGACTGGAAGACCATCAACGCCCAGGCACTCGTTACGGGACGTGTTGGCCAGGAGTCAGATGGTCGCGTGAAGGCCGAGTTCCGTCTGTGGGACACTTTTGGCGGCCAGCAGCTGACCGGCGAACTGTTCTATTCGAGCCAGGCCAACACCCGCCGTGTTGCCCACATGATCGCCGACGCAATCTATGAGCGCCTCACCGGCGAGAAGGGCTATTTCGACACGCGCATCGTGTTCATCGATGAATCCGGCCCGCGCGAAAACCGCAAGAAGCGCCTCGCCATCATGGACCAGGATGGCGCGAACGTGAAATTCCTGTCCAAGGGAACATCGATCGCGCTGACCCCGCGCTTCTCGCCCAATCGTCAGGAAATCACCTACATGTCCTACGAGAGCGGTCAGCCACAGGTTTACCTGCTCCAGATCGAGACCGGACAGCGCGAACTCGTCGGCAATTTCCCCGGCATGACCTTCGCGCCGCGCTTCTCGCCAGACGGGCAGAAAGTGATCATGAGCCTGCTGCGGGACGACGGCAATTCGAACATCTTCACCATGGACCTGCGCAGCCGAAATACCACGCGCCTCACCAACTCGAATGCCATTGATACCTCCCCGTCCTACTCGCCCGACGGCAGCAAGATTGCCTTCACGTCAGACCGTGGCGGCCAGCCGCAGATCTACGTGATGGGGGCCGACGGCTCCGGCCAGACGCGCATTTCCTTTGGCGGCGGCAGCTACTCCACACCTGTCTGGTCACCGCGCGGCGACCTGATCGCATTCACCAAGCAGTCGGGCGGCGAGTTTTCCATCGGCGTGATGCGGACAGACGGGAAGGCAGAGCGCATTCTCTCCTCCGGATTCTCCCAGGAGGGCCCTACATGGGCACCGAATGGCCGCGTGCTGATGTTCTTCGGCGGCGGCAACAATCCGAAGCTGAAGACAGTCGACCTCACCGGCCGCAACGAACAGTCCATTCCGACGCCCAATTCCGCGTCGGATCCCGCCTGGTCGCCGCTGCTGGACTAGGCAACGAAAAATTAACCCTGTTCGTTG
>CAYZQP010000104.1:11554-12048 GCA_964480545.1 uncultured Mesorhizobium sp. | reverse complement strand
GACAAAACAAAGACTTGAAGCGTACGGAGCGAATCTGAAAGATCGCGACACGCTTCCATTGCCGGACGAACCAATGAAGCGTTTCCTGAAATTTCTGGCTGTTCTGGCCGTCATTGCCGCAATCTGCATCATCATTGCGCGCCAGCTCTGGCCGGTGCCGTCGACAGACGGTCGCGCAAACGAAGCCGCCCTGCCGCCGGCGCTGACAGGGCCACTGGGCACCGCCCTCGCCGCAGAGGCGGCCAGCCATCCCGGCAAGAGCGGCGTTGTCGAGCTCTCGGACGGCGCAGATGCGCTGTCAGCCCGGCTCTACCTGATCGACCGGGCGCAGAGCTCCGTCGACGCGCAGTATTACATCTGGCAGGACGACACCTCGGGCCGCATGATGTTTCGTGCGGTTCTGGCAGCCGCCGAACGCGGCGTAAAAATTCGCCTGCTGCTGGATGACAACGGCATCCCCGGTCTGGACGCCATCGTCGCCTCGCTGAACGCCC
>CAYZQP010000104.1:11168-11544 GCA_964480545.1 uncultured Mesorhizobium sp. | reverse complement strand
TCGATTTCTTCCGCATGAACCGGCGCATGCACAACAAGGCGCTGATCGTCGCCGGCGTCACGTCGATCATCGGCGGGCGCAACATCGGCGACGTCTATTTCCATGTTGGTGACGGCTCCTTCTATGTCGATCTCGACGCCCTGGCCGTCGGCAAGGTTGTCACCGATGTGCAGAGCCAGTTCGATCTCTACTGGAACAGCAAATCGGCCATTGATGCCGGCCTCGTGCTGACCGCGCAGCCCGGCGATGCAAAGGCTCAGATCGATGCCCCCGGCCCGAAGGTCTCGGACAAGGCCCGCGACGACGCACTTGCCCGCTACAGCGCCTATCAGGCGAAGCTCGCCAACGCGCCGGCCTTTGAATGGACCGATGTGCA
>CAYZQP010000104.1:0-11158 GCA_964480545.1 uncultured Mesorhizobium sp. | reverse complement strand
CTATGATGATCCCTCGAAGGGCCTCGGCCAGGCAAGCCATGAGCAACTGCTGATCTCCCGCTTCGGTACGGTCGTCGGCGAAGCGAAAGCCCACACCGAACTGGCCTCAGCCTATTTCGTGCCGGGCAAGCAGGGCGTCGAGTTCTTCACCAATATGGTCAAGCAGGGCGTCAAGGTGCGCATCCTCACCAACTCGGCCTACGCCAATGATGTGCTGCTGGTGCATTCGGGCTACCAGAAATACCGTCGCGCACTGCTTGAAGGCGGTGTCGAGCTTTTCGAGCTGAAGCGCATCGGCCCGCCACGCCAGCGCTCGACCAACATCGACCTGGCAGATATCGCCGGCTCCTCGGAAGCCAGCCTGCATGCCAAGACCTTCTCCATCGACAATGATCGCATCTTTATCGGCTCATTCAATTTCGACCCGCGCTCGGTGAACCTGAACTGCGAGATGGGTATGATGATCCACTCGCCGCGCCTGGCGACTGCGATGGCGCAGGGGTTTGACCAGCAACTGGCGCAGGGCTCCTACCGCCCGGTGCTCTCGAATGGCGAAGTGATCTGGATCGACACCCAACCCGACGGCAAGCAGGGAATTTTGACCACCGAGCCGAACATGACGCTGTTCCAGCGCATCATGCTGCGGGTGGCAGGCTTCCTGCCGATCGAATGGCTGCTGTAGGTCGGGGCAGTTGAAATCAACTGCAACCGGGTCAAAGAGATGTGAACCAGAGTTCACATCCATATTGACACCGCGTAAACTACAGTTTACAGCTTGTGCATGATCGAAGTTCGCCAAACTGGGGTCTTCACCATTGGCTCAATGCGCTTCGCGACACCAATGCGGTTGCTCGCATTACCAGCCGTATTCGCCGCCTCGAACTCGGCAACCCTGGCGACGTGAAGCCGGTTGGTGAAGGTGTCAGCGAACTGCGGATCAACTATGGCCCTGGCTACCGGCTCTATCTGGTAAGCGCGGGCAAGACGGTTATCGTTCTGCTCTGCGGTGGAGACAAATCTTCGCAGAGCCGGGACATCACGCAGGCAAAGCAACTGGCAAAGGAACTCTGATGGCCCTTGAAACCACCAGGTTCGATATTCAGGACCACCTCAAGACCCCTGAGGCGCGTGCTGCGTATCTCGAGGCGGCCTTCGAAGAAGGTGATGCCACGTTTATCACCCACGCGCTCAACGACGTTGCGCGTGCTATCGGCATGACCAATGTCGCCAGAGATGCGGGCATCACACGGGAAGGTCTCTACAAGGCCCTCAGCGAAAAGGGTGACCCAAAACTCTCAACTCTGCTGGGTGTGGCCAGGGCTCTTGGTGTTCGCCTGACCGTCACTGCTGACAATCCTGATGCGATGGCGCAGGCATAACTACGTCCGGGCCGACCCTCTCAGGCCGCACCAAGCCGCAGCAGGTCGTGGAAATGCACGACGCCAACCGGCTGCCCGGCATCCACCACGATCAGCAGGCCGATCTTGTTCTCGTTGAGATAGGCGACTGCAGCACCCGCCGACATGTCTGGCCGAACCGTCTTCGGCGAACGCGTCATGATTTCCTCGACGGCAGTGCCGCTCAGGTTCTGGTGCATGTTGCGGGCGACATCGCCATCCGTAATGATGCCGGCCAGTTGACCGGAAGCGTCAACCACCAGCACCGAACCGACCTTCTTGTTGGACAGGATGCGCACAGCCTCCGGCATCAGCGTGCCGAGCGGCACCACCGGCATCTCGTCGCCTGTGCGCATCATCTCGGAGAGCTTGGTCAACGTCGCGCCAAGCTTGCCGCCGGGGTGATAGTCGCGGAACTTGTCCGGCGTAAAACCTTTGGCCTCAAGCAGCGCAATCGCCAGCGCATCGCCGATCACAAGCTGCATCAGCGTCGACGTGGTGGGTGCCAGGCCATGCGGACAGGCCTCTGCGGCCTTCGGCAACAGAAGCACCACGTCAGCCTCGCGCGACAGCGTCGAGTCGCCACCAGCCGTCACAGCGATGGTCGGAATGCGGAACCGCCGCGAATAGGCGAGGATGCCCTTGAGTTCCGCGCTCTCCCCCGACCAGGACAGTGCGATGATCGCGTCATCGCGCGCGATCATGCCGAGATCACCGTGGTTGGCCTCAGCCGGATGGACGAAGAATGCCGGCGTACCGGTCGAGGCCAGCGTCGCGGCGATCTTCGAGCCAATATGACCGCTCTTGCCGACGCCGGTGACAATCACCCTGCCCTTCAGCGCTTGCAGCAGACTGATCGCCCGCGCGAATGGTTCAGCCAGGTCGCCGTTGAGCGCGTCAGCCAGCGCGGCAAGCCCGGTCTGTTCGGTGGCGATGGTGCGCGCCGCCGATGCGGTGGCGTCGTCCGCCCGGTTATCTGGTCTGGCGAGGGTATCAGGCATGGCCGCAGCGATTACAGCCTCGCGCTTTTGCTGTCCAACGGTTTGCGACGGGAGGCTGCGCCTAACGCTACATTAACCATCCATCTTTACGGTTCGGTAAGCATGGCGCGGGTTGCGCCGGCGTCTGTATGGGTTGTGATGTCAGGTGTAGGCTCCAAATGGCTCCAGGTCCGGCTTCGGTCGGCAACAGGTCCCGCCGTCGCGGCGGTTGGCCTGGCTCTGCTTTGCCTGCCGGCGGCAGCCCAGCAGATCAACATGAACAACGACAACAGCAACAATCCCTTATTGCGCGGCCGCGTCGAGGAAGACGAGATCCGGCGCAATCTGCACAATCGCAACATCGAGAACACGCGCAACGGCCAGAACCGGGCAGGTCAACAGCAGGCGACTGAAACATCGCAAGCCGAAGACACCACCTACGAGCCGATCTCCACCAGTGACGGCAGCGAACCGCCGTCACAGGAGCCGCGTCCCGGCGCAAGCCTCTTCGAGGATCCTGCGACTGCCAGGGTCGAGCGCGAAATCTTCGGCGACGTACCTGTACAAACGGGACGTCCGATCTCGGCGGGCAAACGCGCGCAGGAGCGTCGGGAACAGCTGAATGCCGCGCCCGAAACGACCGCAGAACGCCGCAAGCGCGCAGAGCAGGAGCGCCTGAAGGGCAAGGGTGTCGACCCACGCTCGGCAACCAGCGATCCCAGGGCCATGCGTCAAATCTCGCGCGAGCGGACTGGCACCGTTGGTTCTGACGTTGACCGGCGGATTGACCCCCGTGCACAACGCGCCTCGCCGATCGAGGGCAGGAACCGGCAGGAAGATGAGAACCCTTACGAGGCGCCCGGCATCCGGGCAGGCACATTCATTCTTCGGCCAAGCGTCGAGCAGGGCGTGACCGTCACCGACAATCTGAACTCCAGTTCGACACCCAGGGACGCGGTACTCTCGGAGACCACCCTGCGTCTCAATGCTGTCTCGGAGCATGCCGGGGATAGAACCGGCTTCAACACCTACGGCGTGTTCCGCAAGGCTGTTGGCGGCGAGAAGTATGACTACAAGGAAGGCGGCTTCGACGCCGAACTGGTCCGGCGTCTGGCCAACGAATACTCGGCTCGCGGCACCATTGCCTATGCGATCAGGCCTGAATCCTTCTCGTCGCCCGTCGAGGTCACCGGTGCAGCCTCACGCCCGATCGAGCAAACCCTCAATGCCTCCGCCGGGCTGACGAAGGATATGGGAAAGCTGCGCCTCGGGGTCACAGCAAAAATCGACCGCGAATGGTATGGCGATGCAGATGTCGAGGGCATCGGCGCGGTATCTCAGGAAGACCGCAACTCGACGCTGGCGACTGTCACCCTGCGCGGAGGCTACGAAATCTCCCCGGCACTGCGACCGTTCATCGAGGTCGAGGCTGGCAGGCGCTTCTATGATGTGAAGGAAGACGCCGGCGGCTTTGAACGCTCGGCCAATCGCTATGCCGCCAATACAGGCGTCGAGGTCGAACTGGGCGAAAAGCTGAACGGCGAGATCTCGGCCGGCTATGTCGTGGAAACGCTGGATGACGAGGCCTTGGGCAGCATCGGCGGCCTCAACCTTGCGGGCAAGCTGAACTGGTCGCCGGAGCGAGGCACGATTGTCGGGCTTTCCGGATCGACCGAGGTGGAAGGGACGACAGAGGCGAATTCTGCCGGCTCGTTGCTCTATTCCGGCAGGCTGAGCATCGAGCGGATGATCCGCGCCAATCTGACTGCCAATGCCAGCGTCGGCCTGTCATGGCGCGACTACCAGAGCACAGGTGACTCCGATACCATCCTTTCTGGCGAGGCCAGCGCGACCTGGTGGCTGAACCGTTATGCCGGCATCACCGGCCGTGCGCGTCACGAAACCATGAAGAGCACCCTGCCTGATCGCGACACCCGCACCAACAGCCTCTTCCTTGGGTTGCGTTTACAGCGCTAGTACAATCTGGCACGCTATGCCGGATTTTGGCCGCATTGACCGTCTTGTTGGCGGCCAACCAAGCACAAGATGTCACAAACAGTTGATGGTAAACGAAATCATAACCAGTCCGCGCAATGTTGATCCTTCATATACCCGCAAGGAGGATTACATGATCGTGCGCAAAATTCGGCGCCAACTCGGCGTTGCTGCTATGGCCGTGGCATTCTCGCTGTCCATTTTTGCAGCGCCGGCATCAGCTGACGCCGGGTTCCAGAACTGGGTCCGTGAGTTTCGCAAGACTGCGGCCGCGAGCGGTGTGAGCGGCGCAACCTACGACCGCGCTTTCCGCGGCATCACGCAGCCGGATCGTTCGGTTCTGGAGAAGGCACGTTTCCAGCCCGAGTTCCGCTCGGAGTCCTGGGATTACTTTGACAATCGTGTTCATGATGAGTCAGTCGCGATCGGCCGTGCCATGGCGCGCAAGCACAAGGCTACGCTGGACCGTATCGAGAAGCGCTTCGGCGTCAGCCGCAACATCCTGCTGGCCATCTGGTCGATGGAATCCAACTATGGCGAGTCGCTGAAGAACGAGCAGGCTCTGCACAATGTAGTGCAGGCGCTGGCAACTCTTGGCTACGCCGACAAGCGCCGTTCGAAGTTCGCACGCACACAGCTTGTTGCGGCATTGAAGATCCTGCAGCGCGGCGACATTGACGAAAGCCATCTGATTGGCTCCTGGGCAGGTGCGATGGGCCATACCCAGTTCATCCCGACCAGCTATCAGGCCTACGCTGTCGACATGGATGGCAATGGCAAGCGTGACATCTGGAATTCCGTCCCGGATGCACTGGCGACCGCCGCCAACCTGCTCGCAAAGAATGGCTGGCGCACTGGCCAGACCTGGGGTTACGAGGTCAAGCTGCCCAGGGGCAAACTGCCTTCCGGCTCGCGCACGATCGCCCAGTGGGAAGCGCTTGGTGTTGTCCGTTCGAATGGCCGCAGCTTCCCCGCGGGATCGCAATCTGCACGGCTTCATACTCCCGATGGCCGCGGCGGACCGGCCTTCCTGCTCATCGGCAACTTCAATGTCATCAAGCGCTACAACAATGCCGACAAATACGCCCTGGCGGTCGGCATGCTGGCAGACCAGATTGCCGGGTCGGATGGACTTGTTGCAGACTGGAAGCGCCCGTTCACCAAACTTTCCTTCGAGCAGCGTCAGGAATTGCAGAAGCGCCTGAGCCAGCTCGGCTTCTATGATGGAAAATATGACGGCCGCATTGGCCGTGGCTCGATTGCCGCGATCAAGGCATATCAGCAGCGCGTCGGTATGGACCCGGATGGTCATCCGAGCATGGAAGTCCTGAAGCAGCTTCGGGGCGGCTAAGCGGAGTAGCGATTGGCAAGACTGACGACGATTGGACAGGCCCGGAGATGCCTCGCACTGGCAATCGTCACGATTCTCGCTGGCTTGTCTGTTTTTGCCGTGTCTCCGGCCCACGCGCAGGATCGCCGTCCGTGGACGCTGTTTGACATTTTCCGGCCGGAGCCTCGACGCGCTCCGCCGGAACGTGAGCGAATTGAACGCTTCCCGGACAGGCCGGTCATCAAAAGGCAGCAGCCTCCGAAACGTACCAACGCAGCTACCCGGCCAAACCGGCCGCGTGCAGCGCCGGCCCGGGTTGCCGCTCCCGCTGTCGAGGAACCGGTCGCCATCGAGAAGGCTGCCAACGCGCGCACAGTTCTGGTGGTTGGAGACTTTCTGGGCAGCGGCCTGGCCGAGGGGCTGACAGCCCAGTTCGCTCAGGATGCAAATGTGCGGATCGTCGACAAGACCAAAGGGTCTTCCGGCCTTGTGCGCGAGGACGTCTACAACTGGCAAACCTCGTTCGCTGCCCTGATCGAAGAAGAAAAGCCGGCGGCTGTGGTTGTGATGATGGGCTCGAATGACCGCCAGCCACTGCGCACCGGCGACACGTCCCAACAGCCCGGATCAGATGCGTGGAGCACGGAATATACCGCGCGCGCGACGCGCTTTGCCCAGGCCATCGAGTCAAGCAAGGTACCGTTTCTCTGGGTTGGCATGCCTGCTTTCAAGTCGGCCAGGATGACGTCTGACATGCTGGCGTTCAACGACGTGTACAAGGCGGCGACACTCGCCAACAAGGGCGAATTCGTTGATATCTGGGACGGTTTCACCGACGAGAACGGCGCATTCGTTACAACCGGCCCTGACGTGAATGGCCAGCCTGCACGGCTGCGCGGCGCTGACGGTATCAACCTGACACGCGCCGGCAAGGCCAAGATCGCCTTCTATGCAGACCGGCCACTGCGCCGGATTCTGGGCAT
Organism: uncultured Mesorhizobium sp.; assembly: GCA_964480545.1. Taxonomy (GTDB): domain Bacteria; phylum Pseudomonadota; class Alphaproteobacteria; order Rhizobiales; family Rhizobiaceae; genus Mesorhizobium_G. Next base: position 4,473 of record CAYZQP010000104.1, on the reverse strand, counting down.
CGGGGGGCCAGCGATCGCCACACCACTTCCGCAGGGTCCGGCCTTGCCTGGTGATGAGCCTAAAGCGACGGATCGCACCCCGCCAATGTCGCTTCATGATCCGGAGCTCGATGGTGGCACCGAGCTGCTGGGCGCCCAGCCAGCCTCGGCGCCGGCCGCCGTCCAGCCACAACCTGTGCCCTCCCCCGGCCGCGCCGACGACAATTCCTGGACGCGCAAGCAGGCCGAGCGCCCTGTCGCTTCGCCTGCCGAGACGACATCGGCCATTCCCGCCATCCAGTAGCTGGCAAATCAACTGCGCTTTTTGGTCCTGAACTGGCAGATCATCCGGCGCTTTTCTGGCATGAACATTCATGCCAGTATTCTCCCCACAACGAAGGTGCCCAGAAAGTCGGCACCTCAAAGTCGCAAGGTGCGACTGCAATGGGAGGTACTATGCTTAAACTGTCCGCAGCGGCCCTGAAGGGCATGCTTGTTTCTACAGCGCTGATGCTCGCAGCACCCGCAATGGCCGAACCGGTCAAGGTCGGCATCGCCAATTTCGGCGAGCATCCGCAGCTCAATGCCAGCATCGAAGGCTTCAAGCAGGGTCTGGCTGAGAACGGCTTCAAGGAAGGCACCGAGGTGACCTTCTCCGCCAGCCACACCAATTTTGACGCCTCGCTGGTGCCGCAGATGGTCACCAAGCTTCAGGCTGAAGGGCCGAAGCTGATCTACACCGTCACCACGCCGGTTTCGCAGATTGCCATGCAGACGCTGGCAGGCTCCGGCATTCCGATTGTCTTCACAGCCGTCACCGATCCGGTTGCCGCCAAGCTGGTGCCCTCCTGGGAAGCCGGTGGTGACACCATCACGGGCGCCAGCGACATGCAGGACATTCCGGCAATTCTGGAGTTCGCCAAGAAGCTGTTCCCGAATGCAAAGCGCATCGGCGTGCCCTACAATCCTGGCGAAGCCAACGACGTCGCCATTCTTGAGACCATCAAGACGGCAGGTGCCGCAGCCGGCTACGAGGTCGTGGAAGTCGGCGTCGACAACGTCAACGACATCCAGCAGCGCATTGCCTCACTGGCAGGCAAGGCCGACATCATCTACGTGCCGGCATCCAACCTGATCCAGCCGGCTGTTCCGGCAGTTGCCTCCGCCGCCATGCAGGCCGGCATACCGATCATCAACTCGGATGACAGCGTCGTGCGCAACGGCACGGTGCCGGCTGCCTTCTCGGTCAACTACACGCAGGTTGGCGTCGCTGCAGGCAAGATGGCCGCTGAAATCCTCAAGGGCAAAAGCCCGAAGGAGATCGCGCCGTGGAAGCCTGCCTATGCAGACCACGCGCCGGTTATTTCCAAAAAGGCGATGGCGGCGTTCAAGGCGGAAATCCCTGCCGAGTTCGCCGACTGCACCTGCCTCGTTGATTGATTGACTGACCGCGAATTGCCCGTCTCCAGGCCACGTGCCTGGATGGCGGGCAATCTTTATGACGCCACGCGTGCGGTACCGAAGGGCCGCGCGGAGCCACATGTACAGGATTACTGAATGCTGGAGATCACCTCCGCCCGGAAGACCTTTTATCGCGGCATGCCCGACGAAAAGATCGCGCTCAACGATCTCGACCTGACGCTTAAGGACGGCGAGTTTGCTGTCGTCATCGGCACCAATGGTGCCGGCAAGTCGAGCATGCTGAACGCCATATCAGGCGCGCTGATGCTGGATTCCGGCAAGGTGAAGCTCGGCAATGTCGATGTCACAGCAATGCCCGTACACAAACGCGCCGCGCGCCTTGCCCGCGTCTTTCAGGATCCGATGAAAGGCACTGCGGCCTCCATGACCATCGCCGAGAACATGCTGCTGGCCGATTTGCGCGCCGCACGCCGCACGTTTCGACATGGCCTGACGCCGGAACGCATGAAGCGCTATCGCGAGCGGCTCGCCGTGCTTGGCCTGGGCCTTGAAAACCGCATGGACACCCGCGCCGAGCTGCTCTCCGGTGGCCAGCGCCAATCGCTGTCGCTGATCATGGCGGTTGGCGGCGAACCAGACCTCCTGCTGCTGGACGAGCACACCGCAGCACTCGATCCGCGCACCGCCGACATCGTCATGCAGGCAACGGTGAAGACCGTCGATGCGCTGAAGCTGACAACGCTGATGGTGACCCACAACATGCAGCACGCGGTCGACTACGGCACCAGCGTGGTGATGCTGGATTCCGGCCGCGTGCATCTGAAGATCGAGGGCGAGGAAAAGGCGCGCGTCACCGTGCCCGAACTGATCGGCCACTTCAGCGTGAAATCCGACCGCATGATGCTTTCTCATTAAGGGCTGAAACATGGATTACCTGATCAGCACCCTCAACTCGTTCTGGGCACTCATACCGGTTACGCTGGCGCAGAGCCTCATTCTGTCCTTCGTCGTCCTCGGCATCATGATCCCGTTCCGCATGCTGAGCTTTCCCGACCTGACCTCGGAAGGCGCATATCCGCTCGGCGGTTGCGTCTGCGGCGTCATGCTGGCGGCCGGTGCCAATCCGCTACTTGCGATCATGGTTGCGATTATTGCCGGCTTCGCGGCAGGCTTCTGCACGGCCTTCATCCATCTGCGCTTCCGCATCCACACGCTGCTGGCCGGCATTTTGATGACGACCATGCTCTACTCGATCAACCTGCGCATCATGGGCAAGTCCAACCTGTCGGTGTTCGGCACGGACTCGGTGTTCAACTGGCCCCCATTCGCCAACGGCACGCCCGCCTCGAAGATCGTCGTTGCCGGCCTGCTGGCAATCGCGGTCTTCCTCGCCCTGCTCTACTATTTCGGCACCGAAAAGGGCACCGCGATGCGCGCCGTCGGTGCGAACCCGGACATGGCCGAGGCGCAGGGCGTGAACGTCTGGGCAGCGACCATCGCCGGCGTTGGCGCAGCCAGTGCCTTCTCTGCGCTGGCGGGTGCACTGATGGTGCAAAGCCAGGGCTTTGCCGACGTGAATATGGGCCTCGGTATCCTGATCAACGGGCTGGCCGCGCTGATGATCGGCGAGGCGATCACCGGCAAGCAGACCGTGCTGCGCCAGCTGGCAGCTCCTTTCGTCGGTGCCGTGGTCTACTATCAGCTGGTCTCGCTCTGTCTCGCCGCCGGCATGCCGCCACCCGACCTGAAGCTCGCGACCGGTCTGTTCGTGCTCGCGATGCTGGCGCTGCCGTCGCTGAAAGGTGCGCGCGCGCCTCGCGCCGCACGCGAGACGATGCGGGAGTAACTATTCGCTGGCGATGAACTTCAGCACGCCGGCAATCCGCGTCTTGCCCGCATTGTCGGACGGATGCGCGACGCCGTCATTCACTGGCACTTCCGTGAAATCGAACGGGCTGACACCTTCGAGGCAGGCCACATTCACACCAAACTGCGCCGTGTTGGAGCGGCGCTGGTGATGGGTATAGATGCCGCAGCGCGAGCAGAAATAGTGCTTTGCTGTGCCGGTGTTGAAGCGGTACTCGGTGAGCAGGTCCTCACCTTCGGTGACCTCAACGCCGCCAACCTGCGCTGACACCGCGACAGCGCCGCGCATGCGGCAGAACGAGCAGGTGCAACGCCGCGCCGTGCGCAGACCATCCGTCAGCCTGACATGGAACTTCACCCCGCGGCAGTGACACGCGCCGTGGATCTCGGTGATGTCGGCTGTCAGCGGGTTTTCCATCACTACCTCGGCAGCACGGTTGCGCCCATCAGCGCCTCGTCGATGGCGGCGGCGGCCTGACGGCCCTCGCGGATCGCCCAGACCACCAGCGACTGACCGCGGCGCACGTCGCCGGCGACGTAGAGTCGGTCGACGCTGGTGCGGTAATCCTTGTCATTTGCAACGACGTTGACCGATTTGCGCGAGTCTGTGCGGGTCACAAGCTTCTCGCCCAGCGCATCGACCAGACCGCCCTTCATCGGGCCGGCAAAGCCGATGGCGATGAAGGCCAGATCAGCACGGATCACGAACTCGGTGTCGGGGATCGGCTTGCGCTTTTCGTCCACCTCGCAGCACATCACGCCGGTCAGTTCGCCGTCTTCGCCGACAAACTCCAGCGTCGCCACCTGGAACTCGCGCTGCGCGCCTTCGGCCTGCGAGGAGGATGTGCGCATCTTGGTCGCCCAGTAGGGCCAGACAGCGAGCTTGTCTTCCTTCTCCGGCGGCTGCGGGCGGATGTCGAGCTGTGTCACGCGCACCGCACCCTGACGGAATGCCGTGCCGACGCAATCCGAAGCTGTATCACCGCCGCCGACCACGACGACATGCTTGCCGCCAGCAACGATCGGCTCAGCCGCCCAGGCGACTGACTGGATGTCTTCCCCGCCGACCCGGCGGTTTGACTGCACCAGATAGGGCATCGCGTCGAACACGCCATGCAACTCGACGCCGGGAATGCCGGCCGGGCGCGGGTTCTCCGAGCCGCCGCAATAGAGCACGGCGTCAAAAGTATCGAGCAGTTCCTCAAC
>CAYZQP010000103.1:11293-12373 GCA_964480545.1 uncultured Mesorhizobium sp. | reverse complement strand
CTGCAGAGCTGGCGCGGCGACATCTGGCGCGACACCGACAACCAGCGCTCGGGCATCAAGCCGTTCATGCTGGAGTCGGGCTTCGGTTTTGAGGCCTACGCGAACTGGGCGCTGGACGAGCGATGTATTTCGTCATCCGCGAAGGTGTTTATCACGACATGACCCACATGACCTTCCGCCAGTTCATGGATGGCAAGGCGCGCGGCGAAATCCCCGAGCCGGAAGCCACGATGGGCGACTGGACCAACCATCTGTCGACGCTGTTCCCCGATGTGCGGCTGAAGCGCTTCCTGGAAATGCGCGGTGCCGATGGCGGGCCGTGGCGGCGCATCTGCGCCCTGCCAGCACTCTGGGTTGGCCTGCTCTATGACGAGGACGCGCTGCTCGCCGCCGAGCAGCTGACGCGTGACTGGAGTTTTGAGGAAGTCATTGCCATGCGCGATGCGGTGCCGGTGGAAGGCATTTCGACAGTGTTCCGCAAGCAAACGCTGCGTGAGCTCGGACGCGAGGTGCTGGCGATTTCGCGTGGTGGCCTGAAGCGCCGCAACCGGACCAATCGCGACGGGTTTGACGAGACGCATTTTCTCGGGACACTGGACGAGGTGATCGCGCGCGGCACCACCAGCGCCGAGGAAATGCTGACCGCCTATCACACCCGCTGGGATGGCTCGATCGAGCCGGTTTTCGGCGAGTACGCGTATTAGTCGGGACGGCGTCCGGCGTTCAATTCATGGGCGAGATGGTCTGGCCGCGCAACGGTTCACCCCGTTCTACCGGTACGCTGTCGGCGAGACCCCGGCGAGAAACTGCCCCTGCGGGTCTGCGCAGAAAGTACCTGTCTGAGACATAAAGAGCGTGCCTATCCGGCGCGCGCCCATGAGGTGGGAACATTTTCTATAACGGCGACAGCGCGCGCAATCCCATTCCGCCTGGAAGTGCCTGCGCCAATGGGTCATCCTTGCACGCACTGCACAAAGGGTTTACCTCCCCGGCATAGTATGCGGGCCCGAAATCCCGGCCTGACACGAGTTCGACAGACCAGCATGACCTACATCGTCACCGACAACTGCATCAAATGCA
>CAYZQP010000103.1:0-11283 GCA_964480545.1 uncultured Mesorhizobium sp. | reverse complement strand
GACTGCGTGGAAGTTTGTCCGGTGGATTGCTTCTACGAGGGCGAGAACATGCTCGTCATTCATCCGGACGAGTGCATCGACTGCGGCGTGTGCGAACCTGAATGCCCGGCCGACGCTATCCGTGCCGACACGGAGCCGGGACTGGATTCCTGGCTGGCACTTAATACCGAATACTCTGCGAAATGGCCGAATATCACGCAGAAGAAGGAAGAACTGCCCGAAGCCAAGGAAATGGACGGTGTCGAGGGCAAGCTGGAAAAGTTCTTCTCAGCCGAACCAGGCTCCGGGGATTAGCCATACCTGTACGGCACAACCTTAACGGGTATGAGTCAAAACGCCGCCCGTATATTAATCACTTGACCCATTACTGTTCGCTATTGCAGCAAAATCCTTGATTCTGAGGGATTTTTGTGTTAGACAGTTATTAATGCCGCTGGCAAACCCTTAATCTCAGGCGCTCCGCCATCTCGTTGAAAGGTTTTCCCCGACATCGCCGCCAGGTTGCCCTGGTCTAGCGAGATTGATCGTTGCGGCTTTCGAAAAGCCGCTGCGAAAGGGGTAACTTTTTGACATGGCTGCGTCCGCGTCGGGATGCCCGTGACAGCAATTCGCACGGAAACCTGTTCCAGGCAGGCTCCGTTACCAACAAGGAGTGACAAGCGAATGGCAACAGCAGTCCAGCAGAAGAAGCCAGCATCGGCAGCCCGCCACGGCTTCAAGACCGGTGAATTCATTGTCTATCCTGCGCACGGCGTCGGCAAAATTGTGTCGATCGACGAACAGGAAGTTGCGGGTCACAAGCTGGAGCTCTTCGTCATCGATTTCCAGAAGGACAAGATGCGCCTGAAGGTGCCTGTCGCCAAGGCCCAGTCCATCGGCATGCGCAAGCTGTCCGAAGGTGACTATGTCGAGCGCGCCCTCAAGGTTGTGCAGGGCAAGGCCAAGGTGAAGCGCACCATGTGGTCGCGCCGCGCCCAGGAATATGATGCGAAGATCAACTCCGGCGACCTGATTTCCATCTCGGAAGTCGTGCGTGACCTGTTCCGTGCCGACACGCAGCCCGAGCAGTCCTACTCCGAGCGCCAGCTGTATGAAGCTGCACTCGACCGTATGGCTCGCGAGATTGCTGCCGTGAACAAGATGTCGGACACCGAAGCTGTGCACCTGATCGAGGCGAACCTCGCCAAGGGTCCGAAGCGCGGCGCAAAGACCGACGCTGACAATGAAGAAACCGAGCAGGAAGAAGCTGCGTAAGCCTCCACCTGACAGTCAGATATCGAGGCCCGGCAGCGATGCCGGGCCTTTTTCATTTGGCCAGGTTGTCGGAGATGTCTTGTGTGAGCGCTGCGGTCGCCCGCCAGATCTACCAAAGCGTGTCGCGAGCTAAAGCGTGTTCGCGATCTTTCAGATCCGCTCCGTACGCTTTAAGTCTTTGTTCTGTCGCATGTCATTCTCGCAAAACCGCTTCACACTTTCGCGCGACATGCTTTAGTCGGTTACGATCTTGTAGCGCGTGCCGGGCGTGACAGCCTGCCCCGCGTCGAGCCCGTTCAGTACGCGGAACAGGTCGGCCTTGCGATCAACGCCAACCATGCGGCCCGCCATCGAGGCCACTGTGTCGCCGGAGCGCGCCGAGACTATCCTGATCCGCAATGGCTTCAGCGCCGCCTTTTCTGCGGGGCTGAGCAGCTTGAATGAATTGCGCACAAAGCCGGCAACGGAGTCCAGGTTGGAGGCGCTCGTCGGCGCTGCCGTCAGGAGCCGGTAGATCTGGTTGCCGTCGCGGATCACTGTGATGTCGAACTGCCAGTTGTCGGCGCGTGCCTTGCCGACGGCCGCATCGGCACCGTTGATTGTTGTGGCGCGGACAGTGGAGGGGTCGAGGCCGGTCACCCAGCCGCTGCGCAGATAATCGGTCAGCGACAGTCCGCGCGTGTTCTCGACACCGTCGAACCGCACTGCGGTGTCTCCCGGGCCGTTGGCGGTTACCGCGGCCGCGGTGTTGTCGATGATGAAACCCTGGGGTGCCGAGAATGACACACCGAGTTGCGGGTGCATGAAGGTATTGCCACGCACATAGCCTTCCTCCGGCGTGTCGCCAAACAGCAGACCATCAATGCCCGAGAGATAGGCATCGCGGTCCGTCGTGCCGGTGCCCTCGGGACCGAACTGCCGGGCGTGCCCTTGCGCCAGCTGAATGCGCTGCGCGTTGTTTGGATGGCTTGCCAGAAAGTCGAGGCTGGCATCCGTCGCGCCGCTTACCGAGCGCATGTTGCCATAGGCCTGCATTGCCGCCAGGAACCGGCTGGCGGCAAACGGATCATAGCCCGCCTGCCCGCTTGAGCGGATGCCAACGGCATCGGCCTCAAGCTCCTGATTGCGTGAAAACTGCGCCAATGCCAGCTTGCTGCGCAGCTCCGTCGTTTTTGCCTCGGGATTGGACAACAAATCGCGCGCCACCCGCGTTGCGATCTGGGCCTCCTGCTCAAGCTGTTGGCGGACGATGCCATGGTTCGAGGTGACATGCCCCATTTCATGGGCAATGACAGCAGCCAGCTCTGCCGAGTCTGTGGCAAGTGCCAGAAGTCCGCGGGTGACATAGAGGTTGCCACCGGGCAGCGCAAAGGCGTTCACCTGCGGCGAGTTGAGAATGGTGATGTTGTAGGCCTGGCTGGTATTCCCGTTCACCGTGGTCAGACTGCCTACAACCTTGGCGATCATCCGCTCCAGGCGCTGGTCAGAATAAACACCGCCATAAGTGGCCAGAATCTTCGGATGCTGTGCTTCGGCCAGCCTCGCCAGCCTGTCGTTGCGTCGAACATTGTCCACGACAACAGGGTTGGACGATGGCCTGAACGCGGCATTGTCGACAGCCGACTTCGAGTTCTCGTCAATCTGCTCGGAATAGAAGTTGATGCTTTCGCAACCAGCCAGCGCCAGAACAAGCGACGACACCGCCGCGACACGCCAAAACGCGCGCAACCTGGAGCTGCGACCGGCAGATATATGCGACCGTTTTCCCAAACCGTCCTCTCAATGCCGCAGAGCGCCTTGCGGATCAAGCTGGCATGTGGCTGAAAAATATGTCGGCTTCCGGGCAGAAGCGCGCAAACCTTGGGGAGGCGTCGTTTACCAGTTGCCTGGAGGACCCACCCTTCCGGCGGCTCTCCAGGCGTCGCAGGATCCGCTCAGGCAGCTTTGGCCAGAGCCACGGCATCAGCACCTGCCGGGATGCGCATCGGTGCTGCCGGGTCGGTCACGGCGCGCCAAACTGCTTCAGCAACGTCTGTCGCGGTGGTGATCTGGTCCGCCGGCTGCTGCGCCCAGTGCGAAAACACGTTCTGTGCAAGCTCCTCATAGGCTGGCGGGAAGGCACTAGCTGCCGGGTTCAGCGCCTGCGCATTGCTGGCAAAGCTTGTCGTTGGCGCGCGGCCAGGCAGCACGATGCGGGCGCGCACATTGAATGGCTCGAGTTCGAGCGCCACCGACTCGGTGAAAGCGTTCACCGCCGCCTTGCTCGCTGTGTAAACCGAAAGCAGGTGCAGCGGGCTCATTGTCACCGTTGAGGTGACATTGACCACCACGCCGTCGCGGCGCTCGCGGAACTGCGGCAGGAAGGCCTGGGTCATCGCGATGGTGCCAAACGTATTCGCCTCGAATATGTCGCGCACGGTTTGCATCGGTGTGCCTTCCAGCGCGTTCAACCAGCCGATGCCGGCATTGTTGACCAGCGCGTTGACAGGACCAGCCGCCTCAACAACTTGCGCGATGCTTGCAGCATCGGTGACGTCGAGCGGCAGGACGCGCAGGCGCTCCGATGCCGGGAAAAGGTCAGGTTTCGGCGTGCGCATTGTGGCGACGACATTCCAGTCGCGCGCAAGAAAATACTTCGCCGTTTCAAGGCCAAAGCCGGATGAGCAGCCGGTGATCAAAATCGTCTTCATGGGGTATCTCCTGGGGTGGGGCGTTGACAATGACGATCATCTAGGCGCAGTTTTCAGGACTTTCTATCGCTCGAAATCCAAATATGTTTAGCGAACGTCCAGAGATGACTGACCCGCTTGCCGAGATCGTGTCGCTGCTCCAGCCGCAGCCAGTGCTGACCAAAGTCGTCAACGGCGGCGGCACCTGGAAGGTGCACCGCCCGGACAATGACCAGCCGCTGTATTGCGTGATCCTCGACGGCACGACAAAGGCCCGGGCGCAAGGCCTGTCCCTCGATCTCGAGCGCGGCGACTTTGTGCTGATCCCGTCCGCCGCCGGCTTCGAGATGTCCGGCAATGGTCCTGCCGGCAGGCAGATGGTTGCCGAGGACACGTTCACGCCGGTTGGCGACGAGTTCTGGCTGGGCGATCACACCGCACCCGCCAATGCGCGCTTTATGGTCGGCCACTTTACTTTCGGGTCGCCAGATGCGGCGCTGCTGGTCGCATTGCTGCCGGGCATTATCCTGATCCGGGGCGAGGAACGACTGGCAACACTGGTGCGGCTGGTGCGCGAAGAGGCGCAGGCGCAGCGGCCGGCGCGCGAGGTTATCCTGCGGCACCTGCTGGAAGTGCTGATGATCGAGGCGCTGCGTTCGTCAGCGCATCAGAATGAAGATGCACCGGGGCTTTTGCGCGGGCTCGCGGATACGCGGCTTGCAGCCGCGATCCGCAGCATACATGAGAGCCCGGCCGAGGACTGGACGATCGAGAAACTGGCGCGGGTCGCTGCGCTCTCGCGTTCCGCCTTTTTCGATCGCTTCAACCGGACGCTGGGCCAGGCGCCGATGGCCTACCTGTCTGGATGGCGAATGGCGTTGGCACGCGACATGATCCGCAGGCGCGAGGCCGATATCGGACAGATCGCAACGCGGGTCGGCTATGGCTCAACCAGCGCCTTCAGCGTTGCCTTCTCGCGGCACGTGGGTATGTCGCCGAGCCGCTATGCAATTGAGACGGCAGCCGGTCAGCCAACTCATGACCCTTCAGCCGAATACCGCGCCCGGCAGTGTGCCCTTGTCGCAGCACCTTCTATACACAAGAAGTCTGCTCGCCCCAGATTGCTATACTGAGGATCCGTGTATAGCATCAAATTTTTAGCCTCTAAACAAGAAAACTCTGATGAGACGACGTTTGGTCCTGATGCTGACGGCTGCCATACTCTGCGGCTGCGCGACCCAAGACGGAGCCTATCCGGGTCTGGCCTCCCAGCCGAGTGCGGCCGAGTTCGACCAATCATCTGCTCGCATCAAGGCTCTTGATCCAGTCGGCAGCGAGTACGGTTTTTATGTGCATACGGAAGGATCGCGCAGAACATCCATTTACTCCGCGCTGATGGTGAATGTCGAAGCCCTGTTGCGGCGCCCATCCACGCCAAACTGGTACCGCCCTCACATGGAGAAAGTCGGCCTTGCAATGATCGTGCAGGGAAAGAAGACCGTTCCGATTACTTTTACCGACAGCGAGGGATCGAGTGCTTCACCCAACAAGGTAACTCTTTCCACCAGCGATCTGCGCAAGATCGCCAAGCATGTAGTTACTTCAAGCTTTGGAAGTTTGACAAACTATAGTGCAGTCGAGGCACGGGCCAAGTCGGGGCAACTGGTCGCCGGTACATATAGCTCGATGTCAGAGGCGCAGAATGATGAAGCAGTCAAATTTATGGTTGCAGGTGAAGCCTTTAAAGCTGCGGTCACTTTTCTGGTTCAGCATGAAGCTGCACATTCTGCCTTGAACCACTTCGAGGAAGGGGCATCCAGTTGCGCCGAACGGGAAGCGCAGGAGATGGCAGCTGACAAGTATTCGCTGCAATCGCTTGGACCAGACCACCTCGCTGCGCTCGCACACATGAATGGCCTGCAAAGCATGGAGAGTGGAGAGCGACGATATCAACGCGATGGTGTATTCCGCGCAGGCCATTGGGATGCATTGCTCCCCCTGGATATCAAGGGAGTCGAGGGCTGCCATGGCTCGATAGAAAAGCGGGCTGCGGCAGTGGAGGCCACAATACGCAAGCACGACCCTCTTGGCCCTCTCATGCAGCAGGCCAAAGCCCTGGAACTCCTGGGTGCCTTGCAATGAAGATTGCCCCAGCCCTGTTGCTGTCTCTGGTTTTCAGCTCCGCATTGCCTGTGACCGGCAGAGCCGAACCTGTTGTTCTTGAGAGGGAGGGTTATGCCTGCCTGGTCGCGAATGTCAGCAAGCTGAAACAGCTCAAAAGATACCCGGTAATGGTTGTGGTCGAGCGCTGCCCGGATATTCCCAATATGGGCTTTATGCCACTTCCCAACGTCGCGCCGACTGATGGTGAAGTAGCCCGCAAAGTGCTGTCATTGAGCCGAAAGGAGATCGAGTGCCTTGAGCGATCAACCCCGTCGAAAACCCCAAAAGGGGAGACGCTCGTCCAGGTCGACCTCGATTGCCAAGACTGAAGCAAAGAGGGCCGCACCGTTAGCATGGCCATCGGTCGCGGAGTGGATCTCGATGCTCGCAGGCATCGCGACGATCCTTGGCATTGTTTTCCTTGGCTTTCAAATCATTGATGCAAAAAAGGATTCTCGCGTAAAGAACTCCCTGGACCAGTTGGCCGCGCTGAACCAGGGTGAGGTCAGTGAATCCAGCAGACGCATCGCAACAGCGATGGCGCGCTACGATTTCAGCCAACTTCCTGCCGGCGGTGTTACTCGCGCGTTGATCGATGACCTGATTGTCGACCTTCAGACTGAAGGTGGTAGCGAGGTAGAGAATCTCGATGTTGCAATCATGACGGTTTCGCTCGCCATTGACGGTACGCTCGCATGCGTGGAGCGTGGCCTCTGCGAAGCTTCAGTTGTCGAACCTGCACTCAGGGAAGGTTACAGCAATTTCCACTGCTTGTTTGCCTCGCGACTGGAAGCATTAGGCAAGCGAATGAACACCCGAAATCTGGCGCACCGCATGCGCGCCTTCTTTTCAGAGCGTCCGTGCGGGTAAAGGGCTGGCCTTACAAGTTTGCCCTTTGGTCCAAGAACGACGAAGTGCTATCCTGTAGCCACATACTCCTATGTCCCCACGCCATCTTCTTCTTGCTCTGGCCATCGTTTTCTTCTGGGGCATCAATTTTGCCATCATCGCGCTGGGCTTGCGGCAGGTGTCGCCCCTGGCGCTGGGCGTGGCGCGGTTCGTGCTGGCGGCGTTTCCGTGGATTTTCTTCGTGCGGCGGCCCAAGGCACCGCTCAGCCTGATCTTCCTCTACTCGCTCTTCATCTTCGCGCTGCAGTTCGGCCTGCTCTTCACCGGCATGAAGGTCGGCATGAGCGCCGGTCTTTCCTCGCTGATCCTGCAGTTGCAGGTGTTCTTCACCATCGGGCTGGCAGTGCCGCTGCTCGGCCAGAAGCCGACGCTGTGGCAGGGCATCGGCGCACTGGTGTCCTTCGGCGGCATCGTGGTCGTTGCGGCACATGTCGGCGGCGACGTCACCGCGCAGGGGCTGATCCTGCTGATCGCCGCCGCTGCGGCCTGGGGTGCCGGCAACATTATCTCGCGCATCATCTCCAATCGCTACGGCTCGGAAGATATGCTGGGGCTGGTCATCTGGGGCAGCCTGTTTGCCGTGCCGCCGCTGCTGGCAGTGGCCCTGCTGATTGACCCGCAGGGCTTTGTTCAAAGCTTCACGCATCTGGACTGGGTCTCGGTCGGCGCGATTGCCTATATCGTCTACATCTCCACCCTGTTCGGCTTCGCCGCCTGGAGCTGGCTTCTGTCGCGCTATCCGGTGGGGACGGTTGCCCCATTCACGCTGCTGGTGCCGGTGTTTGGCTTTCTCGGCTCCGCTGTCCTGCTCGGCGAGCCGCTGCAAAACTGGAAGTTTGCTGCGGCGGGTCTGGTCATCGCCGGGCTTTTGATCAATTTGTTTGGCGCACGGCTGTTTGGGAAGAAAGCGGCCTGATCCGGATTTAAGGCGCCAAGTCGCCGACTGCCCGGAGAACAGAATTTTTTCGAATTTTCTCATCGCCCCTTCAATAGCGGGCGCATACTCACTACGTTTGCGCGCCGGGACGTCTTTTTCCCACGGGAGGCTTGAATGAACCTTTTTGATATCCTCGCCAACGCACAGGGCGGCAATGGACTGGGTGCACTTGGAAAGCAGTTCGGCCTGTCGCCGCAGCAGACGCAGAGCGCTGTCGAGGCGCTGATGCCGGCTTTCAGCCAGGGCCTGAAGCAGAACGCTTCCGACCCCTACGGCATGGGTGCATTCATGTCCGCACTGGCGTCCGGCCAGCATGCGAAGTACGTCGAGAACCCCGCAGCAGCCTTCACGCCGCAGGGTGTAGCGGAAGGCAACTCCATCCTCGGCCACCTGTTTGGCTCGAAAGACCTATCGCGTGCAGTCGCCGCGCAGGCCAGTCAGGCGACAGGCATTGGCACTGACACGCTGAAGCAGATGCTGCCGGCGCTCGCCTCGATGGTGATGGGCGGCCTGTTCAAGCAGACCAACAACCAGATGGCAGCTGGCGGCTTTGGCGGCCAGGGCAGCAATCCGCTCGGCGATCTCATTGAGCAGATGATGCGCCAGGGTGGCGCGGCCCAGCAGGCGCCACAGCGCGCGCCGTCGGGCGGCGACAATCCGTTCGGCAAGATGCTCGAGGGCATGCTCGGTGGCGGCCAGGCGCAACAGGCGCCGCAGGGCAACCCGATGGGGCCGCTTGGCGACATTCTCGGCCAGATTCTTGGCGGAGGTGCCGGTCAGGCGCAGCAGCCCCAGCAGCGCCGCGCTCCGCAGGGTGGCTCCGGTAATCCGCTGGAAGACATTCTGGGCCAGGTGCTCGGCGGTGGTCAGGCCAGCGGTCGTGCCGCACCGCGCGGTGGTTCCGGCAATCCGCTGGAGGACATCCTGGGTCAGGTGCTGGGTGGCGGCCAGGGCCGCGCACAGCCGCAGCAATATGAAGAGCCCGCACCGCAGCCGCAGCGTCGTGGTCAGGCGCAACAGCGTCAGCGCAATCCGCTCGAGGATATTTTCGGGCAGATGGTTGAGCCCGGCCGCCAGGTGAACGAGCAGTACCAGCAGGGCGTGAACGACATTTTCGAGCAGTTCCGTCGCGGCGTGAAGCGTCACGGCTGACGTCAGAACACGAAAAAGCTCGGCCACCGGGGGAAGTGGCCGAGCACTATAATATCAGGCTGTCCGGGAGGGGTTCCGGTTGCGGGGACAAACCAGCCTGCACATGGTTAATGCGTCGTTAACCCGAAGGTTCCCGGAGATAGCCAAAAAAATGCCCGGTCCTTGTGAGACCGGGCGAGGAATGCAGGGCGGCGGGGAACCAGGCCGCGCTGCGGAGCTCGTGTCAGGCCGTCTTCCCGGCCAATCTCTCCATGCGATTGATACGCTGACGCGCGGTGCGCGCCAGTTGCGCGGTTGGGTCCTGCGTGAAAGGCAAATCCGTTGGCACGAAGAGGTCGGCGCGGGTCAGACCGATGTCGTGCAACTGCGCGTCGCTCATTTCGCCCAGCTGATAAAAGGCGCGGCGGTTTTTCCATGCACGCACGGCGGCTGCCACCCAGACAATTACCGCATTCACTTTGGTCGAACGCGCGGCAGAATGCGTTGCGGAATCGTGGAAATACGTGGTCATGGCGTTACCTTTCTGGCGCGCGCAATCCTCTCCCGGCGCACGGAATTGCGCTGCCGGCGGGTGGCTCGTCTCGTCCTTTCTTGAACGTCACCAATGTCTCACGGAGTAATTGATTTATCCAACGAATGTTTTTAATCTTTATCATCAGCATTGATGATGGATTGTTCCGATGCAGGCCCCGCTCGACCTCGACCAGTTGCAGACTTTCGTGACCATCGCCGACACAGGCAGCTTCACCCGCACGGCCAACGAGGTTCATCGCACGCAATCCGCGGTGTCGATGCAGATGCGGCGGCTGGAAGAGCGCATCGGCAAGCAGTTGTTCGAGAAGGATGGCCGCACCAACCGGCTGACCGAAGATGGCGAGAAGCTGCTTTCCTACGCGCGGCGCATGATCCGTCTCAATCGCGAGACGCTGGCGGCTTTCGATGAGGTCAGCCTTCAGGGCCATGTGCGCATCGGCGTGCCCGATGATTACGCCGAGCCGTTCCTGCCCGAAATCATGGCACGCTTCTCGCGTTCAAACCCGCGGGTCGAGCTGTCGGTCATCTGTGAAGACACCGGTCGGCTGCGCGAACAGATCAAGCGCGGGCAGCTCGACATTGCGCTGGTTACCCATAACGAGGAAATTGCTCCCTCGGAGATTGTGCGGCGCGAGCCACTGCTGTGGGTCACATCGGCCAACCATAACATCCACGAGCTGACGCCGCTGCCGGTGGCCTTCGGGCGTCCGACCTGCCTGTGGCGGCGCACCGGAGTTGAGGTTCTCGGCCAGATGGGCCGCGACTACCGGGTGCTGGTGCAGAGCTTCTCGGCAACCGTTATCATTTCGGCGGTGCTGTCCGGTCTTGCGGTTTCGCTGCTCGCCGAATGTTCTCTGCGTCCCGGTATGCGGGTGCTGACCGAGGCTGATGGCTTCCTGAAGCTGCCTGACACCAAGATCGGCATCATGCGCGGGCAAACCGAGCACCCGATGCTGGTCGAGGCGCTGGCGCGGCACATCAGCGAGAGCCTTGGCAACATTCCGGTGGCCCTGGCCGACGAGACCGGTGCTATCGACCTCGCTGCCTACGCTGCCGCCAAAGCGCGGCGCGGCGCGGTGACGCCGGCGGGGTGGTGACGGGTTGACGCGGCAGGCGTTCAGCGCGCCAATCCGCCCATGTCAGAGTTTTTCTCCCGTCCCGATTCGGCCCCCACCAATGCGGCCGAGTACACAGTGTCTGAACTCTCCGGGGCGCTGCGGCGCACGGTTGAGGATGCGTTCGGCAATGTGCGGGTGCGCGGCGAGATTTCCGGCTATCGCGGGCCGCACTCCTCGGGCCATGCCTATTTCGCGCTGAAGGATGACCGCTCCAAGCTGGAAGCGGTGATCTGGAAGCTCACCTTCCAACGGCTGAAGTTCAAGCCGGAAGAAGGCATGGAGGTGATTGCGTCGGGACGGCTCACCACTTTCCCCGGCTCGTCAAAATACCAGATTGTGATCGACAAGATCGAGCCGGCGGGCGCGGGCGCGCTGATGGCGCTGCTGGAGGAACGCAAGCGCCGGCTGCAGGCCGAGGGCGTGTTCGACCCGGCCTACAAGAAGCCCCTGCCCTTCATGCCGCGCACCATCGGCGTGATCACCTCGCCGACCGGGGCGGTGATCCGCGACATCCTGCACCGCATCCGCGACCGCTTCCCGCTGCGCG
>CAYZQP010000102.1:0-12430 GCA_964480545.1 uncultured Mesorhizobium sp. | reverse complement strand
GACCGAATCTACGCCGAATCCGGCGACACTGAAGTTCCTGCCCGGCCGCGAGGTCCTACGCGAGGGCACTGCGGATTTCCGTGACGCCGAGGGTGCGGCTGCGGCCTCGCCACTTGCCGGGCGCCTGTTTGCAATTCCCGGCGTTTCCGGCGTGTTCTTCGGCTATGATTTCGTGACGGTGACCAAGGAAGACGGTCGCGACTGGCAGCATCTGAAGCCAGCGATCCTCGGTGCCGTCATGGAGCACTTCATGACCGGTCAGCCAGTGATGGTGAACGCGCCGGTTGGTGCCGAGAGCCATGGCGACGATGAGGAATTCTACGACAAGGCTGATGAGGAAATCGTCCTGACCATCAAGGAACTGCTGGATACGCGGGTGCGGCCGGCAGTTGCCCAGGATGGCGGCGACATCACCTTCCGGGGATTTGAGAACGGCACGGTGTTCCTGAACATGAAGGGCGCCTGCGCGGGCTGCCCCTCATCCACGGCTACGCTGAAGCATGGGATCCAGAATTTGCTGAAGCACTTCGTTCCGGAAGTGCAGCAGGTCGAGCAGGTCGCGTAAGCGACAACAGCTCTACGGCCACGAAAAAAGCCGGGCCCCCGCCCGGCTTTTTCCTGCTTACCGTCAAGTGTTGCCTGTGACGGTTCGGCGGTGTCCACCCACCTTTATCTGACGATGACCTTGGCACCCACACTGGCGCGGGAGTGAAGGTCGATAATATCCTGGTTGATCAGCCGGATGCAGCCAGACGACATTGCCTTGCCGATCGACCACCATTCCGGCGTGCCGTGCAGGCGGTAACCGGTGTCACCGCCCTTGTTGTAGAGATAGAGCGCGCGTGCGCCGAGTGCATTTTTCGGGCCGCCTGGCATGCCGCCGCGCCACTTGGCGAGTTCCGGCTGGCGCTTGATCATTGCAGGCGGCGGTGTCCACACCGGCCACTCGCGCTTCATCGCGACCCGCGACGTGCCACGCCATTCAAAGCCTTCACGGCCAACACCAATGCCGTAACGCACTGCCTTGCCGCCCGGCATCACGAAATAGAGGTGCTTTTCGCCGGTTTCGACGATGATCGTTCCCGGCTCTTCTGCGGTGTCATAGCGGACGATCTGCCGCTTGTACTTGGCCGGGATCTTGCCCGGTGGAATTGCCGGTACGTTAAACGCACCATCGCGCATCGAGCCGTAGTTGGCGGTGACCAGCGAGGGCGCGCCATCGAAGCTGCAGCCAGCAAGCAGTGTTGCCATCAGGATGGAAATTGCTGCCAGTCTGACCCGCATGCGCGAATGCTCCGTGCTGATTCATCCAGTATTTGTTTACACTGTTAAGCGACAGCGAGTCGGCTTGCCAAGCGCCGGATGCCCAGGCAATGGGCAGCAGCTGACCTGTAGGCCCGGCGTTATGACATTTAGGCAACATTTTCGTCCGTGTACCGGCACAAAGCCCCCCGGCTGCTGCCTGATACGCGGCACAATTGACACGTCGGCGCTTTTGACCACGACCGAAACGGTCATGGTCAGGGGGGCTCCGTCCAGCCCCGGTGCTAGGCGCGTTGCGGCAGGAGCGGATATCCGGCCAGCACGACGCGGCCGGCAAGTGCTGCGACGACGGCCTTTATCAGATCGCCGGGCAGGAAGGCCAGGGAACCATATGCAACTGCAGACAGTGGCGTTCCGGCAACTGCCGTCACCCAGGGCATGCCGATGGCATAAAGAACCCCGACGCCACCAATGACAGAGGCGGCGAGGAACCCGCCGATCTGCCGCCATTCGGCCTGGCCATCCCGCACAAGCCGCTCGGCGATGAAGCCGGTCGCGAAGGCTGCTGCGATCCAGCCGAAAATGTAGCCGCCGGTAGGTCCGAGCAGTACGGCAAGGCCACCACGGCCGCCCGACAGGACCGGAAGACCGATCGCAGCCAGCAGAACGAAGATGGCCATCGCCAGCGCGCCACGCTTCGAGCCAAGAATGCAGCCTGCCAGCATCGCGCCCATGGATTGCAGCGTGATCGGCACCGGGATGATGCCGACCGGCACGGGCGGAATGAGGCCGAGAACGATCATGATGGCGGCAAACAGCGCCGCCAGGGTAAGGTCGCGGGTGGTCATGCTGATACTAACCTTTGTCTGGAACTGAAGGACTTGCTTTCGCTGCCCGCAACCCGCGTGCATCGATGGCTGCGGCAATGTCATCTGCTTGCCGCAGCGTCAGGATTATCAGCGGCCCGAGCAAGGTCAAGGGACGAACTTTCAATCCGCGCGCGCGATGTGCCTCGGTCAGTGCCCGATAACGCGTCACAATCTCCGGAACGAACCGCAGGCAGAGCCCGACAACCAGACCCGCATCGCCCGCGCGCAGCAGGCCGATGCGCTCCAGCGGGCGCAGAAAGCGGCTGATCGCCTCCATCATGTCCGGCAGTGGTGTTGTGGCAGTCACGGCGGCGGCAGCGAACACCAGCGCCAGGATTCGCAAAGTGAGGATGCCAACCTCTGATGGCGAGAGGAAAACCAGGTTGAACACCATCAGCAGGGCAACGGATACCAGTGTGGGCACAAGCCGCCGCAACGCCTGACCAACAGGCAAACCCGCCGTCAGATAGAGCCCGACGGCAATCAGTAGCGCCAACCCGAGCAGAAGCGGCGCGCGCACAAGAAACAATCCCGCCCCGGCAATAGCCAGGCCTGCCAGCTTCCTGCCGGCGCTGATGCGGTGCAGCGGCCCGCTGCCCTCGACATAGAGGCTGGTCAGCATCCGGCGCGTTCCCGGTAGGTCGCGATGGTTTCGGCAGCAGGGCCATCTGCTACCAGTTGCCCCTCGTGGAACAGCAGCACGCGCGGGAACATCGCGGCATGATCCAGATCATGTGTCACGACGACGGCGTCCTGCTCCATTGAATCAATGGCATTGATCGCCATCCGGCGATTGCGCAGGTCGAGCTGGTTGGTCGGCTCGTCCATGACGAGGATTCGCGGTTCGAGTGCCAGCACACTGGCCATCGCCGCGAGTTGCAGTTCCCCGCCGGAGAGTTCGTGAACCCGGCGCTTCGCCAGGCTGGCAGCACCCAGTCGTGCCAGCGTTGCCTGTGCCTGATCGGCTGCCTCGGCCGCACTCATACCCCGCGCGCGCAGGCCAAACACAATGTCTTCCAGCACGACGGGCATGATGAGCTGGTTCTGCGGGTTCTGGAAAATGAAGCCGGCCTCGCGCCGCGCGGCTTCCGGCTGTTCGGTCGTGTCGACACCGTTCACGGTGACCCGGCCCTGCGTCGGCAATGCGAGACCATTGATCAGGCGCGCAAAAGTGGTCTTGCCCGAGCCATTCAGGCCGATCACGGCAACGCGACGACCCTCGAGACGCAGCCTCAGCGGATGCAGGGCGACGCGCTGGCCGAAGCTCACTGAACTGTCGATGAAGGAAATATCCAAGCCCGGCCCTTTCGGGCGGTACGCATAACGCAGCCCGGCGGAGCTGGCTACGCTCTATTTGTCCGGAGATGACATAGCGCCAAGCAGTTTCGGCAGGTCGCCAAAACGGGCCACCAGCCCGAAAATGACGGCTGCGATCACCACGAACAGGATCGTCACCGAGGCCATTGTCGGGGTGTAGCCGTAGCGCAGTGCGTTGAAAATCTTGATCGGCAGCGTTTCCATCGTAAACCCGACGGTCATGTAGGCAACGATGTACTCGTTGAGCGACAGCACGAAGGCGAAGGCATAGCCCGAAACAATGTAGGGCGTGATGATCGGCAGGATCACCGTGCGAAACACCGTGCGGTCATCCGCGCCGAGCGTCGAGGCTGCCTCGACCAGCGTGCGGTCGATGGATGAAAAGCCCAGCGATAGCGTGACCAGAGGCAACGTGACGAAGAAGATTGCGTGGCTGATCACCGCTGTCCAGCTCTGCCCGTAGAAGCCGATCGTCGCCCAGAAGGTGAGCAGGCCGAGAGCCGTAATAACCGGCGGCAGCGTGAAAGGTGCCACCCCGAGCACCTGGAAGATGTTCGCCCAGGGCGCATCGCGCCGCCACAGAAACCAGGCCAGCGGCAGCGCAATCAGCACCGCCAGCGCCGCCGACAGAAGTGCCAGCGTGAGCGACGCAAACAGCGCGTTGCGCCATTCCGCATTGGCGAAAATCTCCGCGTACCAGCCAAGCGAGAATCCTTGCGGCGGAAATACCAGGCTCTGCTTCTCGTTCACCGAGACGCCTGCGACGACGAGAATGGGCAGCGCCAGGAAAAGCGCCACGAGGCAGAAGAAGATCGTCCTCAGCGCGCTCATGCTGCCGCCCCGCGCCGGCCAACGAACAGTGTCAGCGCCACCAGACCGAGCGTCACCAGCACGAGGAACACCGCCATCGCCGCAGCAAACGGCATGTTGGACTGATAGATCGCCTGATCTGTGATGAGCACCGACAGTGTCCAGTGCTGCGGGCGCCCGAGCAACTGCGGCAGCAGATACGAGCCGAGCGCAAAGATGAAGACCATGATCAGCGTCGCAATGATCGTATTGCGCAGCGCCGGAAGCACGACGTTGAAGAAGGCAAGGATTGGTGATGCGCCGAGCGTGCGCGCCGCCTCGGTCAGCGTCGGGTCAAGCCGCACCAGCGCCGGGTAGAGCACCAGCACCGTATAGGGGAAAGCCTGATAGACCATGCCTGTGAGCACCGCGCCGAAACTTGGCGTCAGCGCCACCGCTTCCTGCATCAGCCCAAGCGCAACGAACAGGTTGGTGATGCCAGCGGTGCGCGAAAACAGCGTTGACCAGGCAAAGCCGATGATCACCTCGGACAGCGACAGCACGGAAAGCAAGGCGACCAGCCACACCACCTGCGCGCGCCGCGACAGCCGCGCCAGCAGGTAGGTGAAGGGCAGTGCCAGCGCCACGCAACAGATTGCCACCACGACGGCGAGCATCAACGAAAAGCCCAGCACACCGGCGAAGAACGGCGACAGGAAGCGCGCATAATTGTCGAGGACAAAATCCGGCGTGTAGAAACCGCCCTGCTGACGCTTGAAGAAGCTCACCGCGATCATCGTGGCAAACGGCGCAACGAAGAAGACCAGCAGCATCGCCGCCGGGAAGGCCAGCGGCGCATAATCAGCCAGACGTTGGGGCGACTCGCGTCTCACTGTGCCAGCACCACGCAATCCCGCTCGGTCAGGATGAGGCCGACGCGCTGGCCGACCTGTACTTGCGGCCGGTCGCGCGGGGTGGAGACGGAGACGAGTTGCTGTCCGCCGACATTGATGAAGGTCTCGATTGTGCTGCCGAGATCGCGCACAAACGTCACCTCGCCGGTCAGCATTCCCGGAGCCGGTGCAGCAAGTTGCAAATCTTCCGGCCGAACGGAGAGCATCGCTTCGGTCATGCCCGCTGGCAAGGAAAGGCCGTCAACCCGCTCGTCAAGCACGCGCAAGGTCTGGCCATCGAGCTTTGCCGGCAGAAGGTTGGTTTGTCCGATAAAGTCAGCGACGAAGCTGTCGGCAGGCTTGCGGTAGATATCGATGGGTGCTGCGGCCTGGCGAATCTCGCCGCCATTCATGACGACCACAGTGTCGGCCATGGTCAATGCCTCGCGCTGGTCGTGGGTCACCACGATGGTTGTGATCCCGAGCTTGCGCTGCAATTGCCGCAACTCGACCTGCATGGCCTCACGCAGCTTGGCGTCGAGCGCAGACAGCGGCTCGTCCAGCAGGAAGAGCTTTGGCGAGATTGCCAGTGCGCGGGCAATCGCCACGCGTTGGCGCTGACCACCGGAGAGTTTCGCGACAGGCCGGTCAGCATAATCCGGCAGATGGATCATCGTCAGCAATTCAGCGACGCGCGCTTGCTGCTCCTCCCGGCTGCGTCCGCGAATGCGCAACGGATATGCGATGTTTTCGCCAACAGTCAGGTGCGGGAACAGCGCCAGTGACTGAAACACCATGCCGAGATCACGCTTGTGCGTCGGAACAGTTGTAATGTCGGTTTCATCAAGTCTGATCCGCCCTGACGTCGGCAGATCAAGCCCCGCGATCATGCGCAGCAGCGTTGTCTTGCCACAGCCGGAGGGGCCGAGCAGGCACACAAAGGAGCCTTGCGGCACCTTCAGGTCGACATTGTTGACTGCGCGGAAGGCCCCAAACTCCTTCACCACATTCTCAATCGACAGCCCCTGCATCGGCCCATCCGTGCTGCGCCCCCCGAGGGGGATTCCATTTGTGGCCTCAGCCGGCGATCATCTCGGTCCACTTCTGATTCAGCCAGTCAGCCTTGGTCGTGTAAAGGTCGAAGCGCGGAATGATCGGATCGATGCTGGACGAAACCGCTGCGAACTCTGCGTCGCTCAGGTCGGTGACCTCGCGCTTGACGGTCGGCGAGGTGCCGACCTTGCGCGACAGAACCGCCTGGATTGCCGGCTGCGACATGTAGTCGATGAACACATGCGCTTCATCCACCTTGGTCGAGGCTTTCGAGATGGCCCAGCAGCCGGAATCCTGAATACCTCCCTCCTTCGGGAAGGTGGAGCGCACCGGCTGACCGTCTGCTGCGGCAAGGCCCGTCACGTCATGATAATATTGCCCCATCGGGATTTCGCCCGACTTCAGCGACTGCTCGAACTGTGCCTCGTCGCGATACCAGAGGCGTACATTCGGTTTCACCTCGGCCAGCTTCTCGAACACCTTGAGGATGCCCTCCTCGTTGTCGAGTGCCGCCGGCCCTCCGAAGAAGGTCTTCGCTGTCACATCAAGCAGGAAAGAGTTCGAGACCAGCGCCAGCAGGCCGAGCTTGTCCTTGTTGGCCGGGTCCCAGAGTGCTGCCCAACTGTCGGGTGCATCCTTGTAGGCGTTGGTATTGGTCACCAGCGTTATGTACCAGGACACCGCGCCAACGCCGGCGACACGACCGTCCGGGTACTTGTTGACGAAGCGGTCGAGAATGTTGTCTGCGCCCTTGATCTTGCCCGTGTCGATGGGTGTCCACAGCTCGGTCGACTGGCCCTTGAGCATCGACACCTGCGACATCATCGAGACATCCGCAGGCGCCTGCCCGGCATTCGCCGCCTGCTGAAGCTGCACCAGCCAGGCTTCGCCGGTTGGTTCTGCGATGGCTTCAACCGCAATGCCGGTTGCCTTGGTGAAGTCAGGAAAAATGTTCTTGTCGAACGAATCCTTGAAATAGCCGCCATAGACGCCGACCTTCAGCGACTTGTCCTGCGCCCGCAGGATGGACGGCATGGCGAGGATTGATGCGCCTGCAACGCCGGCACCCATCAGGGTGCGGCGGCTAATCGAAAATCTGCTCATTGTGCCAGCTCCTGTTTGGCGGCTTGTGCCGCGTTCCCCTGTTTGTTCTTGCGACTATCTACCGGATTGCCGTCACCTTCCACCAGCCGATCGTAATGATGGACTGAACCTCATCAGGCTGAGTATCTCGAAAAGCACCTGCGCGCCGGCATGCGCCGTATTGGCAGTTGCGTCATACTGTGGCGCGACCTCGACCACGTCGCCGCCAACCAGGTTGACGCCCTTCAGACCGCGCAGCAACTCCAGCACCTCGCGCGTCGTCAGGCCGCCGATTTCCGGCGTGCCTGTGCCGGGCGCGAAGCTCGGGTCCAGGCTGTCAATGTCGAAGGAGAGGTAGGTCGGCCCGTCGCCGACCACAGCCAGCGCCTTCTCGATGATGGCAGGTATGCCGAGCGCCGTCACCTCCTCGGCGTGGATCACAGTCATGCCGGACTCGTAGGAGAACTCCCACAGATATTCGGCAGAACCCCGGATGCCGATCTGGATCACCCGGGTCGGATCAAGCACTCCATCCAGCACCGCGTTGCGGAACGGTCCGCCATGATGGAACTTCGTCAGGTCCTGTGCGCCGCTTGTGTCGCAATGCGCATCAATATGGATCATGCCGACCGGCGCTTTGGCTCCAACCGCCTTGAGGATCGGGTGCGTTATGGAATGGTCGCCGCCAACCGACAGCGGCAGGACGCCAGCATCGACAATCTGGCGCACGCGCTTTTCGATGTCGTCATGCGAAAGCTCCAGCCGGTAACGGCTCTGGAATGCAACATCGCCGATGTCAGCGACGTGTATCTCCTGGACGGGCGCGCATTTGAGGACGTGATTATACGGGCCAATGCGTTCGATAGTGCGCACCGCGCGCGGCCCGAAGCGCGAGCCCGGACGGTTGGTAACGCCGAGATCCATCGGCATGCCGATCATTGCAACCTGCAGATTCCCGAAGTCCGGATTGTCGTTGTCGACCGTCATCAACGGCGCATCGAGAAATGTCGACACGCCCGCGAAGGGCGCGGCCCGTGTACCAGCCTTGTTGAAAATCTTGTCCGCTACGGCGCGAAAGCCAGGATCATAAATGTCGCCACCATGCGCCTCGCCATAGCGGGCGCGCAATGCTTCAATTTTTCTCTCATCCCAGGACATTCCGGTCCTTCATGTTCGTGAACGACCTGTCGGCATTTTCGCGCTGCCGGGCCGCAACTCGAGGCTCTCCATCTGAAAAAATGACGGCAAGCGGACTGGAAAATCAACTGACATTAACTTAGGGTTACATGTGAGATTTTCTCACATTGGGAGATGCATGGCCGACCGTCTTCCACCGTTGAACCCGCTCAGGGCTTTCGAGGCGACGGCGCGCCTGCGCTCAGCCTCTGCAGCAGCACGGGAACTCAACGTAACGCATAGCGCAATCAGCCATCAGCTGCGCACGCTGGAACAGTCGCTGCAGGTCACGCTGTTTGAACGGCGAGGCCGTCGACTTGTCCCAACGCCGCAGGCGGCTCTGCTGCTGCCGGTCGTTTCCAACGCGTTCACAGACATAGCTACAGCGACAGCCGCCATGAAGCGACCCGCCACGAGCGGTACGCTTCGCCTCACCTGCGTGCCGGCCTTGCTTTCACTCTGGCTGATCCCCCGCCTGCACGAGTTCTCCGAGCTCTATCCCGACGTCAATCTCAGCCTGACAGCACTTAACGATCCGATGGCGCTGCACAGCCCGGACGTCGACCTCAGTATCCTGTATGGCAACGGCGCATGGCGTGATTGCTGGGCCCGGCTGTGGAGCCGCATCGAGCTGTTCCCCGTCGCGAGCCCGACCCTTCTCAACAAGCGACCCCTGCGCACGATCCGCGATCTGCGCGATCATGTGCTGCTGCATGCCGATGGCGGCGCGGAATGGAACACATGGCTGACTGCAGCCGCCGGCAACCCGCCACTCGGCAGGCAGCACATGATGGGCGATGCACGGTTGGCCATCGAGGCCGCGATGCATGGGCAGGGCGTGGCGCTGGGTGACACCATCACCTCGGGCCGCATGATTGCGCGCGGAGAACTGGTTGCACCCTTTGAGCTCGGTGTCCCCGCCAATGATGCATTCTACATCGCCTGCCGCCACGAAATGCACGCCATGCCTATCGCGCGGGCGTTCATCGACTGGATGTACTCGGTGTTGAGATAAAATCAGCCGACAACAAGCGAAAGCCCGGGCAGCCCCTGGCGCAGCTCTGGATGGTTCTCCAGAACAAAAGCCAGGATGTCCTTCGCTGCAAAGGCGTGTTCGCGCGCCACCGCCTCGGCGCGGGACCCCTCCCGGCCCGCAATGGCGCTGACAATAGCGTGGTGCTGCGCCTGGGAGATGCGCAGGGAGCGGCACACATCGGCAAAGCGGACATCCACTGGCAGAAACGAGGTCGGCGACGCAAATGGCAGGACTTTGACCCGCTCAAGTTCGCGCCGCAGGATGTCGCTCCCGGAGAGATTTGCGAGCTCCATATGGAAGAGTTGGTTGAGCTGCGAGTATCTGGCAATATCGACTTCAGACAGGTCTTCGCCAAAGCAGTCATCCAGGTCGGCGACGAGTTGGCGCATGCGTGACAGCCGCTCCGGCGGGACGCCCCGTTCGGCCGCGCGCCGCGCGGCCGCCCCCTCCAGAACGCCCCGCAGTTCCATCAGATCGATAACGTCGGCCCGGGTGAAACGGCGTACGACAAAGCCGCCATTGGGCAACCGGTCAAGCAACCCCTCCTCAACGAGGCGGGAAAGCGCCTCGCGCACCGGCGTCCGCGACATACTGAGCTCTTCGGACATGGGAACTTCGTAGAGACGCATGCCGCCCGGCAGCTCGCCTCTGACAATTCGATCACGCAATTCGATCACGGCCCGCCGACCGTGCGTGGCAGTCTCGGTCAATTCTTCGTCCCCCGATGTCACTTTACACGAGTTCCGGTGAACGAAAATGGACAATTGTCCAGGGAACAGCTTTTTCTGACTAGACGAAGTCAAACTTGTCGACATCGACCATGCCGCGATCCGTGATCTTCAGGTGCGGGATCACCGGCAGCGGCAGGAACGCGATTTGCAGAAATGGCTCCTCCAGCGTGGAGCCAAGCTGCGCTGCTGCGGCACGCAGGGGTGTCAGCTGGTTGCGCACGACGTCATAGCTTTCCAGGCTCATCAGGCCCGCCACCGGCAGCGCGATTTCGGCCAGCACCTTGCCATTCTCCACAACGACGAAGCCGCCCTCGATCTCACCCAGACGATTGACGGCGGCGACCATGTCGGCATCGTCCACACCGACCACGCAGATATTGTGGCAGTCATGGCCGACAGTCGAGGCGATCGCCCCGCGCTTCAGGCCAAAGCCCTTCACGAAGCCGACGGAGACATGGCCGTTGCGGCCGTGCCGCTCGACCACCGCAACCTTGATCGCGTCCTGCGCGAGATCCGGCAACGTCTGGCCATCGGCCTGCGGCAGGCTCAGCTTCAGATGCTCGGTGATGATCTTGCCGGGGATCACGCCAATCACCGGCGCAACCTCCGACGCAGGTGCCGCCATATCGCCAACGCTGATCGGCCGAAGTTTCACGCTGTTACGGCCAACCGGTTCAACCGGCTCGCGACCCTCGAACAGCGCGTCGGTAACCACCCGGCCGGCCGAGATAACCTGCTGCGCGTGGCAGCCCTCGAGAGAATCCAGCACCACTATGTCGGCGCGCCACCCGGGCGCGATCAGTCCACGGTCGCGCAGACCGAAGCCGCGCGCGCCCGAGATCGACGCGGCGCGATAGATCGCCAGCGGCTCGACGCCCTTCGAAATGGCGTGACGGATCATGTAGTCGAGATGCCCGTGCTCGGCGATATCCAGCGGATTGCGGTCGTCGGTGCAGAGCGCGAGGAAGGGCGAATAGCGCTCCGTGATGACCGGGATCAGACTGTCGAGATCCTTGGACACCGAGCCCTCGCGCACCAGGATGTGCATCCCCTTGGAAAGCTTCTCGCGCGCCTCTTCGGCGGTGGTCGTCTCGTGATCAGTGCGGATGCCGGCGGCCAGATAGCCGTTCAGCGGCTTGCCGCGCAGCAGCGGCGCGTGGCCATCGATATGACCATCCTGGAACGCCTCAAGCTTTGCCATGCAGCCGGGATCCTTCATCAGCACGCCCGGATAGTTCATGAACTCGGCCAGGCCGATCACCTGTGGATGGTCGCCGAACGGCAGCAGGTCCTCGATTTCCAGCTTCGCGCCTGATGTCTCCAGATGCGTCGCCGGCACGCAGCTCGACAGCTGCACGCGCACATCCATGATGGTGCGCTCCGAGCAATCGAGAAAATAGCGGATGCCCGTCGCGCCCAGCACGTTGGCGATTTCATGCGGATCGCAGATGCAGGTGGTGACGCCACGCGGCAGCACGCAGCGGTCAAACTCGAACGGCGTGACCATCGAGGACTCGATATGCAGATGCGTGTCAATGAAGCCGGGCACCAGCACACGCCCGGAAACGTCGATCTCGACCTTGCCGTCATAGGTGTCGCAGGTGCCGACAATGCGGTCGCCGGTGATTGCGACATCGCCTGAAATCAGATCGCCCGAGACGAGGTCGAAGAAGCGCCCGCCCTTGAGCACAAGGTCAGCCGGCTCGCGGCCCGCGCCCTGATCAATCCGCTGTTCCAGAATACTGCTCATTGCGACCTCTTAGTGTAAGTTCACCCAAGCACGACTGCCAGTCCCGGCGCAATGTTGACAGCCCTGACGCGCTATCCGTCAGATATCGCCGCATCATCGGCCTGATCCACATGCACAGATAAAGATTTCTTTATGTGCTGATTGCTGTCTGGTGGCCGATCTGCTAGGACGCCGCCCATATGCGGCCAGGTGCCGCCCGGAAATTCGTGACCACACAAAGACGCAAGGAGGCCTGAATGGCCAAGAATGACTATGTAGTCGCCGACATCTCGCTCGCCGATTGGGGCCGCAAGGAAATCGAGATCGCCGAGACCGAAATGCCAGGCCTGATGGCCACCCGTGAAGAGTTCGGCTCGAAGAAGCCACTCAAGGGCGCGCGCATCACCGGCTCGCTGCACATGACCATCCAGACCGCTGTTCTCATCGAGACGCTGACTGCACTTGGCGCCGAGGTCCGCTGGGCCTCTTGC
>CAYZQP010000101.1:6288-12592 GCA_964480545.1 uncultured Mesorhizobium sp. | reverse complement strand
GAAGAAGGGCACCCGCATTGCCGACAGCGTCGAACCCGCCAAATTCACCGCGCCAGCAGGTTCTTGCCGTCCTCGGTGCTGAGGAAGGAGCCCAGCGCCTCGACGCGGCGGACGATGGAAAGGAGGTTGCAGCTCTCCGGACTGATCACCGCGTCGATCAGATCATGACGGGCGCCCTGCTCGCGCAGCCAGACCTTCAGGCGGTCCTGCAAAAACTCGCGCAGGCTGTCGCTGACAGCGGGATCGTGGTCTTCAAGCAGGGGGAGCCAGGCCGGCGCGTCGGGCTTTGCCTCTGCGATCAAGGCGCGGGCTTTCTCGCCGAACATGCCGCCCTGGGCCACAGCGGCGAGGATCGCATCCAGCTTCTGCGGCGCGGCAGGCGACGCGCCAATCTGGTGGCGCAGAACCTGCACATCGTTGATCGGATCGATGGAAAAGTTGAGGTCGTTTTCCAGAATAATCCGGATCACACCGAGTGCAGCGCGGCGCAGCGCGAAGGGATCCTTGGAACCCGTCGGCTTCTCGTCAATGGCCCAGAAACCGGTCAGCGTATCGATCTTGTCGGCCAGTGCTACGGCGATGGCGACGAGGTCTTTCGGCACGCGGTCAGAGGCGCCCTGCGGCTTCCAGTGATCCTCGATGGCGGCAGCGACAGACGGGTTCTCGCCCTGCAGCAGTGCATATTTGCGGCCCATCGCGCCCTGCAGTTCAGGGAACTCGCCGACGACCTCGGTCTGCAGATCGGCCTTGGCCAGCACAGCGGCGCGGGCGACCAGCGCGGGGTCTGCGCCAACCAGCGGCGCAATGTTCTCCGCAAGCCGCCGGATGCGCTCGACGCGCTCTCCCTGCGTGCCCAGCTTTGCGTGGAAGGTGACGTTCAGCTTGTCGAGCCGCGCCATGCGCTGGTCGAGCGGCCTTGCGAGATCAAGGCCGAACTTTTCGGCTGAAGGGCGCAGCGTCTCGAGGTCCGGCAGATCGGCCTGATCGGTCTTCCAGAAGTACAGCGCATCGGAGAGACGCGCGCGCACCACCTTGCCGTTGCCATGCGCGATCTCCGCGCCGCCGTCCTTCGCCTCGATATTGGCGGTGAGCAGGAAGCGGTTGGCCAGCCCATCGCCAGCCTGCGGCGCGACGACAAAGCATTTCTGGTTGGTGCGGATGGTGAGACGGATAACCTCCGGCGGGATGGCCAGGAATTCCTGCTCGAACTCGCCCATGACGACGACCGGCCATTCGACGAGGCCGGAGACCTCCTCCAGCAGGCCCTCGTCCTCGACCAGGTTCAGGCCGCTGGCGAAGGCGAGATTCTGCGCCTCGCTGCGGATCAGGTTCTTGCGTCGCTCGGCGTCGAGCACGACCCTGGCGGCCTCAAGTTTGGAGACGTAATCGTCGAAGCGCTTGACCGTGATGGGTTCAGGCGCGTGGAAGCGGTGGCCATAGGTGACGTTGCCGGATTTGATGCCGTCGATGTCGAAGGCAACGATCTCCGGATCGCCGGTTTCCGGCCCGAGCATGCACACGATGGATTGCAGCGGGCGCACCCAGCGCAACGCCTCGCCGCCCTTGCCCTCGGCGGTGCCATAGCGCACGCCCTTCGGGCCGGAGGCAGCACCCCAGCGCATCTCCTTCGGCCAGGGGAAGCTGCGCACGACAGCCGGCACGAGGCCGGCGACGATCTCTTCCGCCGCCCTGCCCGGCTTCACCAGATGGGCAACGTAGAAGTCACCCTTCTTCGGATCGGAATGGGTATGCGCCTGCGATACATCGGAAAGGCCAGCCTTGCGCAGAAAGCCCTGGATCGCCTGCTCGGGGGCGGTGACCGATGGGCCCTTGATCTCCTCGCGCACGTCCTTCGAGCGGGCGGTGAGGCCGCGCACATCCAGCGTCAGCCGGCGCGGGGTCCAGTATTCCTGCGCGCCCTCATAGGTGAGACCTGCCTCGACCAGACCGTCAGTGATGAGCTTCTTCAAATCGCCGGCAGCCTTGCGCTGCATGCGGGCGGGAATCTCTTCGGAACGCAGTTCAAGCAGAAGATCGGGCATTAGTGGGCTCCATCCCGCATGCTCTTTCCCGTTTTGCTCGTCCTCACGCCTTCGGCGCTGCGGGCGAGCGGCGAGGCAGGAATTTCCCCGGAGCGGAGTTCAAGCAGAAGATCGGGCATTAAATCGGTCCTTTTCCTCTCATGGAAGAGAGGTTCGGCGCGTTTGCGCCGCAGTGGGTGAGCGGCAATAGCAACTCGGGTTGTTGATGTCACGTGTGAACGGTACGGACTCCAGATGCGTTGGCCATCACACTGTCTCAATGCGATCAAGGCAGAAGTGGCCGTCGTAGCCCACCTGCCAGCGCGCGTAAGCGCGGCTTGATCACCCCACCCCGGCGCTGCGCGCCGACCCTCCCCCTCCAGGGGAGGGTAAGAAGCCGGCACTGGATCGCGCGACTATATCGCGCGCAAGCCGAGCAACGGCAGCAAGCGGGCGAGGTCTGCGGAGACCGGCCCGGACAGGCTGCCATCCTCGCCGACCTCGTGGACAGATGTGATTGTCCAGCCTTCGACTGAAACTGGCGAGCCGGCTACACCGAACGTGATTTGAATGGCCTGACGGCTGGCGGAGTCGGTCGCCAGGGTCAGAACTGCGCCTTTGCGGATGAAGACCGGCATCCGGTCGAGAGGTGTGTGATGGACCCGCCAGGTCGAGCCGGTAACAAAGATGCCCGCCAGCGCGTCGTACCATTCGCCGTCGGGCAGCCAGACGGCGCGGATGTCGCCATAAAACGCAGCGGGTGCGACAAGGATGTCGTCGCCCAGCATGAACTGCTGATCCCAGTCATTGATGCCGGACCAGTCGACCTGCGGGAAGGCAAGCGGCATCATGCGGATCAGCGGCAGCCCGCCGGCGGCAGCAACCTCACCGTAGTGCTGGAACATTGGCAGCAGCGCCAGATGCAGGCGGGCGTAACCGGCGTAGATTGTCGCCGAGGCCTCATCCATGTCCCACGGCTCGCGGCAGCCAAGGCCGTGCAGCATCATCAGCGGCGTGAAGCAGGCGAACTGCGTCCAGCGGGCAAAGACCTGCGGCGTCGGCGTGCCGAAATAGCCGCCGAGATCGCTGCCATTGAAGGACCAGCCGGAAAGCGCCCCGCTCTGCGCGGCGCGCACCGCCGCCTGCAGGCCGCTTTTCGGGCAGAAATCGGAGGTCTGGTCGCCGCTCCAGATCGGGGTGCGCAGGCGCGGCGACCCTGAGCGGCTGATGATCGCCGGCGTAGCACCATCAAAGGCAGCGATGGTCGCCTCGATATAGTAGCGCACGAAAGCGTTGTGGGCGCGGCCGCCAGTCTCACCGGAGTGCAGCAGCGCGTGTTCCGGCAGTTGTTCACCGAAATCAGCCTTGAAGCCGGCAATGCCACGCTTCAGCAGGCCGCGCAGCCTGGTGGTCCACCATTCGGCCGCCTGCGGGTTGGAGAAGTCGATCAGTGCTGCGACGATGTTGGGGTTTGCGCCAGGCCGCCGCGTGATCAACTGGCCGCTGGCGTCAACGATCGTGTAGCCGTGTGCGCTGGCAAACTCGAACGATTTCGTGCCGACCACCACCCAGGGGCAGAGCCAGAGCCATGTCTGCGCGCCAGCCTCTGCCAGGCGCGCGACCATGCCCCAGGCGTCCGGATATTTCGCCTGGTCGAAGGCGAAGGAATGAACCTCGTCCTCCCAATAGGCATCGATCAGCTTGACGCCGAGCGGCAGACCAAGGCGGGCAAAGCCGTCGATATCGGCCTGCACGGTGGCAGCGCTCTCGTAGCGCCAGTCGCCCGCCTTCCAGAGGCTGAAGAAGCTTTCATCCGGCATAAGCGGCGGGCCGATGCGGGCGATGAGCATGGCATATTGTTGTGCGAGATCGCCGCGATGAATCTCGATCTCCAGCCGGTCGCCTTCGGCCTGAACGCGGATGCGATTCGGGTCAAAGTGCGGGGCGATGTGGAACGTGGCGGGCGCCTCGTCGGGCAAAAAGAGGCCGAAGCCCAGCGTGGTCGCGATCCATGGGCTCGGCAGATAGACGCCCGATCCCAGACCGGCGTTTTCCAGATAGTAGCGCACGCTCTGGCCGCGCAGGTCGAGGCTTTCGAACCGCTCGCCCCCGCCAAAGGCCTGGAAACGCGGCGGTGCGGCAAAGGCGATCTCGATGGCAGCCGCGCCAGGCTTGGTGACCACAAGGCAGATCGCATCGCCGTCAATTGTCATCTCAAGTTGCAGGCCGGGCGGCCATGCCTCTTCAATCACCGTTGACCACGAGCCATCCGGATCGCGCCAGCCGAACCCGACTGGCCGCCAGGGCGCATCGGCAGGCAGCCGCTGGTCGCGGGGGATCATGCTGGTAGCGGCATGCGCTCGAGTTCCTGCAGCAGTTCGATCATGCCCTGAACCTGGAAATCGGCAATGGCGCGGCCGTTTTCAGCCGTCGCCCGCGCGGCGTTGCCGACCGCGCCTGACGGGTTCAGGTCGCTGGCGATCCAGGCGTAGGCATGGGTGCCCGTGGGGCGCAGGTGCTTGTAGGTCGCCTCGTCGCTTGCAGCCTTCGAGACAAAGTCGGCTGCCTTGCTCATGTCGACCAGTTCGGGCCGGAAAGCCAGCATCAACGCGGTCTCGACCTCGCCGCCATGTATGCCAAGCCGGCGTTCATCATCGGGGATCAGGCCAGGCGGACAACCGAAGCGCATCCAGCTCGACTTGACCACCAGCATATCGGCGCGCACCCGCAACTCGCGCGCCACGATGCCCATGACCTCCTCGTTGCCGCCGTGCGAATTGACCATGACCAGCTTGCGCACGCCGGCGCGGGCGACCGACAGGCCAATCTCGGTCCAGGCGGCGATCAGCGTTGCGGCGTCATGCGTTACGGTACCTGGAGCCCAGAGGTGTTCGTTGGATTTGCCAATGTCCTGCACCGGCAGGATGCGCAGATCCATCGGCGGCAGGCGCTCGATCATCAGGTCGAGACAGTGCCGGTTGATGATGCTGTCTGTGCCGACCGGCAGATGCGGGCCGTGCTGCTCGATGGCGGCGATGGGCAGCATGGCGATTGTCCGTTCGGGGTCGGGCTCCAGATAGTCCGGCGCGCGGAAATCACCCCACCAGACGCGACGATATCCGCTCATGCCTTCACCGCGATGGCTTCGATCTCGACAACAAATTCGGGCCGCGCGAAGCCCGCGACAATCATCAGCGTGGAGGCCGGCCAGGGTTCGGCAAACAGCGCATTGCGCACGGCCATATAGGGCGCGAGGTGCTCTCGGCCGGTGACGAAGGCGTTGATGCGGGCAATGTCGCCGAGGTCCATGCCGCCCTCGTTGAGGATCGCGCGAATGTTGTCGAAACATAGCCGCGTCTGCGCCTCACAGCCCTCGGCGATTGTTCCATCCCGCGCAATGCCAAGCTGTCCGGAGCAAAGGATCATGCGCTGGTTCGGGCCGATTTCGACGCCGGAGCTGTAGTTGGAGAATGGCGGGTGAATGCCTTGCGGCGCGAGAGTGCGAAACGCCACGTGGCCCTCCGGTATGCTGATCTGCTGGCGCGTATAGTACGTCGCGACGGTGGATTGGCAACCATTTGCCCTTCACAAGCCCCGGCAATTCGCTAAGGTAGTGTGCAATGCAACATCGTGCCTGAAAATTAGGCAGATTCGTTCCATCTCACCAAGGAGATCTCGATGCGCACTACCACTGTTACCGCCTTGACCATTGCTCTTACTGTCATGTCGGGAACGGCAATGGCGCAGGAGCTCAAGAAGGTTTCATTCGGCACCAACTGGCTCGCCCAGGCGGAGCATGGTGGCTACTATCAGGCTGTTGCGGATGGCACCTACGCCAAATATGGCCTCGACGTCACCATCCGTCAGGGTGGCCCGCAGGGTGCAAACCGGTCGCTGCTGGTTGGCGGGCAGATCGATTTCTACATGGGCGGCCCGTCGCAGGCGATCAGCGCGGTCAAGGAAGGTGTACCTTCCATCACGCTGGCCTCGATTTTCCAGAAGGACCCGCAAATCCTGATGGCGCATCCGGGCGAAGGCCTGGACAAGTTTGCCGATCTGGCAAAGGCCAGCCAGATCATCATGAGCAAGGACGGTTTCATCACCTATTTCGAGTGGATGAAGGCCAATTACGAGGGCTTCAAGGACGAGCAGTTCAAGCCCTACACGTTCAACCCGGCACCGTTCATCGCTGACAAGAAGGCCGTGCAGCAGGGCTACCTGACCTCCGAGCCTTTCGAGGTCGAGCGCCAGGCCGGCTTCAAGCCGGTGGTTTTCCTGCTGGC
>CAYZQP010000101.1:0-6278 GCA_964480545.1 uncultured Mesorhizobium sp. | reverse complement strand
CTGCTGGCTGACGAGGGCTTCAACCCCTATTCGACGACCATCGAGGCGATGAAGCCCTATGTCGACGCCAACAAGGAGACGGCACAGAAATTCGTCGAGGCGACGATCATCGGCTGGGCCAACTATCTCTACGGCGACAACAAGGCCGCCAACGAGCTGATCCGGAAAGACAACCCGGAGATGACCGAAGAGCAGCTCGCCTACTCGCTGGAAAAGATGAAGGAATACGGCATCGTGGTTTCGGGTGACGCCGAGACCAAGGGCATCGGCTGCATGACCGACGAGCGCTGGAAGAGCTTCTACGACAAGATGGTGGCGGTGAAAGTCTTCGACGCCGGCATCGACATCACGAAGGCCTACTCGACCGAGTTCGTGTGCAAGGGGCTGGGCCTCGATCTGGTGAAGAAGTAAGCAGCGTATGCAGACTGCCGCAGCGGCGAGCCAGACTGAAACTCAAGCGCACGCGCGTGGACGCCCCGTGGTGTCCATGCGCAATGTCTCGAAGACATTTTCCAACGGCACGATTGCGCTGGTCGACATGTCGCTTGATGTGAATGCGGGCGAGTTTGTCAGCCTGCTCGGGCCGTCCGGCTGCGGCAAGTCGACGGCGCTGCGCATCATTGCCGGGCTTGGCGCGCCGACTTCCGGGACCATCGGGTGGCCGTCATCGCGGATCAACTCGAAGGGTCTGCCGGAAGGCGATATCGGCTTCGTGTTTCAGGAACCGACGCTGATGCCGTGGCAGACTGTGTTCGGCAATGTGTACCTGCCGCTGAAGCTGCGCGGAGAATCGAAATCTGCCGTGCGCGGCCAGATCATGGACATGCTGGCGACGGTGGGGCTGGCGGATTTCGCGGAAGCCTATCCGCGCGAGCTTTCGGGCGGCATGAAGATGCGCGTGTCGATTGCGCGGGCGCTGGTGACGAAGCCGAAGCTGCTGCTGCTCGATGAGCCGTTTGCGGCACTGGACGAGATCACGCGGCAGAAACTCAACGATGACGTGCTTGAGCTCTGGCAGAAATCGGGCGTGACAGTCATCTTCGTCACGCATTCGGTTTTCGAATCCGCCTACATGTCCAACCGGGTGGTGGTGATGAAAGCGCGGCCCGGACAGGTTTACTCCGACATGATGATCGATGCGCCGGAAGAGCGCGGCAAGAGCTACCGCACCTCGGAAGCCTATCGCGTTGTCTGCGCCCAGGTGTCGGAAAGCCTGCAGGAAGCCATCACGCGGGGAGGCGGTGACCATTGACCGACACAGCGCCAATCCCGCCCCCGCCCTCGAAGGTTTCCGAGAAGGTGCTGCGCATCGCGGTGCCGGTCGGCATGTTTGCGCTGGCGATCCTGGCCTGGCACCTCTACGTCAAGATCAACGAGGTGCCGCCCTATATCCTGCCCTCGCCCGGCGCGGTGGTCGCGGCGCTGTGGAACGACTGGGGCACGCTGTGGCCGGGCCTGATCGTCACCGTCAAGATTACCTTCACGGCGCTGTTTCTGGCGCTGGTGGGCGGCGTCGGGCTGGCGATCATCCTGGTGCAGTCGCGCTGGATCGAGCTGGCGCTGTTTCCCTTTGCCGTGATCCTGCAGGTGACGCCCATCGTGGCGATTGCGCCGCTGCTGCTGATCTACGCGCCGGACACGCATACGGCGCTTTTGATCTGCGCCTTCCTCGTGGCCTTCTTTCCGATCCTGTCCAACATGGTGCAGGGGCTGAAGAGCGTTGACCATAACCTGCTCAACCTGTTTGACCTCTATGGTGCCAGCCGCTGGCAGCAGCTGATCTATCTGAAACTGCCGGCGTCGCTGCCCTATTTCATGACAGGTTTGCGCATCGGCGGCGGGCTGGCGCTGATCGCTGCCGTGGTGGCCGAATTCGCTGCCGGCTCTGCCGGTCAGGGTGCGGGTCTCGCCTTCCGCCTGCTGGAGAGCCAGTACCGCCTGAACATTCCACGCATGTTTGCAGCGCTCGTGCTGCTGACAGCGACCGGCGTTGCGATTTTCGGGCTGACCTCGCTGATATCCTGGCTGTCGCTGCGGCGCTGGCACGAGAGCGCGCTCAGGCGGGAGAACTAGACGTGTCCGCACTGTTTGCCGCTGACGGGCGTTATGTCGTGCGCGGGGCAAATGCGCCCGCCGCCGTGATCGACGCACCGGATTCGGGCGAGGTGCTCCGTGTCGATATTGTCGTGGCTGACGGGCGGATCGAGGCCGTGCTGCCGGCTGGCGAGGCAGACGCCGCCCTGCCCGGCCATGACGCCGATGCAGGGCTCATGCTGCCGGCTTTTGTCGATATCCACACGCATCTGGACAAGGGCCACATCTGGCCACGCAAGCCGAACCCCGATGGCAGCTGGATGGGCGCATTGCTGGCGGTGCACGATGATCGCGAGGCGCGGTGGTCGGCGCGCGATGTCGAGCGGCGCATGGATTTCTCGCTGCGCTGCGCTTACGCGCATGGCACGGCGGCGATCCGCACGCATCTCGACAGCGTGCCGCCGCAACAGGAGATCACCTGGGACGTGTTTGACGTGGTGCGAGAGCGCTGGCGCGGCCGGATCGAGTTGCAGGGCGTGTCGCTGTGCGGGCCAGACCAGATGATCGACCGCGCCACAATCAGGATGCTGGCGCGCCGCGCGGCTGCATCGGGCGGGGTGCTGGGCGGCGCAATGTCGGTGTTTCCCGAGGCGCGGCAGGCGATGCTGAACACGCTGGAAGCTGCCGGCGATTACGGCCTGGATGTCGACGCGCATTGTGATGAAACCGCCGAGGTCGAGTCTGGCGCGTTGATGGCGCTGGCCGAGGCCGTCATCGAAACGGGCTTCACCGGCAAGGTGACGGCGGGACATTGCTGTGTCGTCGCCGTGCAGGATGACATCACGCGCCACCGGACGATCGAGCGGGTGGTCGAGGCGGGCATCGCTATCGTCTCGCTGCCGATGTGCAACATGTATCTGCAGGATCGCAACAATGCGCAGGGCGTGGTGACGCCGCGCTGGCGGGGAGTCGCGCCGCTGAACGAGTTCAAGGCGGCGGGCGCACCGGTTGCGATCTCATCCGACAATACGCGCGATCCGTTCTATGCCTATGGTGATCTCGACTGTGTCGAGGTGTTTCGCGAGGGTGCGCGCATCTTGCAGTTCGACCATCCGGCTGATGAGGCCTGGACCTGGGCGCGGGCGGTGGGTGCCGATCCGGCCGCGTTTGGCCGGTTTGACTACACGGCGATGCTGACGCCGGGCGCAGCTGCGGACTTCGTGCTGTTCCGGGCGCGGGCGTGGGGCGAGTTGATGGCGCGCCCGCAGGCAGACCGCATTGTGGTGCGTGGCGGTGTTGCCATCGACCGCACGCTGCCGGACTATCGCGAACTTGATGATCTGATGGGAGCCGCCTGATGGACCTGACCGCATTCCGCGCTGCGCTCGGAGACATTCCGGTCGAGGACAATGAGCGCCTCGTGCTGCAAAAGAGCCGGGATCACTACTGGTATTCGCCGCTGCTCAAGGCGCAGCTGGAGCACGTGAAGGCTGATCTCGTGGTGACACCGCGCAGCACGGACGAGGTCGTGCGGGTTATCGCTACCGCGTTCGCGCATGACGTGCCGATCACGCCGCGCGGCTCCGGTACCGGCAATTACGGTCAGGCCATGCCGCTGGCGGGTGGCGTGGTGCTTGATCTGAAGAACCTTGATCAGGTGATCGACATAAAGCCGGATCGTGTGCGGGCGCAGGCCGGCACGATCATGAGCAAGCTGGATGACCAGACCAGAGCTGCGGTCGGTGGCGAGTTGCGCTTCCACCCCTCAACCTACCGGCTGGCAACCATCGGCGGCTTTGTTGCCGGTGGCTCGGGTGGCGTTGGCTCCATCCGCTGGGGCGGGTTGCGCAATCTCGGCAATGTTCTCGGGCTCAAGGTGGTGACCTGCGAGGCCGAACCGCGCGTGCGCGACCTGACCGGTGCCGACATTCTGAAGGTTGCGCATGCCTATGGCACCAACGGCATCATTGTCGAGGTGGAGATGCCGCTGGCCCCAGCCTATGACTGGATCGAGGTGGTTGCCGGCTTTGACGACTTCATCGACGCCTGCCGCTTCTCCGAGCAGATCGCGCGGATGGACGGGCTGCTGCTGAAGGAAATCTCGCCGGTGGCGGCACCCATCGGCTATGACTGGTTCGGTCGCTATCGCGACTTCATGCGCCCGGAACAGTCGCTGGTGCTGATCATGGTGGCACCCAACAGCGTCGATGCGCTCGACCTGTTGATGCGCCATCGCGGCGTCGAGGTGCTGCATCGCAGCGATATCAACACCGACCGCCGACTGCCGCCGATCTACGAATTCTGCTGGAACCACACGACCCTGCGCGGGCTGAAGATCGACCCGTCGATCACCTACCTGCAGACCCAGTATCCGAGCCTGGCGCATGTCGAGAAAATCGTCGCCATGCTGGGCGACGAAATGCCGATGCATATCGAGATGACGCGCTTTGACGGACGCGTGGTGTATTCCGGACTGCCCATCGTGCGCTACACAAACGAGGCGCGGCTGGAAGAAATCATCAAGCTGCACGAGGACAATGAGTGCCTGGTGTTCAACCCGCACCGCTACACGCTGGAAGAAGGCGGCATGAAGCAGACCGACCGGGCGCAACTTGCATTCAAGCAGGAGGCGGACCCGAAGGGGCTGCTCAATCCGGGCAAGATGATCGCCTGGGATGATCCGGATTTCGACTTCGAGTCCGGCCGCGTGTGGCTGTTTGCCGGCCTGTCGGCGCAGGGGCGCTGAGATGCGGGTTCTGGTTGTTCACGCGCATCCGGTCGAGACGAGCTACAATCGCGCCTTGTATACGGCCACCTGCGAGGCGTTGAAAACTGCGGGGCACGTGGTCGACGGGATGAGCCTGTATGACGAGAATTTTGACGCGGTGCTGAGCCGCGCGGAGCGTCTCGACTACCACGACTATCCGAGGAACCTGTCGGCCAGCGTTGCGCCCTATGTGGAACGGCTGCGCGCTGCCGAGGCGATCGTCTTCGTCCATCCGGTGTGGAATTACGGTTACCCGGCAATCCTGAAAGGCTTCTTTGATCGCATCTTCCTGCCGGGCGTTTCCTTCACCATGGAGGATGGCGGGGATCGCGGCACGTTGCGGCCGGCGCTGACCAATATCCGCAAGGTTGCCTACATCACCACCTATGGCGGCAACCGCTGGCGCAGCTGGTTGATGGGCGACCCGCCACGGCGGCTGGCGCGCCGCTCCGGCTGGGCGATGTTTCGCGGGCCGCGCCCGCCGAAATACCTGGCGCTCTATGACATGAACAACAATACGTCAGAACAACTCTCTGCGTTTATGGATCGGGTGAAAGCGGAGATGGCGCGGTTTTGAGACGCGCGGCGCGCGGATTACCCTCCCCTTGAGGGGAGGGTCGCAAGCGAAGCGAGCGGGGTGGTGGGGTGGGGTGATCAACCTCTGCGGGCTTATGCTACAACCGGGAATGTCCAGCCTCGACAGATTCAAGATGCGATCCGCCGGACGCCGGTCCGTCAAGGGAACTGACGCCGAGCAGGCGCTCTGGTTGCGCCTCTGGCAGCTTCCATTGGCAGGAACCCACTTCCGGCGACAATTGGAGATCGGTCCGTACCGAGCTGACTTTGAAGTCGACGGCCCTGTCCATGAAGAGACCGATCAGCGAGAGCATGACATTGAGAGGACGGCCTGGCTCACACGCGAGGGCTACCGCGTTGTCCGCTTCGACAATAACATGGTGATCACCGACATGAATACGGTGCTTGCCATTATCGCGCGAGCCATCTCCGTGCAGCAGTCTACTCTCCGAAGAAAAGACACCCCACCCCGCTCGCTGCGCTCGCGACCCTCCCCTCGAGGGGAGGGTAGGCGCGTCACGTTGGGCGTGCCTCGGGTCAGGCGGCTTGCCTGGTCCAGCCGCCCACGTCGGTTTGCAGGAACGCCTCGCCGCAGGCTTTGGCGAGTTCGCGCACGCTCAGGATGTAACGCTGGCGGTCGGTCACCGAGATGACGCCGCGGGCGTCGAGCAGGTTGAAGACGTGGCTCGCCTTGATGCACTGGTCGTAGGCGGGCAGCACCATCCTGTGGGCCTCGCCCGCCGGACGGTTTGCGCCGGCAGCCAGCAGCGCGCGGCACTCGCCTTCGGCATCCTGGAAATGCCGCAGCAGCATTGCGGTGTCGGCATGTTCGAAATTGTGGCGTGAGTATTCCTGCTCGGCCTGCAGGAAGACGTCGCCATAGGTGACCCTGGCGTCGCCC
>CAYZQP010000100.1:12386-12604 GCA_964480545.1 uncultured Mesorhizobium sp. | reverse complement strand
GTCGATTTCGGGATGCGCGCCCTGCTCTCGATGCGGCTGGAAAAGAATTTCCCGACCTGGTTCCGCGAATTGCGCCCGATTTATGGGCCGTTCGAGGGCGGCATGGAACGCTTCATCAAGATGGACAAGAACCGCTTCATCGGCCGTGAGGCAGCTGCGGTTGAGCTTGCCGCGCTGAAGGCCGGCGAGCCGAAGCTGAAGCGCGTGTCGTTCATTGT
>CAYZQP010000100.1:5487-12376 GCA_964480545.1 uncultured Mesorhizobium sp. | reverse complement strand
TGTGGAAGCAACGGACGCCGACGTGATGGGCGACGAGCCGATCTGGGCCAAGACCTCCACCGACTACGGCACGGTCGAGAAAACTCACACCTTCGGCGCACCGCGCTTCGACGCAACCGGTGCGGAAGTGCGCGGCTCTACGGCTGCGACCGGTGCCTCGGCCATTCGCGGCACGGTCGATGGCGACTGGCGCGTGGTCGGCTGGGTCACCTCAGGCGGCTATGCCCACACGATCAGCAAATCGATGGCGCAGGGCTATGTGCCGGCAGCGCTCGCCAATGACGAGAGCGAGGGCCAGTTCGAGATCGAAATCCTCGGCCACCGCCGCCCTGCCCGCATCAACATCGAGGCACCGTTTGACCCGAGCGGCGAGAAAATGCGAGGATGAACAAGGAGTTCATCCATGTCGCATGTCGTCCTGCTTGGCGATTCCATTTTTGACAATGGCAGCTACGTCGCGGGCGGCCCGACGTGATCGCGCAGTTGCGTGAGACTTTGCCGAACACCTGGAAGTGCAGTCTGCATGCGGTCGATGGCAGCGTCACCAAGCAGGTCAAGCATCAGGCCGGCTGGCTGGGAAGCGACGTCACGCACCTTGTCGTTAGCGTCGGCGGCAATGATGCGCTCGGCCACGCACATATCATGATGGAACGCGCGTCATCCTATGCCGAGGTGCTGAACCGCTTTGCCACCTTGCGCGACCGCTTCGCCGATGACTACCGCGAGATGCTGAAATCGGTGCTGAGCAAGTCTCTGCCGACTGCGCTCTGCACGATCTACGACGTGCAATATACCGATCCAAACCAGACCCGGTTGGCAAATGTTGCGCTGACCATCTTCAACGATGTCATCACACGCGCCGCTTTCGCCAACGGCCTGACGCTGATCGACCTGCGCCTCATCTGCAACGAAGTCGGCGATCTCGCAAACCCGATCGAGCCATCGGTCAAAGGCGGTGCAAAGATCGCCAGAGCCATTGCCGAATTCTGCACCACCAAACCGCCAGCGGACGGCAAGTCGGTGGTGTTGGCGGGATAGACGAGGCGCGAGTTAGTGATGGCCAATATCCAGAATCCACCTAAGCTCGCAGTTCTGATTGATGCGGACAACGCGTCGTCGAAAGTCGTCAAACCTCTGTTCGAAGAGATTGCGAAGCTCGGTGATGCCAGCATTCGCCGAATCTATGGTGACTTTTCCAGTGACCGGTCAAAGGCATGGGCTTCGGTTCTCACGGAACACGCAATCGTTCCCCAGCAGCAATATGCTTACACAACTGGCAAAAATGCGTCCGACATCACGCTGGTCATTGATGCAATGGACATCCTGCTGAGCGGGCGGGTCGATGGATTTTGCCTCGTTTCGTCCGATAGCGACTTCACCCGGTTAGCCTCTCGTATCCGGGAACAACGTCTGCAGGTCTACGGTTTCGGGGAACAAAAAACGCCCAGAAGCCTTCAACAGGCCTGCGACAGGTTCATCTTCACTGAAAATCTGTTCGAAACGAGCACCGACACCGAGCAGCCCTCTACAGTTGCGTCAAAGCCTTTGCTCGATCTCAAGACAATTACGCCGAATATCCGCAAGGCGATTGAGCAGGTGGAGGCAGAAGATGGCTGGGCCAATCTCGGCACAGTAGGTCAGCAACTGACGAAGCTGGACTCTTCGTTCGACCCTCGTTCCGATGGCAAATACACCAAGCTTATTGAACTTGTGCGAGCGACCTACCAGTTCGAAATAGATCATCCAGAGGGCAAGTCGCCCAATGTCAGAATCAAGCAGTCAAAGCGGCCCTGAGCGCCGCCA
This sequence comes from uncultured Mesorhizobium sp., assembly GCA_964480545.1. Classification (GTDB taxonomy): domain Bacteria; phylum Pseudomonadota; class Alphaproteobacteria; order Rhizobiales; family Rhizobiaceae; genus Mesorhizobium_G. Next base: position 10,573 of record CAYZQP010000100.1, on the reverse strand, counting down.
CCACCTCTGGCGGCGTGTGCTTTGACGTGATGAACGGTAAGCCCTTGCGTTTGCTTGTCCAGCCCACGACCTGCAGCTCCTGGGCTGCCGACTCATGCTCCAGCGCCAGCTTCCAGCTCAGGCAGTCGATCGCCGCGACATCCGCCGCGCCGGTCGCAACGGCGCGAACCGAGTTGCGATGGCCGCCGGTCTCGATTCGCCGGTTAAATATCTCAAGACTCTCACCCAGGGCCTCGAGGTCATGCATGATGCCGCGCAGGCCGGACATGGAATCCGGGTTGTTGTAGGCGAAACGGGCATTGCGCAGCAGCGCGAGAGGCAGCGGCGATTCCGGGGGACTGCGCACGCCACGCCGCATCACTATGGCGCTTGAGTACAGCTCGCCCTGCCCGCCCTCGATCCCGTCATAGCCGGGCTGGGCCAGCACCTGCACATAGTCTGAAATGCCGCACTCCATAGGTCCCCAGCATGTTTGCCCCACAAGCAGATCCGGACTGCGCCACTGTGCGTGTAGATCATCCGATCGGGTCAACGCCTCCGGAGCATCGACACCGTCGCCCCGCAAACGGTCGCGAATTGCAGCCCACTGTCTATCGACCTCAGCCCGGCGCTCGGGCCAGTCATACATTGGAAGGGCAGCGATGCGGTTTGACATGCAGGCAGCGCCTCAATCCATCTGGCGGACAAAATAGAACTGCTTGTGACCCCGGCTTGTGAACTCCGCAGCTTGCTCCTCGGCCTCAGACTGTGTGTCATACGTCTCGATTAGCGCAACGACCGCATTGTCATCCTGCCGGTACAAGCCGAAGCGAGTTGCCTGTGACTGGGCAAACTCCGAGGCGGGAGTATCAGGCACTACTGCCCACCAGCCGAGATCATCCTTGCCCCACACGACACCTAGACCGTGCGCGACTGTGCGCAGAAGCTCCACTTCACTGGCGTCGGTCCCGGCATCCAGCAATGCACCAGCCATCAACTCGCCGCCGGGTTTCCGCCCCTGAATCGGCAATATGCCGACGCGACATCCCTGCCCGCCGGGCTCGCCAGTTCTGTGGTAAGGGCCATTCCTGGTCATGGTGGGATCCGCAGCGACAGTGCCCGATCATTCACACCAACCTGGCACAAAGCCAGCGAAATCACTCCGCCGGCTCCACGACTTGTGCAGCGCGGCGCTTTTCCGCCCAGACGCCCGCGCCGCCGCACTCGGCAGTTGCGCGCAGCACCGGATGTGTCACCGGTTCCTTGGCCTTGAAGGCCCAGGCTTTCAGGATGGCGAAATAGCCCGGAAAGACGTAGCCGCGATTGGCGGCGATCCACTCTTCGCGGCGCTCGCGAAACAACCCCGGCAGATTGTACCAGGCGACCGTCGGACGCGCGTGATGCACGAAGTGCAGATTGTTATAGAGGAACAGGAAGGCCAGCGGCGACTTCTCGACAATGATCGTGCGCCCTTCCGGGTCCTCCGACCATTGGTGCTCGGCATAGGTGCGGATCGAGATGATCGCCAGCCCTGGCCATACGGCACCAAACGCATAGAGCCAGAACGGCATACCGAAGCCCAGAACAACCACCGGCACGACGACCACCAGACCGGCAAGCTGCAGCAGCCAGGCCTTTTGCACATCGCGGTCGCCGGCGCGGATCAGCCTGATATCACCAAGCATCAGGCCAATCGCCGACAGCCATGGCCCGAGCACCAGCCGTCCCAGCATGGTGTTGTTGACGCGCAGCAGCCCACGAAGCCAGCCAGGCATGACATCGTGCTTCCACAACGCCTGATAATAGCTTTCCGGGTCGTCAAACGGGTCGGTCAGACGCTCGTCGGCGTGATGGCGCAGATGCAGGGCCTTGAACCGGCGATATGGCCAGGTCAGCCCGATGGGCAGCGACACCAGCCCCTCATTGATCCGCGCATTGCGCGTCGGGTGACCATGCAGCGCCTCATGCACCAGCGAAGACTGCAGCGCGACCATCACCGCCATCAGCGCCAGTGCAGCCACCGGCCAGTTTGGCCAAAGCAGCAAGCCCGCAGCAAACCAAAGCCCGTAGCAGGTGAATATGAGCGCCACCGTCGGCCACTCGATCGCCGGTTTCCTGCGCCTGCCTGCTGCTTCCCTCATGACATCAGGGTGTCAGGAGCAATGTCAGCATTCAATGCGAGAATGCGCAGAATCTGATGACATTGCGTACATTTCGCGACGCGTGTTATGTTTAGTCAACAAAACCGGCAGCAGATGGCAGCAGATGGCAGCATTACATGGACAAGCGTGATGTCTCGGCTCTCTTCCGCGAGCGTTTGAAATCATTGCAGATTCGCTCCGGCCTGAACCAGTCGGCCTTTGCCGCCTCTATTGGCGTCGACCGCTCGGCCCTGTCGCAGATCCTGTCAGGTGCCACCACACGCCTGCCCCGTGCCGAGACGCTGATGACCATCGCCGCCGAGCACAAGGTCTCGCTCGACTGGCTACTTGGCCTGTCGCAGGACGAAGCGCTGACCGGCGAGTTGCGCGACATGGTGGAGATCGAGGAAGGCGTTTCCGGCTACGGCGAGAGCTTTATGGCGCGCTGGTATGCCGAGGCGACCGGCATGAAAGTTCGCTACGTGCCGGCAGGCATTCCCGACCTGATGCGCACGCCGGCGCTTGTCGATTACGAGGCCGGCATCTCACACCGTGACCCGGAACTGCAGGCGCATGAGGCGCGCGACCGCATCGACTATAACCGCCGCCCGGAGACCGACATGGAAGCCTGCATGCCGGTCCACACGCTGGAGATTTTCGCGCGCGGTCTCGGTGTCTGGACCGGCTTCTCCGCGCAGGAGCGCCGCCACCAGCTGGAGCATATGGCTGACCTGCTGGACGAGCTCTACCCGACCTTCCGGCTCAACCTCTATGACGGCGGACAGCGCTATTCGGTGCCGTACACAATCTTCGGCTCGCTGCGCGCCGCGATGTATGTCGGCGACATGTACCTGGTGTTGAACGCCCCTACCCCCATCGCCACGCTCACCCGCCATTTCGACAAGCTCATCCGCGCCGCAAAAGTGCACCCACATGAAGCAGCGAACTTTGCGCGCGAGCTGGCACGGAGCATTTGAGACTATCCGCAGACCGACGCCGCACGGCGGAGAATGAACATTCCTGCCGATTGAAAACACATAAAGAAATCTTTATATCTACGAAATCCCAACCGAAAGCGCTCCGATGACCAATCCGATTGATGCATTGCTTGCCGAAAAGGGCGTGCTGCTCGCCGATGGGGCAACCGGCACCAACCTGTTCGCCATGGGCCTTGAGGCCGGCGAGGCACCGGAGCTTCTGCTCGAAACCAATCCGGACGTCATCACGCAGTTGCATCAGCGCTTTGTTGATGCGGGCGCCGACATCATCCTGACCAACTCGTTTGGCGGCACCCGCCATCGGCTCAAGCTGCACCATGCTCAGGACCGCGTGTTCGAGTTGAACAAGAAGGCTGCAGAGGTCGCCCGCGCCGTCACTGACAAGGCAGGCCGCAAGGTCATCGTCGCCGGCTCAGTCGGCCCGACCGGCGAGTTGCTGATCCCGCTCGGCGCGATGTCTTATGAGGATGCGGTCGCAGCCTTTGTCGAACAGATGGAAGGCCTGAAGGCCGGCGGCGCTGACGTTGCCTGGATCGAGACCATGTCGGCCCCCGATGAAATTCGCGCAGCTGCCGAGGCCGCAATCAAGGTCGGTCTGCCCTACACCTATACCGGCTCGTTCGACACCGCCGGACGCACCATGATGGGCCTGCTGCCAAAGGACATTCACGGCGTCACCGATGGCCTGGCCGAGGCGCCCGTCGCCGTCGGCGCAAATTGTGGCGTCGGTGCCTCCGACATTCTGGCTTCGATGCTCGACATGACCGCCGCCAGGCCCGAAGCCACCGTGATCGTGAAGGGCAATTGCGGCATCCCGGAATTCCGCGGCACAGTGATCCACTACTCCGGCACGCCAGAGCTGATGTCAGACTACGTGCGACTCGCGGTCGACGGTGGCGCGAAAATTATCGGCGGCTGCTGCGGCACCTCGTTCGAGCATCTTGCCGCGATGCGCGTGGCGCTTGATGCCCACAAGACTGGCGGCGCGCGCCCGACCGTCGAGGCGATCATCGAGCGCATCGGCCCGATGCGCAACAAGCTGGCGACCGAGAATGCACCAGCCGAGGGCGAAGGGCGGAGACGCAGAAGAGGCTGATCAGTGGCTGGTCTCGGCGATGACGAAGCCTGCCGTCTTCACTAGTGACAAGGCATCTGCAAGCTGCTTCTCGATATGCTCTTCTGCCTGCCCTACGTATGAGATGTAGGTGACAAAGGCGACATCAGCGCCGTTCGACAGATACCAGGCGGCAATGACCTCTTCCCGTGGTTCGGACCGGACACCGGCACAGGGCAGATGCGCGTCAACCTCGCTGATCCCGCCTGGGTTGATTCCATGCTGCTCACAGAACGTGACGCAGAACTGGCGAAGATCATCCATCGTGATTCCCGGAAGCTTGCCGCTTGCGTATCGCGCAACGCTGAACTGGATCACGCCGCTCGCTTCCGCTTGCGCCAGCGTTGGCGGCCAGTTGCCGTCAACTTCATTCGTGAAATCAAACCAACCGTCTGGCAGATCAAACGTCAGGCCGTGGAACTCGATCCACATTTCTCACCGCCGCTGCGTCAGCAGCACGCCGCCGAGGATCATCGCGATACCGAGCGCGCTGACCAGCAGCGTCACCGGCACGCCGCGCGCAAGGTCGAGTGCGACGCCGGATACCATCTGCCCGGCAATCACCAGCAGCGCCGTGTTCACCGCGCCGATCCTGGCGATCAGCCAGCTGCCCGAGGCGACAAAGATCACGCCGAGCGGGCCACTCATCCATGCATACCACGGGATGTCAGCAATGTTCGGCGGGAACAACCCGCCCATGGCCAGACCCAGCACGGTCAGCGCCACTGCCCCGACAAGGTGGTTCCAGAACGAGGCAACCAGCGGCGTGGTCGAGAGGCTGAGCCGCCCGTTGAGCTGACGGCTAAACCCGATCAGCACACCCGCCAGCGTCGCGGCGAGGATCATGCCCAGGG
>CAYZQP010000100.1:2720-5477 GCA_964480545.1 uncultured Mesorhizobium sp. | reverse complement strand
ATCAGGATGCTGCCGCCAAGGATCAGCGCCACGGCGGCGTAGTCGCGCCAGTCCAGCGAGCGCTGCGGCATGCCGAACAGCCCGAACTGGTCGGCCGCCATGGAAAACGCGGCCTGCCCTGCCAGACCCAGCGCCAGCGTGCCGGCCAGCGCCAGCGGCGTGTTGGCCGCATAGGACGACGCCATCACCGTCGCTGCACCCGACACACCGCCAAGATAAGCCCAGAGCGGGGCCTTTGGCCTCGCCCCGGTAACGCTCACCGGCTGCGCGCTTCGGCGCAAAACCCTCAGGCATCCCAGAGAAACAATCGCCGCCACCGTGCCGGTGACGTGCGGGCCCCATGACGAAAACAGCAGGTTACTGTACCGCGCCAACTCGGCATTGAGGTGGATCATCAGCGTGAGCACGCCACCGCTCAGGAACGCTGCAATCAGATAGAGTGGTGAGCCTTGAGCCTTCATCGGGATCAGCTTCCGCACTGCACTACATCGCCGGAACGCAGCGCTGCGATCAGCATTGGTGTCGCCTGAACCCAGGCCTGACCGTTTCCGTCAAACGCATAGAGGCCCTCGTCACTCCTCTTCAGGTTGACGACAAACTCCCCCTGTGACGGTGGCTCCGATGGCAGTTCCAGCATGACATGAAACTGCATGGATGCCACTGGGGGCTGCCCCTTGAATGCCTCGACGACCGCCGCCTCGACCGCAAACAGCCTGTAGCCAGGTTCGATCGCGCGGACAGTCTCGAACCCTGTGATCCGGACCTGGGCCGTGAGATCATTGCGCGCCATAAACCAGAATGTGTCAGTGCAATCGCGCGTGCCGATATCCTGCGCGCTGGCAGTGGACACGGCAAACACCAGCGCGCATGCGACTGCCCGTCTGGCCAACGAGGCCATCAGAATGGTCCCCGGAAGATGAAGAATGCCCCGAGCGCGATAAAGCCGAATCCGACGGCATGGTTCAGCGTGAAGGCTTCCTTCAACACCAGTACCGAGAAGCAGGCAAAGACGATCAGGGTAATCACTTCCTGGATCGTCTTCAGCTCGGCGGTGGAATAGACCGCGCTGCCCCAGCGGTTTGCCGGTACGGCAAAGCAATATTCGACCAGAGCGATGCTCCAGCTCGCGAGGATTGCGATGACCAGTGGCGATGATTTGTACTTCAGATGCCCGTACCAGGCGAAGGTCATGAAGACGTTCGACAGCACAAGCAGCACAATCGGCAGGATTGCGGGGGGCAGCAGATTTTGCATGTAGAAGGGCCCGGAGAAACCGGAATCATCCATGCTAGATTCTCGGGGACAGCGCAAACTGGAGCATTTCAGCCGCTGCCCACGAGGTTGCGCACCGCGAGGGAACGTTGTGGTGACAAACCAGAAGGCCGCCGCGATTTCTCGCGACGGCCTGTTCCGGAGGGGACCGGACTATCAGGACTCCTTGGAGTCCAGATTGGTGCCCAGCGTCTCCTTGACGAAGAGCGAACCGATAACCAGCGTCATCGCTGCGATGATGATCGGGTACCACAGACCGGAGTAAATGTTGCCGGCTGCAGCGCTGATGGCGAAGACGAGCGCCGGCAGCAGGCCGCCGAACCAGCCGTTACCGATATGGTATGGCAGCGACATGCCGGTGTAGCGGATGCGGGTCGGGAACATTTCGACCAGCATCGCGGCAATCGGGCCGTAGACCATCGTGACATAGAGCACGAGGATGAACAGCAGACCGACGACCTTCCACCAGTTCACTGCCGCCGGATCAGCAACCATCGCATAGGCACCGGCACCCGGGATCGTGTAGGTGGTGACTTCTGTCACAGCACCCACCGTTTCCGGATCAACCAGCTTCTGTGCCACGGCGTCTTCCAGCGGGATAGGCTTACCACCGCCGGCGCGGATGGCCGCAGCGTCGAGGTTGAGGCTCGGGTTGGAGGAGATGAACTCATCCAGGCTCTGATCAGCAACCACGCGGGGTGCACGGTTCAGCGGATATCCCGCATCATGCAGAGCGGCGAAGGTCGCGTTCTGGAACGCAGTGCCCTTGGCACCTGCCTCGGCACCTGCTGCAGTCACATCATAGGACTCGATCACCTTGTCCTTGATGGTAACCGTCGCTGCAGTTCCTGGAGCGGCAGTCTGTACCACTTCATAGGGCACCGAGTTGCGGGTCAGGAAGCCGGTCGCCACGTCGCAGGACCTGGTGAACTTGGCCGTACCAACCGGGTTGAACTGGAAGGTGCAGTCGCCGGGTGCGGCGGTAACCGTTGCCTTCACCGTCTCCTGTGCCTGAGCCAGTGCCGGGTTTGCAGCCCAGGTCAGCGCGTTGAACAGCGGGAAGTAGGTCAGGATGGCGAGAGCCAGGCCTGCCATGATGATCCACTTGCGGCCGATCTTGTCGGACAGCCAGCCGAAGAACACGAAGAATAGCGTACCGAGCGCAAGCGCGGTCGCGATCATCATGTTGACGGTTGCGCCGTCGACCTTGAGCACGTTGGTGAGGAAGAACAGCGCATAGAACTGGCCTGTGTACCAGACCACAGCCTGGCCGGCGGTGAGGCCGAACAGCGCAAGCAGCGCAATCCTGGCATTGCGCCAGGTGCCGAAAGCTTCCTTCAGAGGTGCCTTCGAGGTCTTGCCCTCTTCCTTCATCTTCTTGAAGGCGGGCGATTCAGACAGCGTCAGACGGATCCAGACCGAAATGATCAGCAGGAAGAAGGAAATCAGGAACGGAATGCGCCAGCCCCAGGCTGCGAATTCAGC
>CAYZQP010000100.1:0-2710 GCA_964480545.1 uncultured Mesorhizobium sp. | reverse complement strand
GAGGTGTAGTAGCCACGACGATCATCTGGCGAATGTTCGGCAACATAGGTTGCTGCACCGCCATATTCACCACCGAGCGCCAGACCCTGGAGCATGCGCAGGAAAATCAGGATGATCGGAGCGATGATGCCGAGCGTCGCATAGCCGGGCAGAATGCCGACCAGGAAGGTCGAGACGCCCATGATCATCATGGTCACGAGGAAGGTGTATTTGCGGCCGACGAGATCGCCGAGGCGTCCGAAGACGAGCGCACCGAACGGGCGAACCAGGAAGCCGGCCGCGAAAGCCAGCAGGGCAAAGATGTTGCGTGTCGCTTCGGACAGCTCCGGGCTGAAAAAGGTCGCGCCGATGAAGGCTGCTAGTGACCCGTAAAGATAGAAATCATACCATTCGAAAACAGTGCCGAGCGAGGAAGCGAAGATAACCTTCTTCTCCTCGCCGGTCATTCCGCGCGAACCAGCGTTCGCGGTGGTTGCCGTAGCCATTAATCCCCTCCCTTATTGGGGCGTTTCAATTTAGAATCCGGGTGCTGCGCCGCCGGCAATTGTCCGACTAATCCTCCGAACGCAGGCTTGATTCTTATTGCAGATTGCAGCCGGTGCGGGCAGCGACTCTTTGGGATTATGACTTTCGTCTAACGCGGGGCGCATTGACGTGGATGCCGGCACCGCGTCAGGTGGAGGCGGGAGGAGATACGATGAGCTTCACGGATGTGCTGTCAGCGCAACTCACAGACCTGTTCCGGATCGGCCTGTTGGTCGCCATGGTGCTGACTGCCAGAAACACCGCCGGGCAACTCAACCCGGTGATCCCGATGGCGCTTGGCGTCGTCTTCGTGGCGGTTCTGATCCCGCTGACCATGGGTGGCGGTACGCCCGACCGCATGCAGGCGATCGGCGTCGGGCTGGTGAGCAACGCGATCATCCTGGCTGCGATCCTTGCAGCCAAAGCCGTCTATGAGCGCATGTCGAAAGGCTGACGCTGGATCAGCCGAGTCTCGCCACAACCCGCTTGGTCCAGGCCAGTGCCGGCATCTCGATGAAGCGCCAGGTGATCCAGGCGCAGGCGATGACGGCCACTGTCATTGCTGCGGCTGCGGCCATTGCGATCAGTTGAGAATCAGGACCAAAGCCGACTGTCGCCTTGCCGTGATGTACAACCTCTCCGGCAAGCCCCAGGTTCAGCTTGCGATCTATCAGTATCGCAACGTTGTACATGCGCAGTTGTACGAAGGTGTGGACCATATAGATCGAGTAGGACAGTGCGCCGAGCAGCAGGAACAGCCTGCCTTTCAGAAACTCGCTGATCGCGCCGCCCTCATGGGCAAACAGCACGATGGCGAGGCCGAACACGAAAGGTGCGGCAATGCTGGCCTGAGTCTGCCCGGTATTGGTGACAAAGCTCACAATGGCGACAACCATAGCCAACTCGGCGAAGGTCCACAGCATCCGGTCGGTAGAGTCCCGATCGATCGCGCGCGCCTCGACAATGGACCCATACTGGAACTGCGCAATCAATGCGCCGATGGAAAAACCGGCAACGCAGCGCAGGAAGCCGAAATCATAGGTGAAGTCCATGTTTGGCGCGCCCGTTGACCAGAGCGCAAGGGGAGCGAGGACAGCCGCGATGAGCAGCGCCAGCCAGGCTCGCGCGCCGAGGAGGATCGTCACCGCAGCGAAGGCCAGATAGGTGAAGAACTCGGTAGATATGCTCCAGCTCGGCGTGTTCCAGGTCAGGCGGTCGAACACATCCATACCTTGCAAGAGAGCCACGTTGCCAGCCAGGCTCGACAGTTCGAACGCTCCGGTAAATGGAGCGTCGCCGCCGCCCCTCAGCGCGGGTACCATAAGCCGCAACAGCTCGAACCCGGCAAACGCAGCAATCATCAACAGATGTAGCGGATAGACCCGCCCGAGCCGGACAGCAGCGAATTTGATGCCGTCATTTGTCGTGTTCAGGCGACCGGAATAACCCGCCGCAATCACAAAGCCCGACAGAACGAAGAAAAAGTCCACGAACAGATAGGACGAGGCGATGAAGCCCGACTGCGAGAGCGCACTCGCTGCCGGAAAATGGAACAGCGCGACCAGCAGTGCGCAGATGCCGCGCCAACTGTCCAGAACCTCAAAGCGGACGCCTGCGTGGGCACGTGCCGGCGCGCTTGTGCCAGCATGGGTCAGAATAGCCTGATCTATCGCCATTCGCTGCCTCCGGGAGCGGCCGTCAGCGGCCTTTCAAGCGCTGTTGCAATCGACGTGCCACAGCGCGTGCAGACGATTTACCCGCAAACGAGTCAAGCAATGGTGAAGGCCAGCCTCAGGCAGCTGCTGTGGCGAGGAGATGCGACAATTACTTCAACATCTCGATCACTCTGGCGGCGGCCGCGAAATCCCGCCAGCGGGTCGCGCGGCGAGCACTGGCCTCGTCATCCTCGCCCCAAAGCTCGATCTGCCAGTCCTCGTCCACATGCGCTGCCGTCCAGGCTTCCTGCGCCGTCAACCTCCCTGACTCCACCGCAAAGGCCAGCAAGGCCGAGCCCGACAGCGAGGTCAGCAGATGCAGGGACGTCAGCTTGAACGGATCAGTGCCACGTCCCAGCGCATATTGACGGAGTGCGGCGCTGGTTTCTGGTGGCTGCTCGACATACATTACACCCTCGGTGACGGCGAATTTCTGTTTCAAGGCGGCGATCGTTTCAGGTCTGGCTGGC
>CAYZQP010000099.1:0-12625 GCA_964480545.1 uncultured Mesorhizobium sp. | reverse complement strand
TCAGGGTCGACTTGCCGGCACCGTTTTCGCCCATAAGCGCAAGCAATTCGCCGGCGCGCGCTTCAAAATTCACATGAGAGAGCGCCTTGACGCCCGGAAATTCCTTCGAGATGTCCACCATCTTGAGAACGACATCGTTCGCCATCGTCCCATCCTCCCGGCAAGCAGCATCCTTCGCCCGGGCAGTGCCTGGGCCGTGCTGCTTTTGACTATTTTGCGGATTGGGCACCGCGCCCGAATGTTCAGGCGCGGCGCGTCAGTTGTTCGCGAGGCATGATACACGCCCGAAAAAGTCTGCAGCTTCTCGGTATCATGCCTGGCGCAGGTCAGGCTTCTTTCCTGCCTCCCAAGGCAGATCAGCCGCCGTGCGCCTGGTCCTTGGTATAGACGCCGCCTTCAACGACGGTGGTGTCTACATTGTCCTTGTTGACCAGCACGACCGGGGTAACGATCGTCGGCACATCGACAGCGCCGTTGTTGATCACGCGGTCAGCCTTGATGACGTCAGCGACGGGCTTGTCCGGATTGCTGGCGAGATCGAAGGCAACCTGAGCAGCAGTCTCTGCCAGCGGGTCGATCTTCTTCCAGATTTCAACCGACTGCTTGCCTTTGGCGACGAACTGGATGTTGACGAGGTCGGCATCTGAACCGGCAACGAAAACCTTCGTCGAGTCGGCCAGACCCTGGGCATCAAGAGCCGCGACAACGCCGCGTGCCATGCCGGAATTGTTGCAGATGAAGGCATCAACCTGGTTGCCATACTTTGTCAGCAGGTTCTCGGCAGTGGCCATCGCCTTGTCGGTTGCCCAGAGCTCGTGCGCCTGTTCGGCAACGAGTTCGAGACCCGGGTTTGCCTTGATGATTTCCAGTGCGCCGGAAGACATCGCGATGGCGTTTGAGTCACCGGGGTGACCCATGATCAGAGCAACCTTGCCCTTCACTTCGCCCTTGGTCGCCTTGAACCACTCGACCATGGCTTCGCCCTGCAGCTTGCCGACAGCCCATGAGTCCTGCATGACCATCGCGTCGAGCGGGCCGTTGACCAGCATCGAGTCATAGCCGACGACCTTCACGCCATCAGCGTTGGCCATCTGGACCATCGAGCCTGCGGTGCCGGAATTGACGGGCTGCATCACGATGACCTTGGCACCCTGTGCCAGCATGTTCTCGAACTTGGAGAGCTGGGTCTGTTCGTCATTGTCGGCAGAGTCGAACAGCACCTTCGCGCCGAGAGCCTCGGCCTTCTTGATGAAGGCAGCGCGGTCGAGCTGGTAGCGCTCTTCCTGCATCGTCTTCAGCAGGAAGCCGATCTTGATTTCATTCGCAAATGCCGCCGGGGTCAGGAAGCTGCTTGCAACCAGTACGCCGGCCGCAGCCTTGATGAGATTACGCCTGTTAAACGCCATTGATGATGATCCTCCAATTTGGCACTGCGCGCCCGGTTCTCCTCCCGGGCTGAGTGACAAAACGATAGCCGCCTCATTTCGCCCTTGCCATAAGAATAACTATACGGCATGCGTATGCTGGCATACTTATGCAGGACGCTGGACAATGGACGAATTCGCCCACAACGAGCGCGACAAGCGGGCGCAGCAGGCCGCTTATCTCCGTGCCCGGCACAATTTCTCGCAGGAGGAGATCGGCAAGCTGCTGGGCGGCGTTTCCCAGTCGCATGTGTCGCGATTGCTGTCGCACGCTGTGGAGATGGGCTGGCTGGTGACGGAACTGCATTTTCGCGAGGACAGTCTGTCAGCGGAGGCAATGCGCGAGATCCAGCATCTGCTGGAGCCGCGCAAGTTGGTCTCGCGCTTCGAGCAGATCAGGGCTACCACCGGTCGCATGACACCCAATGTCCGGGTGTTCGACAGCGGATCAGAATCGCCGACGCGCGGCGCTTTTGAACTGCGCACCCGGCGCTTCGGGCGCTCTGCAGCGGGACGCCTTGAGGAACTGCTGCGCAAGAGCAGCGTCGTTGGCCTGACCTGGGGCCGGACGGTAAGCTCGCTCATCGACGGGCTTGCGCTGGCAAACCGGTCGTACAATCTTGACCGTCCGCTCACCTTCGCGCCGGTATGCGCGGAGCTGTTGATGCTGGCCGCGCCTGACTATTCGTCATCGCTGCTGGCGTCGCGCCTGAACAGCCTGTTCAACGATGGTACGGGCGAGAAGCTCAGGCTCGGCGGCGTGCCCGCCTATATCCCGCTGCGCTATGATGCAGCCAAGGTGCAGGCTATTCGCGAGTATCTGTTCGACGCCGCATCCTACCATCGCATTTTCGCTGGCGAAAACCCGCTGATCAACAGCCTCGACGCCGTGATCACAAGCGTTGGCTCAACCGAGCGCCTGCTTGGCGGTGCGATGGAGGAAATCCTCTCCGCTGCCGATATCAGCGCGGCTGACCTGAAGGAGATCATCGCCGGCGATATAGGTGGCATTCTCATTCCCAAGCGCGATGCCACCGCTGCGGAGATCGCCAGGGTCGATGAACTGAACTCCATGTGGACCGGCATCACCCGCGCGCATCTCTCACGCATCGCCATCCGCTCGGCCGCGACGGGCGGCGCCGGTGTGGTGGTCGCGGCAATCGGGCGCGACCGGGCAGGGATCCTCGCCGAACTGATCCGGTATGAGATGGCCAACGAACTGATTGTGGACTGGGACCTCGCCAACGCGCTGGAGAAGGCGCTGTAGTCTAGTGACAGTCACACGGTAATAAGCCGCGTCTTGTCGAACAGAGGGCGGTCAAACCGCCCCTCGATTGAGCCATTGGTGACCAGCACATCCAGCGCGTCGATCTTCGCAACAATATGCGGCGCCCGTTTGCGGAATTTTTCAGCGTGGGCGACGAGGATTTTCTGGCGCGCCTGCGGCAGGATCGAGCGCACCAGATCGACCTCCAGCGGGTCAAACTCAAGCACCGAGCCTTCCTCATCAATAGCGCTGGCGCCAAGCAGGGCGATGTCGAACTTGAAGCGGTCGCGGCTCTCGTCGGCCAGCGTCAGCACGGCCGAGTCCTTGTTGCGGACATAACCGCCATAGACATAGACCGTCGCATCTGTGTGCATCGAACAGTTATAGGCGACTTCGAGATTGGGCGTTGCCACCAGCACGCCCGGATGGCGCACCAGCACCTCGTGCAACGTGTTGAACGTGGTGCCCAGTCCGACAAACAGCGCCGCGCCGGGCGTCAGGAATTCCTCCAGCGCCAGCATCAGCTGCCGTTTGACCGCCGCCTGCGTGCCCTGCCGCTCCAGATAGTTGAACTTGGCCACGCCAGGCGAGGCGAACGCACCGCCAAACCCCTTCTGGATCAGGCCGCGCGTGTTCAGCGTGTGGAGATCGCGACGAATGGTTTGCTGGGTGACCTCAAAACGCTCGGCGAGTTCGGCGACGGAGGCGGCACCATTGGCACGCACGGCATCAAGGATCGCCGCACGCCTCCCGGTGACCTTGGCTGCCTCGCCGCCAATCTGCACGTCAACTGCAGGGTTCAGGCCCCGTCCCGGGTTGGCGCGCCCGCTCACCGCAGCCGCGCTCCGAGATAGGTGCGGTCGTCTGTCAGGGAGACCGGTGTGGTGCCTTTGGTGCTCATGTAGCGACCGATCTTGTGCGGGTCTGCGCGCTCGACGCGCTCGAACTCGGCCTCCCAGGCAGCCACGCCGAACGCGCGGGCCGGTGCGAAATATCCGTCGGAGAAAAGTTCGATTGTCTCAACATCCCTGAGCGGAAAACTGGCGGACTCGATGAACCTGGATGGCACCGGAAAGCCGTCAATGACACCATACCCGAGTGTCAGCAACTGGTCATTCTGGAACTTGCCCTGGCCGTTGGCGATGCCGTTGTGGATAAGCTCGAGCAGTTCTGTCAATGGCACGTCCGGGAGCGCCGCGCGGTTCACCGACAACGCACGCGCTTCGATGGCCGCCCGCACGTTCGGATCTGAGGTTGGCAAATCTGCCGGCTGGTTGCGCGTGCCCTGCCAGGTTATCGAAGCCGCGAGTTTCTCGCATTCCGCAGCCGACTGACCCATCTCCTCAAAGAAGCGCCAGGCTTCGCGCCGCAGGCGCGAGGTCACGTCATCGAGCGGCTTCAGGCTTTGCTCGACCATTCCACCATTGATGCGGATGCCGCTGTCGCCAACCGCAACCGTTTCCAGCCGGTCGCCGACGACCAGACAGATTGCAACCGCGCAGCCGGCGCGGATTGCGGTGTCGCTACGCGCCTGATCATAGACGCCTGCCTCACGGTAGCCATCGGCGACAGCTTCTGTGAGTTGTGCAACCAGGGCTTCCGACCCCTCCCAGATGCGCTCGCCCTGGTGCAGGTCGAGTAGCACGCGGTTGATCAGAGTGGCCGCAGCGCGGGAGGCAAAGCGGCCGGCCAGCACGCCGCGATAGCGCGTGCCGTTGCGATCCGTGACACCGTCAATGACAGCATAGCCCGCCTCCGGCACAGCAACCAGCGCGTCCTCGTTCATTTCGGGATGCCCGAAACGCTTGCCACAGGTGAATGCTTCGAGGGATTTCATGGGATAAAGCACATGTCAGGGCGGGCAGAACCGGAGACGATCCGGTTCCGCTTTCTGTCGGGGTTGGCTGCTGCTTACTCGCCGATAGCCGTGCGCCACTTGGCCAGTACGGCTTCCGTGCCGCCAAAATCTGCCAGCGGCTTCGGTTTGACCAGCTTCACCTCGGACAGGTTTGGCGTGCCGGGAGGTGCAGCGACGTCGGTACGTACAGAGCGGCGGCCAATCTTGGTGGCCAGCGTTTCCTGAGTCGTCTTGGACAACGCCCAGTCGATGAACTTCTTGCCGCCCTCGGCGTTTGGCCCGCCCTTGACCAGCGCAATGCCGTCCGGCGTGGCGACCGTGCCATCGTTGAGCAGCACGATCGACATCGGCGCACCGCCCTGAACGTATTCCAGCGCATTGTCCTCCAGCGTCAGGCCCATCTGGGTCTCGCCGTCAGCGACGAAGCGCGGCACGGCACCGGAACTGTCGGTGAACACGAAATTCTTTGCCATCTCCGTGTACTTATCCCAGCCCTGATCACCAAAGATGGTCAGCACAGCCTGCAACTGCTGCATGGCCGAACCCGAACCGTCAGCGCGGGCCGAAGCGATCTTGCCCTTCCACTTGGGGTCGGTCAGATCGGCCCAGCTCTTGGGCGCATCGGCGACCGGCAACTCGCTGGTGTTCACGGTCAGCACGTAAACAACAGCCGTGTAGGGCGTCCAGGCCGGGCTGGCATTGAACTGCGGGTCGATCTTGTCGGCCTCCGGCGGCGTGTAAGGTTCAAGCACGTCGGCAAGCTCGGTCAACTGGCTGCCGGAGATCGACCAGATCACGTCCGCCGCTGGCGAGGCTGCCTCGGCCTTGGCGCGCTTGGCGATGTCGCCGGAGCCAAGCTTTACGACTTCAGCCTTCAGCCCGGTTTCCTGCTGGAAGATCGGCAGGAGCGTGTCGACGATAGACGATTTATGCGCGGTGTAGATGACCACCGGCTTGTCCTGGGCAAAGGTGGTGCCGGACAGCGCCGTGGAGAGGGCAAAGCCGGCGGCAATTCCCAGGAATGTACGTTTGCGAATGGACATATGGTTCCTCCCGTTCATTCGTTATCGCAAAATGATCGTTTGGATACTGATACGCATTTCATATTGTTGCAAGACGAAAATCATGCTTAGTTTCGGCAAGGGGAATGCTCGTGCCAGGGAGGACGGAATGAGCTATCTGCAGGTGGCTGACGCCATCAAACAGTTCACGCCTGAGTTCCGGGGGCTGGATAATGTGTCAGTGTCGGTGGACCGGGGTGAGTTCTTCACCCTGCTTGGGCCAAGCGGCTGCGGCAAGACCACATTGCTGCGCGCGATCGCCGGCTTCAATGATCTGACTTCGGGCTCGATCAGGCTGGATGGCGATGACCTGCGCAAAATCCCGCCGCACAAGCGCGACATCGGCATGGTGTTCCAGGACTACGCCGTGTTTCCGCACCTCTCGGTATTCGACAATGTCGCCTTCGGCCTGAAGCCGCGCAAAGTGTCGCCCGCTGACACGAAGACGCGGGTCGACCAGGCGCTGGCTGGCGTGCACCTCTCCAAGCTCGCGGATCGCATGCCGGCAGCAATGTCGGGCGGCCAGCAGCAGCGCATCGGCATTGCGCGTGCCCTGGTCATCAACCCGCGCCTGTTGCTGATGGATGAGCCGCTGTCCAACCTCGACGCCAAGCTGCGCATCGAGCTGCGCGAGGAAATCCGCGATATCCAGAAGCAGGTGAACATCGCCGCGATCTATGTGACGCATGATCAGGAAGAGGCGCTGGCGATTTCTGACCGCATCTGCGTGATGAATTCGGGACGCATCGAGCAAATGGGCACGCCGCAGCAGATTTATGGTGATCCGCAGACGGTGTTCGTCGCGCGCTTTGTCGGCACGCTGAACGAGTTGCAGGCTGGTGCCGGGCGCGACGCGCTGCTGAAAGATCTCAAGCTCTCGGACATCAAAGCCGATACCTGGGCCGTGCGGCCCGAGCGCCTCGAATTCGCCCGCAGCGGCGAGATGGTCAGCGGCGGCAAGGCGGCCATCGTTCCGGCGAAGGTGGTGAAATACACCTATCTCGGCCGCGAGGCGCATGTGCTGGTCGAGACGGCTTTTGGCGCGATGATCGTGCACCTGTCGAACCCCGGCCCGAAGTCGGCGCAGCAGGCCGGCGAGGACGTGAACCTCATCGTTGAGCGCTCCGCCATCATGGCCTTCGGGTCAGACGGCAAACGCATCTCCATCGGGGAGTGAGCGCCATGAAAGCCGGTCGTTTCGACTTCTGGACGGTGGTGATGATCCTCACCTGGGTCCTGCTGCTGATCCTGCTTTTTGTGCCTGTCGGTTCGGTGCTGGTCTCCAGCTTCTTCAACCCGGAAGGCAATTTCTCGCTCGCCAACTATCAGAAGTTTTTCGCCGAGCCCCGCCTGCGGCAGGCCTTCATCAACACGCTGGTCGTCGGCTTTGGCGGCCTGGTCGGGGCGCTGATCCTTGGCTCGATCATGGCCTTCTGCATCTCGCGCTTTGTCATCAAGGGCAGCCGCTTTGTTTCGATGCTGGCGATCCTGGCGCTGGTCTCTCCACCCTTCATCGGTGCCTATTCCTGGATCGTACTGTTTGGCGCGGGTGGTCTGGTGCGTGGCTTCATGCGCGACATGGGCGTGCAGATGCCGACGATCTACGGCCTGACCGGCATCCTCATTGTGTTTGCCTTCAAGTTCTATCCGTTCGTCTATCTGATGGTGTCGGGCGCGCTGTCCAACGTGAACCGCTCGCTGGAAGAGGCAGCCGAGGGGCTTGGCCTCACGCCCTGGCAGCGCACGATGAAAATCTCGTTCCCGATGGTTTTCCCGGCGATGACCGCAGCGGGCCTTCTGGTGCTGATCCAGGCCATCGCCGATTTCGGCACCCCGCGCCTGCTCGGCCGTGGCTACAATGTTCTGGCGACGGAAGCCTACACGCTCTACTCGGCGGAGATAGGCTCCAACCTGTCGATGGCAACCACCATCAGCGTCATCCTGATTGCGGTGTCGATGGTGTTCGTTCTGATGCAGCGCTACGTCTCGCGCCGCAACGTCTACCATGGCAACATGATCAACAAGCCGATCAAGATCCAGCTGACTGGCTGGCGCAACGCGCTGGCGCATTTCGCGGTCTATGCGATTGGCCTGCTGGGCGCGCTGCCGGTGATCATTTCGCTGATCTACTCGTTCCGCAAAACCAACGGACCGGTGTTCCAGCCGGGGCTTGGTCTGCAGAGCTACGAGCGCATCCTCTACAATCTCGGCGATGTGGTGAAGAACTCGCTGGTCTTTTCCTTCTCGGCGGTGGCGCTGATCGTGGTGCTCGGCACGCTGATCGGTGTGCTGGTGGCGCGACGCACCAACCTCAACACCTCGATGCTGGATGGCGCGTTCATGATCCCCTATGTGATGCCGGGCATCGTCATCGGCATTGCCTATATCGCGGCCTTCAACAGCGGGCCGGCGGTGCTGACAGGCACGGCGGCGATTATCATCCTGTCGATCTTCATACGCCGCTTGCCCTATTCGGTGCGCACGACCTCCTCGGCACTGCGACAGATATCGCCGAGCATGGAGGAGGCGGCAGTGTCGCTGGGCTACAGTCCGTTCCAGGCCTTCCTGAAGGTAACGGTGCCGCTGATCATTCCGGGCATCATTGCCGGTGCGATGTTGAGCTTCGTTACCGCGATCAACGAACTGTCGTCGTCGCTGGTGCTCTATGTCGGTTCGACCATGACCATGCCGGTGCGCATCTACCTGCTGATTCTGGATGGCGATTTCGGCACGGCGGCAGCGATGTCGTCGATCCTGCTGGTGCTGTCGGGTGTCGCGATCTACCTCGCCTTCCGCTTCCTCGGAAGGAATGAGCAGGCGCTGCTGTAAGCGCCTGCCGCCCGTACAATCGGCAAACCTGCAGCACGGAGTCGATCGCTGCTGCAGGTTACATCGACTCCATGCGTCCGCCGTCACTTTGGTGCGCCACCTGAGCGAGATGTAACGGAAGCCAAGGGCTTTCCGATGCAAACCTATTCATCTACTTGTTGCACCGAAGTGATTCTCCTCGTGTTTGCGTCGGACATTGGTTCTTTCCAGCTACTGTAGAGATACGCTTGGCTTTCGATCTCAAGACCATTGAAGCGCTGGCGCCGGATCAGGCGTCGCTCAGTTCGGCATCAAAACTCACCAAACCCTCCAACTGGGTGCGCCTTGAGGTGCAGGACAGCCTGATGTGGGGCGAGTGCCAGGGCTCCGGTGCAAACCCGTACCGGGTGGTCGTCGATGCCAGCGACCAGGGCTACAAATGCACCTGCCCGTCGCGCAAATTTCCCTGCAAGCACTCGCTGGCGCTGATGTGGATCGACGCCACCGCGCCCACAAATTTCAAGCCCGCGACCGACATTCCCGAATGGGTGAACGACTGGCTCGGACGCCGCCGCAAATCGGGCGGCGGCGCGCCAGCCGCTTCCTCCGGCGGCGCGGCCAAGAGCATCGGTGAGGCGCAGATCGAGGTCGAGGCCAAGGAGGAAGATCCGGCAGCCATCGCCAAACGCGAGGCAGCGGCGAAGAAGCGCGCCGAGGACACGAAATCCTCCATCAGCGCCGGGCTGGACGAACTCGACCAGTGGATTTCCGATCAGCTGCGACTTGGCCTGTCGTCGTTTGTGGACAGCGCCGGGGAGCGCTGCCGCCGCATCGCCTCGCGCCTTGTGGACGCCAAGGCGGCGGGCATGGCGAGCCGGGTCGATGAGTTTCCTTCCACGCTCCTGCAACTCGCCGCCGAGGAGCGGCCCGAGGCGGCGATCCGCGAGTTCGGCAAGCTGGTGCTTCTGATCAAGGCCTGGCGCGCCAACCCCGACGATCCCGAACTCAAGCGGCTGGTCGGTGCCTCCGAGACCCGCGAGCAAATCCTGGCCAACCCCGAGGCACTGCGCGTCAAAGGCACCTGGGAGGTGATCGGCGAGCGCATCGAGACGCGCAAGGACGGGCTGGTGAGCCACGCGACATGGCTGTTGCAGAGTGGTGCTGATGCGCCGCGCTTTGCCGTTCTGCAGGACTATTACCCGGCTTCTGCCGGACGCCGCTCCGGTGCCTTCTCGCCGGGCGACCGGTTCGAGGCCGAGCTGGTGTTCTACCCGGCCCGCGCGCCACTCCGGGCGCTGGTGGTGGAGCGCGGCCAGACACCAGCGAATGGCGGCTGGCCCGAGGTTTCGGCCAGCGATCCGCTGGCAGCGCATCAGGCCAGACAGGACGCTGCCCCCTGGACCGCGGAAACGCCGCTGGTTCTGCCGGCCGGACGCTTGGCGCGCGATGATCGCGGCAAGGTCTGGTGGCAGGCGGCCAGCAACCCGCAGGGCATCGCGCTGCCAGTCGCAGGCGATGTTCCGGAGCCGGTGTTCGGCATGGAGCTCGATGCGGCAGTCGGCCTGTGGAACGGCGCGCGGCTCGACCTGCTTGCGGCCTCCGCCGATCACGGGAGGCTTGATCTCGCATGAACGAGGCTGAACGCAATGGCGTCGCGACCATGCGCGATGTCTGGATCACCGGCGGTGCCGCCGCCGGTCTCGCCCCCGCCGAATGGCAGGAGATTGTCGCGGGGGCCCCGGCCGACGAGCGCGAACGCTTGCTGCTCGCCATCGCCGGTCAGGCATTCGACATCGGCTTTCGCCCCGCCGCGCCAAAGACCCTCGTCACGCGGCCGCCGCTGCCGAAGCTCGACCTACCCACCGTGCCGGAGCGCCACCGCCCGCTGTTTCGCTCGGCACTGAAAAACGCCGGAGACGCCAGAGCCAAGCTGCGCGTCGTGGCCGTCACTGAATCACGCGGCTTCGTTGCGCATCCGCTCGACTGGATGCCGTCCGCTTCCGAACTGGACGCGCCGCGCGCCTACACGCCCTGGATCGACTGGCAGCAGGCGATGAAGAAGGATGCGCCCATCCTTGAAGCGCTGAGCGCTGACAACTGGGACGAGTTCTATCCGGCGGCGCGGCGCGTGGCGCTGGCCGATATCCGCCGCAACGACCCGGCAGCGGCGCGTGCGATGCTGGAGGCCAAGGCGGCGACCGAGTCCGCCGAGGTGCGCTATCCGCTGATCGAGCTGCTGCGAGTCAATCTGTCGGCTGATGACGCGCCCTATCTGCAAAGCCTCGCCACTGATCGCTCCGGCAAGGTGAAGCAGTTGGCTGCCCGGCTGCTCGGGCGTATTGGTCAGAGTCAGGCCGGAGCCGATGTCGAAGCCGACGTGAAAGAGCTCGCCGATTTCATCGAGCAGGGCAAGACCGGCCTGATCCGCCGCCGCACCGTCTACAGCGCCAAGCCACTCAAGAACTACGCGCAGACCAACCGCCGCAACCTGCTGTTCGAGAGCGTGCAACTGATCGACCTTGTGCGCGCGCTCGGCACCACAGAGCTTGAGTTCATCGAGGGCTGGCAGCTTGGCGGCAAGGAAGGGGCCGACTGGCAGCTGACGCAGATGGTCGCCGAATCCGGCAGCGACGAGGCGGCGCGCAAGATGGGCGAGAAGCTGGTCGAGGCGAAAGACCCGTTGTCACTTGGCGTGCTGTTGCCACGCCTCGACAAATCTGCCGCGCGCAGTTTCATCACGGTCGTGCTGTCGCGCACCGCCGCCAATCTCTACCAGATGAACACCGCGCCAGATGTCGAGGTGTCGAGCTTCGATGCCCCGGCGCTCTTGGGCTCGCTGCTCTACCGCGAGGCGCGCGGGCTGATCGCCAATCGCAAGCCGGACGACCGCACGACACCCGACCTTTCGCTGTTCGGCTTCCTCGCGACGCCCGCTGCGGCGCAGGCGATGATCGCCGACCTCACCACTGCCGGGCTCGGCCCTGCCGACCCATCGCTGGCGCTCTTGCGCCTCAACGCTGCCCTTTCCGAACGCTGACACGGAGCCGACATGACCGCCCTCCTTCGCCTGCCCGCCGAACAAGCCTACGCCCCGGAACTGGCCGCGCTCGCCAGGGGCGACAGCGGTCCGAAGCCGGCCAACTGGAAGCTGACGCCGCGCGCAGTGCTCACCTATCTGCTCGGCGGCAAGGCTTCCGACGGCACGGTGATCACCCCGAAATATGTCGGGTCGCGCAAGCTGATGGAAACCGCTGTGGCGACGCTTGCCACCGACCGCGCGCTGCTTTTGCTCGGCGTTCCCGGCACGGCGAAGAGCTGGGTGTCCGAACATCTCGCCGCCGCGATCATGCATGACCCCACGATGATCGTGCAGTGTACCGCCGGCACCGACGAGAACCAGATCCGCTACGGTTGGAACTATGCGCAACTGCTCGCCAAGGGGCCGAGCGAGGCGGCCATCGTGCCGACGCCGCTCTATCGCGCGATGCAGGAGGGCAAGCTCTGCCGGCTCGAAGAGCTGACCCGCATGGGCTCGGATGTGCAGGACACGCTGATCACCGTGCTGTCGGAAAAGATGATGCCGATCCCGGAGCTGAACACCGCCGTTTATGCGCAGCGTGGCTTCAACATCATCGCCACCGCCAACAATCGCGACAAGGGCGTGAACGAGCTGTCCTCGGCGCTCAAGCGCCGCTTCAACGTGGTGGTGCTGCCGCTGCCGACCAGCATGGACGAGGAAATCTCCATCGTGTCCAAGCGCGTTGCTGAAACCGCCGGCGGGCTGGAACTGCCAGTGCCGAAAAACGTGCATGACGAGATTGGGCGCGTGCTCACCATCTTCCGTGAGCTGCGCTCCGGCTCGACCGCCGATGGCAAGGTGACGCTGAAAACGCCGAGCGGCTCGCTCTCCACCGCCGAGGCGATTGCCACCGTGGTTGGCGGGTTGTCGCAGGCGGCGTGGTTTGATGACGGCAAATTGTCAGCTGATGGCCTCGCGCCCAACATGGTCGGCGCCATCGTCAAAGACCCGGTGCAGGACAAGGCCGTGCTGGAGGAATATCTCGAGACCGTACTGAAAAAGCGCGGCGATTATGCCGGGTACTATAAGGCGCTGAACGACGCGCTGTGAGGGTGTGCAGCGTGATTGATCGCTTGTCCAATCGACCCCCACTCCGGTTTGCTGCGCAAACCACCTCTCCCCCGATCG
>CAYZQP010000098.1:5479-12839 GCA_964480545.1 uncultured Mesorhizobium sp. | reverse complement strand
CCGCGCGACATCAGAAGCGTGGCCAGCATGTAGAGCGCGTTCTGCGCCCCCAGCGTGACGATGATCTCGTCCGGATTGGCGAAGATGCCCCGCCGCGGCAGGAGCCGCGCCTGGATCTGCTCGATCAGCAGCGGGTCGTCGCGGTCGCCCATATCGGCAGCCCAATTGCGGATTTCCAGCACGGCCAGTGCCATGCGGTTGCACTCGCGCCACTCGGCGGTGGGGAACAGTCCGGGGTCGAACTGCCCGTACACGAAGGGATACTGCGTCTTGATCCAGTTGTCGTGCTTCAGGGGCGGTGGCATCTCTGATGCCTGCACCTTACGCATCGCCTTCCAGTCGACCTCATTGCCGCCCTGCGCCTTGTCGTGCGGCTTGGGCGGCGAGGCCAGAACTTCCGGGTTCACGAAGTGCCCGCGCCGCTCCCTGGCGACCAGAAAGCCCTGATCGACCAGTTGCTGGATGGCCAGCACCACCGTGCCGCGCGCGACGCCGAGCTTGTCGGCCAGAATCCGGCACGAGGGGAGCGGCATCGAGGCCGCGATCTGCCGGTCAAGAATGGCGGCGACAATCGCCTGACGGATCTGCGCCTGCAGGGTCTGGCCGGAATCGGCAGAAATCCTGAAAAGTCCCGACCAGATCGCCGTGTCGTTTCGCTGCGGCATGGCTCACCCCTTCGCCCGATGCGCCCGCGCTGGTGGCGCGGAGCTGACTGCCGGCATTTGCCCTGGCGGTCGGTGAGGACGGCGTCCTCAGGGACTCGTCGGGCAATGCCCTGAGCGCAATTGGTACTGTTGGCACAACCCATAGGGCCAATGAATAATTCTGATCGCAATCATTTATGCCACTGATGGGTGGGGAGGTGGGCCAGTGTGTGGGCGAAATTCTAGCCGCATTCCGGTCGGGAATTTCCCTAGCCTGGCTGTCACAGAGTTATTGTGTATGTTGAGGCGCGGAAATACGATTGCCACCCGCCGCCTGACCACTAGCTGCTGCATCAGATCCTGTGGCAGAACTGCTTGCAAGTTGACTTTTGGCTCGCAGTCTCAGAATTGGGACGGATCGTTTTGAACGAGGGTGACAATGTCGAGCGTACCACAGACGTACACCATCTCGGATTTCATTGAATGGAGTAGCAAGAAGCAACTGGTGCTCGCCCCTGATTTTCAGCGCGGTTCGGTTTGGTCTCCCTCAGCAAAGATTTTCCTGATAGACACGATATTGAACGACCTTCCAATGCCTCAAGTATTCTTCCGCACCAAGATCGATGCGGCACTGCAGAGCACGGTTCGTGAAGTGGTTGACGGTCAGCAACGCCTACGCTCCATCTTGGAATTTGCTTCTGGCAAAATTCGTCTCACTTCCAAGGCTCCAAAATACAAAGGCAAAACATATGCAGATCTAGACATCGCGGATCAGGAGCGTTTTCTGTCGTATAAAGTGCCCGTAGTCCAACTGATCAACGCCACCGATGCGGATGTACTTGAGGTTTTCGCTCGGCTAAACTCATACAGTGTGAAAGTTACCCCAGCGGAGCTCCGGCATGCGGAGTACTCCGAGCCCGTCAAATGGGCAATCTACGATGCTACCAGGGACTGGTCTGATCTCTGGAACATTTACGGGGTGGTCTCTACACGGGACAGCGTTCGGTTAAAAAATACGTCGGTCATGGCCGAAATGTTCATGATACTGGATGTTGGATATAGCGACGCCGGTGAAGCGAACATCAACAAGTACTATAGGTTGCGCAAGATCAAGGAAGAGGCGTTTTTCAAACCACTGCGAGACCGATTGGACAAGACTATCAAGTTGATCATCAACCACCTAGGAGAAGACTTCGCTGACACGACCTTCTTTGATGCTCCGAATTTCTTGGCACTATTTGCGGCCGTCGCCTACCTTCGAGGTTGGCTACCTGCAGGGCGAGTGACCCAGGATCTCAACATTGAGCCGCAATCCATCGACTGGGATGGTGGGGCCGAGACGCTAGCAGCCATTGCCCAGAGCATTGATGATGAGGACGACAAGCAGGTACATGCTTCGTTTGTGAACGCTACCGCTAGCTCCACACATCGTGTTGCGTCTCGGAAGGTACGCTTTCAGGCCATCGTCGGAGCTTTAGCTACGGATGCAACTTGAGAGACACGCTTGGCGCTTGGGTTACAGAGTCGACATACTCGCTGACATTCTGCGTTCCTACGAGAACACCGCACTAGGTAGGGTTGAGCATTTTAACGTTGAAAGGACGATTATCCAACTGCAGATCGAATGGGAACATTTCGTTCGCGCAGTGATATTGGATAGCGCGACAGGAAAATACTACGCCAAATCGGGCTTAGTCAGGTCGAATTTGCCTCTTAGGGTGCTAAGTCGGGAGCATGCCGGCTTCGTGCTGATCGCTCAATACCACCGTCGGCGCACAGAACCAGATTGGTATTTGCCTCAAGAAGCAATTCAGGCAGCTTCAAAACTTGCCCTGACCAACGAAAACAAGATTGCAACAGAGCTGGGAGTCTCCCCGTGGGAGTTGGATGATCTCAGATTCCTGCGCAATTTCATCGCTCATCGTTCAGGGCGTTCAGCGACGAGTGTACGCAATGCAGCCAGTGTTCTTAGATCGGCGCGTATTCTCCCACACGCGATATGCTTCGACTACCGAGCGGGGGGCCTCAGGCGCTACGAGGCATGGGTTGCTTTCATGAAGAACGTGGGTGGTAGATTGGTCGAATAAAGCGAGACCTCCGAACTTCAGACATCGGCAACTCGACTGCGGTGCGCACGCTTCACCGTAGGTTCGTGGAGATGCAACCTCCCTCCGCTCCCCGGAAATTCTCCGATACAAACCTGTCCGTTTCCGCGTAAGGCGCTTGCCGCTGAAACGCGCCTTCGCAACCGGGGACATACGCGCTGCCGCTTCCAGAAGTCTGCGCGGGCGCAGTCCTCTCCCCACTTCTGGACCTCTCCAGACATGCTACAGAGCCTGCCCTTCCTTTAAGGAAGGTTTCTTGACGTCTGCGGTAGTTTTGTCGAATGTAGCGCGGTTTTGATGCGAATACTTTCCGGTTGAGATTTCTTACTGCAACCTATTGAGGACGACCCGGTGTTAATCGAGCGCGACGGGCCGGTACGAGTTTTTTCTGCTGCTGCGGGCGCTGCCTTGTCGGGTGCCGGCTCAACCATCGTGATCGGCGGCGAGGCAGGGGCCGGCAAGACCGCGCTGATCAACTCCCTCGTCCGCGACAGCAGGGGCCTGCGCTTCCTGCGCGGCGATTCCGAGGCGCTGTTTACGCCGCGGCCCTTCGGCCCGCTGCGCGACATGGCGGCAGCGCTTGATCGGCGGGTGAGTGATCTTCTCGACCAGCTCGCGCCCCAGGACGCCATCTTCCGGGCGGTTATGACCGCCATCCAGGACAGTCCCCAGCCGACGGTCATCATTTTCGAGGACGTGCACTGGGCCGATGATTCCACGCTCGACCTGATCAAGTATCTCGGCCGGCGCATCGGCTATCTGCGCGCTGTGCTGATCGTCAGTGTCCGCAGCGACGAGTTGAGCGCCGACCATCCGCTGACCCAGGTGCTGGGAGACCTGCCTGCCGAGTTCACGCACCGCATCGTGCTGGAGCCGCTCAGCGTCGAGGGCATAGCAGCGCTGACCGGCGCGTCGGGACAGGAGGCGGCGGAGATTCACCGCATCACCGCCGGCAATCCGTTCTTCGCCACCGAACTTGTCGCCAGCCAGTTGCTGCCGTTCCAGCGTGCTCCGGCTTCGGTGCGCGACGCTGTCTGGGCGCGCCTGCAGCGCCTGCGACCGCTGGAGCGGAAGCTGCTTGAGGCGATCAGTATCGAACCCGCCGGCAGCGAAACCTGGCTGGCGCAGACACTGCTCGGGCAAGACCCCGAAGAGGCACTCGACAATTGTCTGGAGCGCGGGCTGCTGGTGCGCGATTTCGAGGGTGCGTGGTGCTTCCGGCACGAGATCGCGCGCGCTGCCACAATGGAACGGCTGCGTCCGGCGGAACTGCGCCGGCTGCACGAGCGCGCATTCACAACGCTTTCACCGCGCAGCGGGGTCGCGCTGAGCCGGCTCGTGCACCACGCCTCCAACGCCGGTCTCGCACAGACGGTGCTGGACCTCGCGCCGGAAGCCGCGCGTGAGGCGATGACCCTGGGGGCCCATCGCGAGGCGGCGCGGCATCTGGCCACGGCACTTCAGTATGTCCAGCACGCGCCGCCCGAATTTGCCGCGCAGCTCTATGAGGACTGGTCGACCGAAGCGGCGCTGTCGATGCGCATCGACCAGGAGATCGTCGACGCTGCGGAGCGCGCGGCGTCGCTGTGGCGGGAGGCGGGGAGGCGCGACAGATATGCCGGCGCGCTGCGCTGGCTTTCGCGGCTCAACTGGCTGCGCGGGGATTCGGCCAGGGCGGTGAACCTGATCGAGGAGGCGCTGGAGGTGACGGAAGGGCTTGAACCCTGGCCGGGCATGGCGCTGATCTACACGACGCGCGCCCAGTATTACATGTTCAACGACCGTTTCGCAGAGGCCCGCGACTGGAGCCGCAAGGCGATCGCCATCGCAGAGCAGATCGGCGACACTGAAAACCGCATCAACGCGCTGAACTACTATGGCGGCTCCTACCTGTTTGCCGGGCAGAAGGAGGGCGAACCCCACATGCAGGAGTGCCTGCGCCTGGCGTTGGAACACGGCTTTCACGAAATGGCTTCGCGCGCCTACAGCAACTTCATCGAATATGCGGTGCTGGCCAAGAAATTCGTGCTGGCCGAACGCCTGCTGGGTGAGGCGCTCGCCTATGACAGCCGCTACGACCAGGTTGGCTCCCAGCAAATTCTGGTCGGCCGGCTGGCGCAGTTGCGGCTTGAGCAAGGGCAACTGGCAGAGGCGGAGGAGGTCGCCCTCAGGGTTGTTGAACAATCCAGCCTTTCATTTGTCGGCAAGTTGCCGGCGCGTATGGCGCTGGCGCGCGCCCGGATGCGACTCGGGCGCAAGGACTGGCAGGCCGAAATCGATGCACTGCTGACCGACACGATCGGTGTTGGCGAACAGCAAAACATCGTGCCGGCACGGCTGGCGATGATCGAGGGCGCCTGGCTTCGCGGCGACATGGACGAAGCGCGCGAACATCTCGAACTGTTCGCCGGGCTGCATCTGGAAGGGCTGGACAGCTGGGACATCGGAACATTCGCCGTGTGGTGGAAGCGCTGCGCCATGACGAAGGCGTTCCCGCAGGGGGCGTTTACGCTTGCTCCGCCGCGCGCTGCCGAGTTGCGCGGCGACCATGATGATGCGTTCGAGCGCTGGCAGTTTCTCGGCCTGCCCTATGAGGCAGCGCTGGTCTCTATGCAGACCCCGGCCGGACTGCCGCGCGCCATTCGCATCCTCGACGGGATTGGTGCGGTGCAGGCCGCAAGTGTGGCGCGCCGGATGGCGAAGGAGCTCGGCTTGCCGGGCAGCGTGACCAAAGCGGCGCGCGGCCCATATGCCAAGTCGCGCAAACATCCGCTCGGACTGACCGGCCGACAGGCGGATGTCTTCCAGCTGCTGGCGGAGGGCTTTACCAACCAGGAAATTGCCGACCAGCTCGAATGCTCGCCGCGAACGGTGGAGAATCACGTCACCGCGATCCTCGCAAAAATGAACTCGTCCAGCCGCATGGAGGTGATGCTGCGGCTGCGCAATGAGCCCTGGCTCCTCTCCTGATCCGAAAACCCTGTACCACCGAGCGCGAAATCCAGGGGGTTCCACGGACGCCCGCCGCGCTGAACCCGGCCATCCTCCTCTCAACAATACCGGGAGGAAGGGATGTCGCGAACACAGGCAAATATGGCGCTGCTACTCGTCGCAATCATCTGGGGCGTTGGTGCAGTTATCCAGCAGGTGCTGCTGCAGCATGTCGGGCCGCTGATGGCCAACGGGCTGACGCGCGGTCTCGCAGTCACATTCGTTTTGCCGATCCTGCTCTATGGCCGCGAGACGGCAACTAGGCTGGATCGCCGCGGCAAATGGCTGGCTGCAATCGTGGTGGCGAGCTACGCGCTGGCGACCACCGGCTATCAGGCGGGGCTCGGCTACACACTGGTCTCCAACGCCAATTTCATGACGGCGACCGCCACCGTCATTGCGCCCGTGCTGTCCTGGCTGGCGCTGCGCAAGCGGCCGGAGACCTGCATCACAATCGCTGCATTGATCGCCGGCGCCGGCGTTGTCCTGATTGGCGGCGGCTCGCCGTCGACGCTGACGTCGGGCGATCTGCTGTGCCTCGGATCGGCCTTCTGCTTTGCTGTCTGGATCATCTGCCTTGGCGAGTTCGTCCAGCGCTACGGCCGCCCGGCCTGGATCACTGCGGTGCAACTTGCGGCCACTGCGCTGCTGTGTTTTGGCGGCGCGGCTGTGTTCGAACCGGTGTCGCTTGACGGTGTGATCGCAGCAGTGCCCTGCCTGCTCTATGTCGGGCTGATCGACGCGGGATTTGCCTGCTATCTGCAGGCGCTGGCGCAACGCCACACATCCGGTGTTGCGGCAACCGTGCTGGTCAGCACCGATGCCGTCTTTGCCGCCATCTGCGCCTGGCTGATCCTCAACGAGCAACTGGACGTGATGGGCATGACCGGTGCTGCACTGATCTTCGTCGCGATCATGGTCGTGCAGATATCGCCGCGCCGGCTCAGGCTGAAAGGCCGGGGCGCTGATGCCAGCCCGCCGCTTGCGGCAGCGCCGGCCAGCGCGGCATGACGGATTGTTCGGGGAGCGTGCAAGCTTTGGCTGCACCCTCTCCCCAACCTCGCCCCGTCTGCTATACCTGCTCCGCCAACCTCCGGAGATTCCCTTGCCAGACCTGACTGTTGCCGCCGCACGCAAGGCGCTTGCCGCTGAACTCACTGCCGCGCCAAAGGACATGCGCGCCGCGTTTGCGGATGACCCCGGCCGCTTCAAGAAGTTCTCGCGGGCGCAGGACGACATGCTGCTGGACTTCTCCAAATGCGCGGTCACCGAAGGCGTGATGGAAGGGCTCGAGGCTCTGGCGAAGGCGGCGGATGTGACGGGCAAGCGCAAGGCGATGTTTGCGGGCAAGCGCATCAACATCACCGAAGACCGCTCCGTGCTGCACACCGCGCTGCGTAACCTGTCGGGCAAGGGCATCACACTCGACGGCCAAAACGTGCAGAAGGACGTGCTCGATGTGCTGACCGCGATGGGCAAGTTTGCCGAAGGCGTGCGCTCCGGCAAAATCGTCGGCGCGACGGGGAAAAAGATTACCGACATCGTGAATATCGGCATTGGCGGCTCGGACCTCGGGCCGGTCATGGCGACGCTGGCGCTGGCGCCTTATCATGACGGCCC
>CAYZQP010000098.1:2213-5469 GCA_964480545.1 uncultured Mesorhizobium sp. | reverse complement strand
CCATCGAGACCATGACCAATGCCGAGACGGCGCAGAAATGGCTGGTGAAGGCACTCGGCAAAGCCGCCGTCGCGCATCATTTCTGCGCGGTATCGACGGCGCTGGATAAGGTGGCGAAGTTCGGCATCGTCCCGGATCGCGTGTTTGGTTTCTGGGACTGGGTCGGCGGGCGCTACTCGCTGTGGAGCGCCATCGGCCTGCCGCTGATGATTGCCATCGGGCCAAAACGCTTCCGCGAGTTTCTCGCCGGCGCGCACGAGATGGACGAGCATTTCCAGACTGCACCGCTGGGCAAGAACCTGCCGGTGCTGCTCGGGCTGATCGGCTACTGGCACCGCGTGACCTGCAAATATCCGGCGCGCGCGGTGATCCCCTATGATCAGCGGCTTTCGCGGTTGCCGGCCTACCTGCAGCAGCTCGACATGGAATCGAACGGCAAGAGCGTGACCGTCGACGGCAAGAAGGTGGCGACGCCGACCGGGCCGCTTGTCTGGGGCGAGCCCGGCACCAACGGCCAGCACGCATTTTTCCAGCTGCTGCATCAGGGCACCGACACGATCCCGGTCGAGTTTATCGTCGGCGCGCAGAGCCACGAGCCAAAACTGCAGATCCATCAGGAACTGCTGCTGGCGAACTGCCTGGCGCAGTCGCAGGCGCTGATGTGGGGCCGCACGCTGGCGGAGGCCGAGGCGCAGATGCGCGCCAAGGGTGTCGCCGAGGCCGATATCCGGAAGATCGCGCCGCACCGCGTGTTTGCCGGCAACCGCCCGTCGGTCACGATCCTCTACAAGAAGCTCGACCCGCGCACGTTTGGCCGGCTGGTCGCGCTCTATGAGCACCGTGTGTTTGTCGAGGGCGTGCTGTTCGACATCAACTCGTTCGACCAATGGGGCGTCGAGCTCGGCAAGGAACTGGCGACCAACCTTTTGCCGGTTGTGCAGGGCAAGGAGAAACCATCCGGAGACGCCTCAACGGCGGGATTGATCGCCCAGATCGAGAAGTTCCGGGGGTAGCGAGGCGGCGCCGACCGCCTCGCTGGTTCAGGCGAATTGTGCGAGGCCGTGACCAACCGACCAGTTTTCTTTCGGGCTCTCGATCAGATTGATGAACACATCATCTGACCGGATGCCGAGCTTCTCTCCCAGTAACTGCGCAACCCGCGCGTAGAAGGCACGCTTCTGATCCAGCGTGCGTGTGTTGAAGAGTATGATCTGGATGTAGATCAGGTCGTCGCTGCGGGTCACGCCGTAGGCGTTGCCATAGCGAAAATTCGCGCCCTCATGTTCCGTGATCGTCATGAACTGATTGTCCTCGGTGACAGTGAGGGTTTCGCGCATGGATTGGTAGAGACTGTCCAGGATTGTGCGGCGGTAGGCTTCCGGTTTTCCGGCCTTAAGCGAGATGTGGAGACGCGGCATTCCGGGCCCTTTCTCTGTGCGCGGGAGAAGATGGCAGCCAGATTACCATTTCAATATTGTATGGTAATTGATATCTATGATAAACATCTGAAATGACCGATCGCAGCCTCGACATCGACGCCGTCCGAACGTTCCTGCGTATCGCCGACCTTGGCAGCTTCACACGTGCAGCCGAGGCGATGCAGTCAAGCCAGGGCGCAGTCAGCCTGAAACTGCAGAGGCTTGAAGCCCTGCTGGCGCACCGGCTGTTTGAACGGACGCCCCGATATGTTCAGCTTACGGCGCGGGGAGCGGCGTTTCTGCCGCAGGCGCGCGAACTGGTGGAGGCGCACGATCGCGCCGTCGCCAGCCTGTCCAGAACCCGGGCGCGCGTCGCCATTGGTATCAGTGATCATGTTGCCGGGCCGGAACTGCCGGCGCTGATCGCGCGCATGAATGCCGAGGATGCAAGTCTGCTGATCGAAATCCGCATTGGCTCCTCGGGCGACCTGCTGCAGGCGTTTGACCGCAGGGAGCTTGATGCTGTGCTCGTGCGCCTCGATGCCGGGCGCGACGACGGCGAGATCGTCGCGGAAGAGCAATTTGGCTGGTTCGCATCGGCCAACTGGCGGCATCGCGCCGGCGAACCGCTGCCAATCGCGACGATGCCTGAACCTTGCGGGGTGCGGCTGATGGCGAGCAACATACTCGATGAGGCGGGCGTATCGTGGAACGAGGTGTTTGTTGGCGGCGGTGTGGCCGCGGTCTCGGCTGCTGTTATGGCAGGGCTGGGGATTGCTGCCCTGTCGCCCCGCATGCTGCCTTTCGGTGCTGCCGTTGATGTGGGGCCGAGGCTTGGCTTGCCGCAATTGCCATGCCTGCCCGTGATACTGCACTCAAGGGCGATTGAAGGCAGGCCCAGGCAGGCTGTTGCCGCGCTCTCGGCCGCCTTCCGGAATGCAGTGCGATAGACTTGCGAAAACTGTTCGCATGCTGCCGAAACTGTCGTAGGGCAGACCGTCAGCGTCGGTCTCGGGCAGTCTGCTGAGTCCCTATGTTGATAAGCGAGTTTCGAGTCAGGACCAGGATCAGCGCATGACCATCAAAGGCATACTCTTCGACAAGGACGGCACGCTGGTCGATTTCGAGCAGACCTGGCTCGCCATCGGTGACGCCATGGCGCTGGAGACGGCGGGCGGGGACCGCGCAGGCGCGGACGTGCTGCTGGAGCGCGCCGGCCTCGACACTGCCACCAAACGCTTCAAGGCGGACTCGGTTTTCGCCGCCGGCACCAATGCCGACATTGTCAGGCTTTGGCATCCTGAGCTCACCGACGGCCAGCGCCTTGCGATGGTCGAGCGTTTCGACACGTTCTGTGCGATCAAGGGCGCGGAGGCGGCGGTGCCGCTGCCTGGGGTGATTGATGCGCTGCGCGAGTTGCACCGCTCGGGCCTGAAACTCGGCGTCGCGACCAATGACTCGACCGCAGGTGCAGAGCGCACGCTTCTGGCGCTGGGCGTCGCGCAGAAATTCGATGCGGCCTACGGCTATGATGCGGTGGCCAACCCGAAACCCGCGCCCGATCCGGTGATCGCCTTTTGCGACCTGACCGGCCTGAAACCATCGCAACTGGCGATGGTCGGCGACAACCGCCACGATCTGGAGATGGGCCGCGCCGCCGGCATCGGGCTCAATGTCGGCGTGCTGTCGGGAACCGGCACGGCGGAAAGCCTGACGCCGCTGGCCGACGTGGTGCTCGGCTCGGTTGCGGAACTGCCGGGATTTCTAGCTGCGCGCCAGGAGACCGGGGCGCGCGCCTGACTCGACGAACCCGAAACCGCCATCGTCGAAAGCGTCAT
>CAYZQP010000098.1:0-2203 GCA_964480545.1 uncultured Mesorhizobium sp. | reverse complement strand
CAGCCGCTCGACATCTGACTTCCCCAGCCCCAGTTCGCGCAGGATCGCTTCGGTATCGCCGCCGGTTGCGGGAGGTGGCCCTGGCATCGCTGCAGGAGTACGGTCAAAACGCGGCGCGGGGGCTGACTGCAACACGGCGCCGACCCGGATGAAATTGCCGCGTGCCTGATTGTGCGGGTGCGCCTCGACCTCATCCCAGGCCAGCACCGGTGCGACGCAGGCGTCAGTGCCGGCAAAGATCGCATCCCATTCGGCCCGGGTCTTGCGCGCGAAAATGTCGGCGTAGTCGACAGCGCGCGGAACCCATGTGCCGGGGTCCATCTGGCTGGCCCGATGCCCGGGCGGCAGGCCGGCCTTTTCCACCAGCAATGCGAAGAATTGCGGCTCCAGGGCTCCGACCGAAATCGAGCCCCCGTCGGCTGTCGTGTAGGCGCGGTAGAAGGGCGCGCCGCCATCAAGCAGGTTGCTCTCCCGGTTGGCGCTCCACTGGCCGCGCGCAACGAACATGTGGAGCAGACCCATCATGGCCGGCACGCCATCGACCATGGCGGCATCGACCACCTGACCCCGGCCAGAAGTCTGCCGTTCGAACAGGGCGGCGAGTACACCGAGCAGCAGAAACATCGTGCCGCCGGCATAGTCCGCCACCAGATTCAGCGGGGGGATTGGCGGGCGGTCCTTGTGGCCGATGGCCGCCAGCGCGCCGGTCAGCGCGAGATAGTTGATGTCATGGCCGGCAGATTGCGCCAGCGGCCCGGTCTGTCCCCAGCCGGTGATGCGGCCATAGACCAGTCGCGGGTTGCGCTCGAGGCTGGGTCCGGGACCAAGACCGAGCTTTTCCATCACACCCGGGCGAAAGCCCTCGATCAAGATGTCGGCGCGGTCGATAAGCTGCTGCGCAATGTCGAGACCTTCAGGCGATTTGAGATTGAGCGCGATGGAGCGCTTGGAGCGGCTGTTGATGTTGGTGGGGTCAAGCTTTCCGGATTGTCGCGCAATCTCGATGACATCTGCGCCGAGGTCGCCGAGCAATTGTCCGGCGAGCGGACATGGGCCGAGACCCGCCATCTCGACCACTCTCAGGCCTTTCAGCGGGCCGGCTTTATCAGTCATGCAGATTTCCTCCAGACCTGACCTTATCCTGCACAGCGCTTTAATGGCCATCCCAAAGCCTGGTCTTGACCTTCCAGTGACTGGAAGCCCTATCTGTGTCGGGAATCGAGAATGCGACCATGACCGACCACAAGAATCACGAGCACGAGAGCGGCCATTCGGGCCATGCACACGCGGCTGGCGGCTGCTGTTCGAGCTATCCCAAACAGGCAGAGGCGGTGATCCGTGACCCCGTTTGCGGCATGACGGTTGACCCCTCAAAAGGCAAACCCACTGCCGAGTACGATGGCCGCACCTTCCACTTCTGTTGCGATGGCTGCCGCACGAAGTTCCTCGCCGCACCGCAGGATTTTCTGACCGCCAAAGATCCGGTCTGCGGCATGAATGTCGATCGCGCCTCGGCCGCACATTTCATGAAGCACGAGGGGCAGAAATTCTATTTCTGCTCTGCCGGCTGCAAGGCAAAGTTCGAGGCTGATCCCGAGAGCTACCTGGGCGACCGCCCTGCCCCGGTGCCCATGCCGAAGGGTACGCTCTACACCTGCCCGATGCATCCCGAGATCGTGCAGGAAGGCCCCGGCGATTGCCCGCTCTGCGGCATGGCGCTGGAGCCGGTGACGCCATCGCTCGATGATGGCCCGAACCCCGAACTGATCGATTTTACCCGCCGCTTCTGGATATCGGCAGCATTGTCGATACCGCTGCTGATCATCGCCATGGGGCCGATGCTCGGCCTGCCTGTTCGCGACTGGATCGGCGAGCGCGTCGCTGCCTGGGCCGAACTGATTCTGGCGACGCCGGTTGTGCTGTGGGCAGCAGCACCGTTCTTCCGGCGTGGCTGGTCTTCCATCGTCAACCGCAGCCCGAACATGTGGACGCTGATCGCCATTGGTGTTGGCGCGGCCTATGCCTATTCGGTGGTCGCGACGCTGTTCCCCGGCATCTTCCCGCACCAGTTCCGGGGGCATGGCGACAGCGTACCGGTCTATTTCGAGGCTGCAGCCGTCATCGTCACACTGGTGTTTCTGGGCCAGGTGCTGGAACTGCAGGCACGCGAGCGCACCGGCTCGGCGATCCGAGCATTGCTTGA
>CAYZQP010000097.1:5806-12933 GCA_964480545.1 uncultured Mesorhizobium sp. | reverse complement strand
AGAGGACCCCCCTCTGCCCTGTCGGGCATCTCCCCCTCACGGGGGGAGATTGGCTGTCGTCAACGCTTTCGCCAATCACCAACCGATTTGCATTTCTGACGTTGCAGGATGTGAGGCTGGATCGACGCTGCATCGCGGGAATTGGTCGCGGGTGGCGAACCTCCCAAACCCGCCTGCGTTCGGCTATGCTGGGTTGTGCGCGAAGACGTCCATACAAAAGGCATCCCGGTATTGTGCGCGTCCTGCGAGGCGCGGCATCGCGGGATTTGTGGCGCGCTGGACCCGGAGCAACTGGTTGTGCTTGCCAAGACCGCCCGCAAGCAGATGGCGCCAGCCGGCAAGGAACTGGTTGGCGAGGGCGAGAGCGTCGACCAGTTTGCCAATGTCATGTCGGGCGTTGTGAAGCTGACAAAGACCCTGTCTGACGGCCGCCAGCAGATTGTCGGGCTGCAATTCGCGCCGGACTTCCTCGGACGTCCCTTCAGGTCGCAGAGCGCTATCGCTGCCGAAGCCGCAACAGATGTCGAGCTGTGCTCGTTTCCGCGCCGGGCGATCGAGCGGCTGCTGGCCGACCAGCCGCAACTGGAGCATCTGCTGCTTGACCAGACGCTGAAGGAACTCGATCAGGCGCGCGACTGGATGGTGATGCTGGGACGCAAGACGGCGGCGGAGAAGATCTCCAGTTTTCTGCTGATGATTGCCCGCAATATCGACCCGGTCAGGGACCCCGCGACGCGGTCGGCATCGTTCGACCTGCCACTGTCGCGCGCGGAGATTGCCGACTTCCTGGGCCTGACCATTGAAACGGTGAGCCGGCAACTCAGCAAGTTGCGCGCCGAGGGCGTGATCCGCATCGAGCACAGCCGTCATGTCACCGTTGACGATCTGGGCCGTCTGGCGCTTCGCGCGGGCGACTGATCGCCTCACGATTTCAACATCGGTACGGTTTTCTCTGCGGGCTGCTCGCGGACAGTGCGCAATTCGAACCAGAGCGCGTTGAGAATGCCGACAGAGGCGGCGAGGCCGAGGCCAAGTATCCAGGCGAAGTACCACATCGGGTGTTCCTTTCTGTTGGCGTCAGTAGGAGTGATCTGATTTTTCGATCTGTTTTGCGCTGACCTTGCCCCACAGCACCCGGTAAACCCAGGCGGTGTACATGAGGATCAGCGGCATGAAGATCGCGGTAGCGACCAGCATGTTGCGCAATGTGGCGCGGCTGGATGAGGTATCGAAGACGGCGAGCGAATGGTCCGGGTTGCTGCTGGATGGCAGCAGGAACGGGAACATCGACACGCCGACTGTGGCGACAATCATCGCCACCCCGAGCTTCGAGGCGAGGAAGGTCAAGCCTTCCTTGCGGGAACGGAAGCCGATAGCCGCCAGCAGCGGGGCGACGATGCCGAGAAGAGGCACGATCCAGAGCGCCGGATATGAGCTGTAGTTTGCAAGCCAGGCACCGCTGTCGACCACAACGGTCTTGAGCGTCGGATTGGAGGGGCCCTGCCAGTCGATGACCGAGGTCACACGGTAGCCGCCGAGCAATCCGAGCCAGACCAGAACACCGCCGCCGGCGAAGAGCGCCGAGGTGACGAGCGCCGCCCTGAAGCCATAGCCACGGGCGCGGTCGGAGACGGGCCCCTCCGCCTTGAATGTCAGCCAGGCCGCGCCATGCATCACCAGCATGGACAGCGATACCAGGCCGCAATAGAGCGCGAGCGGGTTGAGCAGGCCGAACAGGTTGCCCTCGTAGATCGGGCGCAGGTCGGAGGTGAAATGGAACGGCACGCCCTGCAGCGTGTTGCCGACGGCAACACCGAAGATCAGCGCAGGCACTGTGCCGCCAACGAACAGGGCCCAGTCCCAGCGGCTGCGCCATTTGGGATCCTGCTTCTTGGACCGGTATTTGAAACCGACCGGGCGCAGAATCAACGCAGCGAGGATGAGGAACATCGCGAGATAGAAGCCGGAGAAGCTGACCGCATAGAGCGCCGGCCAGGCCGCGAAAATTGCGCCGCCGCCGAGAATGAACCAGACCTGGTTACCCTCCCAGACCGGGCCGACGGTGTTGATCGCGACGCGGCGCTCGATGTCGGTTCTCGCAGCGAAGGGCAGCAGTGCGCCGACGCCGAGGTCGAAACCATCCATGGCGGCGAAGCCTATCAGCAGCACACCCAGCAATATCCACCAGATGATGCGCAAGGTTTCATAGTCGAAGAGAAATTCGAACATATCCGTTATCCTTGTGCGCGATCTGCGGCGGCATCGGCGCCGGGGCGGAAGCCGTCAATCACCTCGGCGATCTCGGGGCCCTTGCGGATGGCGGCCAGCATGAGCTTGACCTCGATGACGGCCAGCACGCCGTAGAGCAGCGTAAAGCCGGCGATGGTGAGCAGCAGATTGTAGATGCCAAGCTCCGAGGTCGCGAGGAAGGTTGGAAGCACACCCTCGATGATCCAGGGCTGGCGGCCGAACTCGGCGACGAACCAGCCGACCTCTGCGGCAATCCACGGCAGCGGGATGGCAAAGACCGCCGCCTTGAGCAGCCAGTCGGGTGCCTGCTCCTCGCGCGCGGTGTGCCAGGCCGACAGGCCGAACAGGATCAGCATCAGGAAGGCGCATCCGACCATGATGCGGAAGCCGAAGAACAGCCATGGCACACCTGGCACGGTCGACCATGCGGCGTCCTTGATCTGCTGTTCGGTGGCCAGGCGGGGATCGGCGACATATTGCTTCAGCAGAAGTGCGTAGCCGAGGTCTTTGGAGGTGGCGTCGAAGGTTGCGCGGGCAGCCTGATCGTTGCGGTCGAGCTTCAGCTTCTCCAGCGCATCATAGGCCGGGATGCCAGCGCGAACACGTTCCTCGGCATGCGCGACCAGTTCGTCGATGCCCGGGATTTCGGTGTCGAAGGAGCGCGTGCCGATGATGCCCATGACCCACGGGACATGGATTGCGAAATGCGTCTTCTTGTCTTCTTTGCTGGGGATGCCGATGATCGTGAAGGATGCAGGGGCCGGCTCGGTCTCCCACATGGCCTCGATGGCGGCGAGCTTCATCTTCTGGTTATCGGTCAGTGCATAGCCGCTCTCGTCGCCCAGCACGATGACGGACAGCGAGGAGGCGAGACCAAATGCCGAGGCTATGACGAAGGAACGCTTGGCCAGTTCGACATGACGCCTGCGCAAGAGATACCAGGCGGAGACGCCGAGCACGAAGACCGCGCCGCAGACATAGCCGGCGGAGACGGTGTGGACGAACTTCGCCTGCGCGACCGGGTTGAACAGAACCTGCGTGAAGTCGGTGACCTCCATGCGCATCGTGTCGACATTGAAGGCAGCGCCGACGGGGTTCTGCATCCAGCCATTGGCGATCAGGATCCACAGCGCCGAGAAGTTCGTGCCAAGCGCCATCAGCCAGGTCACGATCATGTGGGCACGGGCGGACAGCCTGTCCCAGCCGAAGAAGAACAGGCCGACAAAGGTCGCCTCCAGGAAGAAAGCCATCAGGCCCTCGATTGCCAGCGGCGCGCCGAACACGTCGCCGACATAGTGCGAGTAGTAGGCCCAGTTCATGCCGAACTGGAATTCCATGGTGATGCCGGTGGCAACGCCCAGCGCAAAGTTGATGCCGAACAGCACGCCCCAGAACTTCGTCATGTCGCGCCAGATGGTGCGACCGGTCATGACATAGACCGTTTCCATCATGGCAATCATGATCGACAGGCCGAGCGTCAGCGGCACAAACAGGAAATGATAGAGCGCTGTCAGCGCAAACTGCAGCCGCGACAACTCTACGAGCAGCGGATCGACCATGGGAACGTCCTTTCAGATTGCATCCGCCTGTAGCGGAACATTTCCGGCTGTCACTTGATCTGGATCAAATCTCGCGCGTTTAGTGTATGCGAGAAACGGCATATGACCATGGCCCGGCGACCGAA
This sequence comes from uncultured Mesorhizobium sp., assembly GCA_964480545.1. Taxonomy (GTDB): domain Bacteria; phylum Pseudomonadota; class Alphaproteobacteria; order Rhizobiales; family Rhizobiaceae; genus Mesorhizobium_G. Next base: position 8,999 of record CAYZQP010000097.1, on the reverse strand, counting down.
TGTGGGGGGAGCACCTGGCGACCGGTTCGCAGCGCCTGAATTTGCGCGCGCCGCCGGTCGACGGGGCCTGCGCGCGGTGATGCTGCTGCAGGTGGCAAGAACCGCGCTGCGGCTGGGGTTCATTGCCTCGGCAGCGATCATCATTGGCCGGCTCGTTATGCAGCAGGCGGTGACAGGCGAGCAGGTTGCGGTCTGTCTCGGCTTGCTGGTTCTCTCCGTGCTGGCGGGCTACGCGACGGAGTACCGGGCGGCAGGCGCGGAAGCCCAGGTTGCCGATGCGCTGCGCGCCAGCGCATTTGCCAGACTCGATGCGATGCAGGCGCGCCAGGTCCAGACCATGCCCACGGGCGAGGTGGTGGTCAGCATGCAGCGTCATCCTGAAGCGGTGGCGGCACTCGTCATTGGCCATCGCGCTGCCAGCCTGATGATGGCGATCGGCCCGCTGATGGCTGCGGCAATGCTGGTGCTGGTGTCCTGGCAGGCAGCGGTGCTGATGCTCGTTCTGACGCCGGTGATGATCATCTTCTTCGCGCTGGTCGGCGAGAGTATTCGCCGTCGTGCCGATGAACAGGAGCGCGCTTTCGGGCGTCTGGCCGGGCAGTTTGCCGACCGCGTCCGCACGCTGCCAACCATCATCGCCAACCACGGTACCGCCCGCGAGGAGCTGAAGCTTGCGCAGCGGCTGGAGGCCTATGCCGCGAACACGATGTCTGTGCTGCGCATTGCCTTCATCAACGCGGCGATCATCGACTTCTTTGCCTCGCTGTCGATCGCTATGCTGGCTGTGTTCCTCGGCCTCGGGCACCTGAAACTGGCGATGGTTCCAGGCTTCTCCAATCTGGAGCTGTGGCAGAGCCTGTTCATCCTGATGATTGCGCCTGACTATTTCGCGCCGTTCCGCCGCTTCTCCGAACAGTATCACGCCAAGGCCGAAGGCAATGCCGCCGCCGATGCGATGGACCGCCTGCTGAACCCACCGGAGGTGACGCCGGTCTCCGTCGCGGCTCTCGAGCGGATAGGCGTGCAGCTTCCGGAGAAAGGCCTGGTCGCGATTGTCGGACCAAGCGGCGTCGGCAAATCGACCCTGCTGCGGCGGATAGCCGGACTGGAGCCGGTCGATAGCGGCAAGCCGCAGCCAGTTCTCACGGGGCCGGTGAGCTGGGTATCAACGGATTGCTACATCGCCGGGGGCCGGCTGCGGGATGTCATTTCCGTTGAGGAGGCCGTTGAGAGTGTTTTGCCCGGAAACCGGCTGGAGCAGGTGGCACGCAGCGTCGGGCTCCCGGACCTGCTTCCCGGCGGGCTCGATGCGGAGATTGCAGAAGGCGGAGACAATCTCTCCGGGGGGCAGCGGCTGCGCGTCTCCGTCGTCAGAGCGCTGCTGCGCGACCTGCCTGTTATCGCCGACGAGCCAACCGCGAAGCTCGACGCACAATCTGCGGCGGCGGTCCTGCGCGCGTTGAAGGGTGCCTCTGCCAGTCGTCTGGTTCTCGCCGCAACGCATGATGAGGCGCTGGCGGATGCTGCGGATGTGGTGATCCGCCTCGGCGCTGGCAGGAACGTGGAGGCGGCTGCGTGATGGACAACATTGCTGGTCGCTACTGGAGACTTGCCACCGGCTTTGCCTTTGCCGCGTTGTTGTGCGGCGTGCTGCTGGCCGGTGTTTCCGCATGGTTTCTGGGGTCTGTGGCGATTGCAGGGCTGACGAGCGCGGCGCTCGTTTTCAACTTTCACGCCCCGTCGGCTTTCATCCGGCTGTTCGCCATCGGACGCACGGCAGCCAGATATGGCGAGCGGCTGGCCGGGCACAAGGCCGCACTGACAGATCAGGTCGAGCGGCGCGTGCGCCTGTTTTCATCAATGGCAGGCGCTCCGGAGGTGCTGCGTGCGGGCTGGCAGCTCGGCGACGAGGCGCGGCTTGCGGACTATATCGATGATGTCGAGGACATAGATTACGAGCGGCTGCGGGCGCAGCTTCCGGCGCTGACGCTTGGCTTCGGGATCATCTGCGCCCTGGCCGCGACCGCCTGGCTGGCGCCAATTGCGCTGTTGCCAATTACGGCATTGCTGCTTGCGACGCTCCTTGCGAGCTGGCGCACAGCAAAGGCCGACGCCATGGGATGGGAGATTGCACGGTCGTGCAGACGCAGAAGTGCGCGCCGACTTGGAGCAGCCATGGCGTCGGCCATTCCCTTGCGGGCCGAGCATGCGTGGGGGCGGCAAAGCACCAGGGTGCAGGGCGACATGGAGGAGGCTGCCCGGGCAGCGCTCGCCATCCGCCGGCGCCAGGCCGGTGTGGATGCGCTGGCCTCGGGCTTCGGTCCTGTCGCCTGCCTGACGGTTATGGGTGGTGCGTGGTTTGCAGGCTGGCGGGGCGCGGATCTGCTCGGTCCGATGTTCGTTGCTTTCGCCTGGCTGGCGCTGGGGGAGACGCTTTCAGGCATCTCCCGCATCCAGATGGCCCGGGTGCGACGACGCGCGGCCGAACGTGTGATGCCGACGGGCGGACACAGGACGCCGCGGCGCAACGCTGCGCCTCGACAGATCCGGATGCTGAGCCATGGCGGGCTGCAATGCCGCGCGCCGGATGGCCGGCTGATCGGCGAGGCCGAGCCGCTGGTTGTCCGGAGTGGTACACCCCTGGTGCTGGCCGGCCCCAGCGGGTCAGGCAAGACAAGCAGGCTCAAGCAGATCGCCGGCTGGATTGGCGATGACGTGCTTTTCGCCGACAATCAGCCGCTGACGCCAGGCGAGCGTCAGACCCTGTCGACGCTCGGACTGCATGACGCGGCCGTGTTGACGGACACGGTTCGTGCCAACCTTTTCGCCAATGACAGTTCCGATGTGGCCTTGTGGGATGCTCTTGAGGCAGTGGAACTGGCAGAGCGCATTCGGCTGGCCGGCGGACTTGATGCGTGGATCAGCCAGGACATGCTTTCGCTTGGTGAAGCACAGAGGCTCAATCTTGCGCGGTGCTGGCTTTCCCCCAGCCCGATCATGCTACTGGACGAGCCGACAGAGCATCTCGATGCCGCGCAGGGTGAGCGATTGATGCAGCGGCTGACGCAACAATTCAGCGACCGCATTCTGGTCTATTCAACGCACCTCGCGCCCCGGCGCATCGGCTGACTGAAGTTTTCGCCAGATGGCGTTCTCTCCGAGCGCGGCGACGAGTTGCTGATGTGCCGCCAGC
>CAYZQP010000097.1:0-5796 GCA_964480545.1 uncultured Mesorhizobium sp. | reverse complement strand
GTTGAAATCCGCGAAGGCAGGGGCGTCGCGCGCGGCTTGATGTCGATGATTGCGAGCGCCGCGCCGTTGACCGTGCCTGCCTGCGAAATCTCCAGGACGAGCGATGACTGACGGCCGCCGGCGAGCTCGATATAGACCTCGGCCAGCAGTTCGGCATCGAGCAAAGCGCCGTGCTTCGTGCGATGGCTGTTGTCGATGCCATAGCGGCGGCATAGCGCATCAAGCGAATTTGGACCCATCGGGTGGCGGCGCTTGGCAATTGCCAGCGAATCGACAACGCGCAGCGGGTCAACCAGGGGCTGCCCCTGCCGCTCCAGCTCGGCATTGACGAAGCCCATGTCGAACGCCGCGTTATGCGCGACGAGCTTCGCGCCGTCGAAGAAATCGATGAACCGGTCAACGATATCGGCAAAGCGCGGCTTGTCCGCCAGCGCGTCCATGCTGATGCCATGCACGGCCTGCGCCTCGACATCAATCTTGCGGCCTTCCGGGTTGATGTACTCGTGGAACACGCGACCCGTCGGGAAGCGGTTCACCAGCTCGATTGCACCGATCTCGATGATACGGTCCAGCCGTGGGTCAAGGCCCGTGGTTTCGGTGTCAAAAATGATTTCGCGCATGGAATCAGCCGGGTGTTTCACGTGAATCGTAGCGGCGCGGGCCGCGATCACAAAGGCAAAACGGCTTACTGGCTTGCGATTTCCCCGCGAAGTCGGGCGACAATCGCGTGAACCTGCCGGCGCGCTGCGTCGAGACCTTCACCGGTTTCGATGACAAAATCTGCCAGACGACGCTTTTCGGCGTCCGGCGTCTGGCGGGTAAGGATAGCCTCGAACTTCTCCGGGGTCATGCCTGGCCGGGCAAGCACACGCTCGCGCTGTACCCCGGCCGGCGCGCTGACGACGACAACCTTGTCGACACGGCCGCGACCGTTGGTCTCGAACAGCAGGGGGATGTCCAGCATGACGATGGGCGTTGCGGTTTCGCGATGGCCAGAGATGAAGGCATCGGCATCGGCGCGCACCAGCGGGTGGATAATGGCCTCAAGCCGCTTCAGAGCTTCGGGTTTGCCGATCACCTGTTTGCCCAGCAGTTCGCGGTCAACCACACCATCGACAACCGACCCGGGAAAGGCAGCCTCGATCAGCGGCGCGGCCTTGCCGGCATAGAGCCGGTGTACCGCCTCATCCGAATCATGGACGGGGATACCGGCCTCGCGAAACATCCTGGCGGTGGTCGACTTGCCCATGCCGATGGAGCCGGTGAGGCCGAGAATGACGGTCATGCGTGGCTCTCGATGTCGGCAATGATCTTCTGGCGCAGCTCGTCGCGAACCTTCGGGCGGCGGCCAAACCAGAGCTCGAAGCCGGGCACCGCCTGATGCAGGAGCATGCCGAGGCCATCGGCGGTGCGCAGCCCGCAACGCCGCGCGGCAGCAAGAAACGGCGTCTCGATGGGCACGTAGACAATATCGGTGACCAGCGCATTGGCGTCGATGTGTCGGGGGTCGACCGGCAGGCTTGTGTCACTGTCGCCTTTGCCGGACATACCAAGTGCCGTCGTGTTGACGACCAGACTTGCGCCGCCGAGGGTTTCCGGCGCGCTGGCAAGGCTGTGCGCCGACACTGTCTCGCCAAAGCTGGCGGCAAGCTCCTTTGCCCGTTCCAGCGTGCGGTTCAGGATGCGGATGTCGTTGAAGCCGCGCTGGCGCAGGCCATAGACAACAGCACGTGATGCGCCCCCTGCCCCGATGATCGCGGCGGTTCGTGGCTGGCGATCCCAATTGCGGGCAGTTTCATCGAGGTTGGCAATGAAGCCGTAGGCATCGGTGTTGGTGCCCCACAGCACATCATCTTCGAGCCAGAGCGTGTTGACGGCGCCAATGGCCTCGGCCTCGGGGGTGCGACGTTCGACAAGACGGAAGGCGGCCTCCTTGTGGGGAATGGTGACATTTCCCCCGACAAAGCCATTCTGCCGCAATCCCGCGAGGAAGGCCGGGAAGGCTTCCGGTGCCACGTCAATGGCTTCATAGCTGCCGCCGATGCCATGATCGGCGAGCCAGTGCCGGTGGATCATCGGCGAGCGGCTGTGGGCAATGGGGTGGCCACACACGAAGGCCCGGAGTTCAGCCATCGATAACGCCCCGTGTGCGCAGCTCCGCCAGGAGAGGAAGCAGCGGCAGGCCGATGATCGTTGTGTAATCGCCCTCGACCTTGTCGAAGAGCTGGATGCCCAGGCCCTCGATCTCATAGGCACCGACGGTGGCGAGCGCGTCATCGCCGACCCTGGCGAGATAGCGCCCGATGAACTCCGGTGTCAGCGGGCGCATCGTCATGGCGGCAATTGCAACATGGCGCCACAGCGTTTCGCCATCACGCACCAGCACCAGAGCGCTGTTGAGATGATGGGTCCTGCCTGCGAGTTTCAGCAGTTTGCGGCGGGCCGCCTCCATGTCTGGTGCCTTGTGCAGGATCTCGTCACCCAGCGACAGCGTCTGGTCACAGCCCAACACCAGCGCGCCAGGATGGCGCCCGCTGACATCCAGCGCCTTGGCCTCGGCCAGAACGGAAGCGACGTCTTCGGGCGAGACATCCCGCAGCGGGGCTTCGACGGCCCGCTCATCTATATCTGCCGGGACGGCCTCGAAGGTAACGCCGGCATTGGATAGGAGCGCCTGCCGGAAACGGCTGCCGGAGGCCAGAATGAGCTTGTCTGTCATCGGTCCCGCCTATCGTTTGTTGGGTCTGAGCGCAACGACGGCTGCGGCCGTCTCCTCGATGGAGCGGCGGGAGACGTCGATGATCGGCCAGTTGTGGCGCGTGCAGAGCTGGCGAGCATAGGCGAGCTCTTCGGATATCTGGGAACGGTCGGCATAGCTGTTGGGGTCAAAGCCCATGCTCGAGCCGAGCAAGCGGTTCTGGCGGACATGCGATATGCGTTCTGCCGTGGCAATCAGCCCGACCACCAGAGGGCCGCGCACCTCGATGAGGCTCGGCGGCAGCGGGACGCCCAGCACGATGGGGATGTTGGCAGTCTTGTAGCCGCGGTTGGCAAGGTAGATGCTGGTCGGGGTCTTCGAGGTCCGCGAAATGCCGATCAGCACGATATCGGCATCGTCCAGATCATGCTGCATCTGGCCGTCATCGTGCTCCATGGTGAAGTTCAGCGCGTCGATGCGTTTGAAATAGTCGGCGTCGAGCACATGCTGGGCCCCTACCCTTCTGCCGGCGGGCGCGCCCAGAAAAGTCTGGAACACGGTCAATACCGGTTCCAGTACGGAAACGCATGGGAGACCCAGTGCTGCGCAACGTTCGTCAATGATGCGGCTGAGTGCCTGATCGACGACGGTATAGAGCACGATACCGGGCTCCTCCTCGATATCCTCGAACACTTTCACCAGCTGCTTTTCCGTGCGGATCAGCGGATAGATGTGCTCGATGGCGCGGGCTTCCTTGTACTGCGCCGAGGCGGCGCGGCCGGCGGCCAGCAGAGTCTCGCCGGTCGCGTCAGAAATCAGGTGCAGATGGAAGTAGTTCTGGGGCTTGTTCACGCTTTTTCAGGGGCTCTGTGGGCTGGTGTGGATAAAGCGGGAGAACGGACCGCCGGGCGAGTGAGCGACTGTATCAGATCGCTGGTTGTCCACAATTCAGGGGGTCGCAACGCCAAAGGACACTGTTGGGGACAGAATCGTGGATGAGTGAAACTGTCCACACCGGGTGATCAGGCTGGTGGTTGGAGCTTTCCGCAACTGGCTGAATCTATTTCCTTTATTGACACGATCCACATTGTTCACATGGGCCTGTTCAGGAAGCCGCGACAAGATGCGGACTGGCCGCTGCGCGTGGTTTTGGGGAAAGAGTTGCGATCCCGATTCCAACAGAGTCATAGAATCAAAAGAGTCTTTCTCTATAGAATTTATTATAGGGAAGACTGACCAGGGACAGTGTCATGGCAGTGAAGAGAGCCGTTCTGGATGTGCTGAACGGCGAAACCGTCTTTCCACCTCCGATCTGGATGATGCGCCAGGCCGGGCGCTATCTGCCGGAGTATCGGGCAGCACGGCAGAAGGCCGGGAGCTTCCTGGATCTTTGCTACAATCCGGACTTTGCAGTTGAAGTGACATTGCAGCCGATCCGGCGTTTTGGCTTTGATGCGTCGATCCTGTTTTCGGATATTCTCGTGGTGCCACATGCGCTGGGGCGTGACCTTCGCTTCGAGGAAGGTCGTGGTCCTGTGATGACGCCGATCCGGGTCGAGGAGATTGAGCGGCTGGATGGCGAAAAGTTTCACGTGAATCTGGCACCAGTATACGAGACGGTGAAACGGCTGCGCGTGGAATTGCCTGCGGAGACGACGCTTATCGGTTTTTGCGGGGCGCCGTGGACACTGGCGACCTATATGATTGCCGGGCACGGAACACCGGATCAGGCCCCTGCCCGGCTGTTTGCGCACCGGCATCCGCAGGAAATGGCGCGGCTGCTCGGGATTTTGGCCGACTGGTCTGCAGACTATCTCATTCGCCAGGTTGATGCCGGCGCCGACGTGCTGCAGATTTTCGACAGCTGGGCTGGCGTGCTCGATGACGTCGCCTTCGAGTGGTGCTGTATCGCGCCAGTGAAGCGGATCGTCGACAAGGTGCGGGCAGTTCACCCGGATGTGCCGATCATCGGGTTCCCGCGAGGTGCCGGTGCGCTCTATGCCGGCTACCGGCAGGCGACCGGCGTGACGGCGCTGGGATGCGACTGGACCATGCCGATGACACAGATCAAGGCGCTGCAGGCCGAGGGGGCTGTGCAAGGCAATCTCGATCCTCTGAGGCTGGTAGCCGGTGGCGAGGCGCTGGATGCCGGGGTGAGCAATATTCTGACACATCTTCGCGATGGGCCGCTGGTGTTCAACCTTGGGCACGGCATCGTGCCGGAGACGCCGATCGCGCATGTAGAGGCGATGATCGCACGGGTGCGAGGCGCGGCGTGAGCGAACCAGCGCAGACCTCGGGCACGCAGACCTCAGGCAGGCAGGCGATGGTGCGGATGGTCGTCGCGCTGGTGATCCTTGCGGCTGCGACTGTGGCGCTGTTTCTTCTGGTCAGCCCGGCTTATGCGGACTGGGTCAAGGCATTCCATGTGATCGGGGCGATCTCGTGGATGGCCGGGATGCTCTACCTGCCCCGGTTGTTTGTCTATCACGTCGATGCGGAGAAGGGCTCGGTGCAGTCAGAGACCTTCAAGGTGATGGAGCGCCGGCTGCTGCGCGGGATCATCAACCCGGCGATGATGCTGACCTGGGTGCTGGGACTGTGGCTTGCCTGGCGCATCTATGAGTTTCAGGGCGGCTGGCTGCACGCAAAGCTGGCGGCTGTCCTTGTTTTGTCGGGTATCCATGGCCATCTGTCAGGTGCGGTCAGGGCGTTTGCCGAGGATCGCAACACCCGGTCAGCGCGCTTCTGGCGGATCATGAACGAGGTCCCGGCGGTGCTGATGGTCATCATTGTCGTACTCGTGATTGTGAAGCCGTTCCAGTGAGAATGGTCTTGCCCTTTCGAGGGCCCGGCGGTATGAAGCGGACCTCTCCTTCAGCGTAAGCCTCGTCCAGTCTGTTCGACGGCCCGGCCGCAAAGCCACTACGACGCTCAATCTCTCCCCTAGCCTCCTTAGGTTCTGCCCCATGCAGGAAATGAAACTTACCGAATTCAAGAACAAGAAACCGACTGATCTGATCGCGTTTGCGGAATCGCTTGAGGTCGAGAATGCCAGCGTGATGCGCAAGCAGGAGCTGATGTTTGCGATCCTGAAG
>CAYZQP010000096.1:0-13061 GCA_964480545.1 uncultured Mesorhizobium sp. | reverse complement strand
TGAAGACGCTGCCTGAGCATGATGCCGAAAAGTTGCAGACTTTTCGGACAAACATCATGCGCCGAAACAAATAGTTGGAGCAGCATGCCCGTGAGGGCGCTCTGCTCCAAGCGTTAGCAGAGTTCCTCAAATTCAAAGGGCGCGGCTTTGGTCGCGCCTTTTTTGTTGCGTGCTTTCAACAGACTCTTCCGATTGCTGTTCGTGTACGGGCTCAACCAACGATAGCGGGTTGCAATCATGAACGGATCACTGTTGTGATTGCTGCGAGAGAGGTTGATGTGGGACACAGTGCGTAAGAGATCCTATGCGGCAATCATAAGACGCGCGCATCTTGAGGGAATTCGTCACCGCGTTCCCTTGATGTATTCCATCCTCATTGTTGATTGCCTCACAATTGCCTACGTGAACTACGGCAAGGAGCCGGTCTGGCTCACGCTCTGGCTCCCGGTGATCGCCTCGGTCATTGCATGTGTGAGACTGCTTTTCTGGCGCAGGCGCCCGCCCGAGCGCAGCGACGAAGACAACATCCGCATCACCCGCATTCAGTCGATTGTCGGCATCGCATTGGCAGTGATCTGCACCGTCTGGGCGCTCATCCTGCTGCGCACAGGCGACGCCGACACCCGCACCCACATGCTGATCGTCGTGGCCACGACCTTCATGGCAAACCTCCTGCTGATCCATCTAAGGGCGGTTGCGTCGGCGATGATGTTCATCTCCGTCGTTCCGATCTCCTTCTATCTGCTCTCATCCGGAGATCGCACCAGCATCGCCATCGCCTTCAACTTGCTGGCAATCGCAACGATCATGACCTTCGTGCTCTACAGCTTCTCGAAGGAGTACGAGAATGTCGTCGTCACGCGCGAGGGCATGAAGGAACTCAGCGAGGAGAACGCCCGTCTTGCCGAAACAGATATGCTGACCTCGCTGCCTAACCGCAGGCGCTTCTTCGAGCACGTGAACTATCGCACCGAAAGCGCCTATCCGGACGAGCGCTTCGTCGTCGGTGTCGTTGACCTCGACGGCTTCAAGGCGGTCAATGATCTCTACGGCCATATCGTCGGCGACGAGGTTCTGGTGCAGGTGGCGCAGCGGCTCAAATCCTTGTGCCATGGCCGCGCCTTTGTCGCCCGTCTGGCCGGCGACGAATTTGCCATCGTCATGGATGAGGGACGCGGCGTGAGCGAGGTTCTCGACTTCGGCCATATGCTTTGCCAGCACCTCGAAAAGCCCTACGAGGCACTTGGTGCCGTTGCCAATATCTCGGGGTCGATTGGCTTTGCCACCTTTCCGGAAGGCAAGAACGCCCTGACACTTTACGAGCGCGCCGACTTCGCACTCTTCCATGCCAAGCAGCATCGGCGCGGCCGCCCGGTCATGTTCTCGCAGGAGCACGAGGTCGAACTGCGCAAGACCAGCCAGTTGGAGCAGGCGCTCAAGACTGCCGATCTCGACGCCGAGCTCTATATGGTGTTCCAGCCGGTCATGGATGTGGAGCGCGGCCGCCCGATTGCTTTCGAGGCTCTGGCGCGCTGGCGCAGCCCGGAATTCGGCGAGGTCTCGCCGGGCGTGTTCATTCCGATTGTTGAGCGCAGCGAACTGATCAGCCGCATCACCCAGGTTCTGCTGCGCAAGGCGCTGGAAGCTGCAGCGCGCTGGCCCAGCGACATCCACCTGACCTTCAATCTGTCGATCCGCGATCTGATCTCGCCGCCGACCGCACTCCAGGTGGTTTCCATCGTTCGCCACAGCGGCTTCGACCCGGCACGCATCACCTTCGAGATCACTGAAACAGCGCTGCTGATGGATTTCAGCCAGGCCGAGGAATCGATCCGCCTCCTCAAGGCACTCGGCGCGCAGATATCGCTCGACGATTTCGGCGTGGGCTACTCAAGCTTGAATTACGTCTACCGGCTGCCGCTCGACAAGATCAAGATTGACCGCAGCTTCGTCAATGACATCGTCACCGAGCAGAAGGCTCGCCAGCTTGTGCAGACCATCCTCGGCATGTCACGCGACCTCGACCTCGAGTGTATCGCCGAGGGCATGGAGACGCCGGATCAGGTGGAGGTACTCAGGGAACTCGGCTGCAAGGTAATGCAGGGTTATCATTTCTCGCGCCCGATGCCGCAGACAGAGATCCCGAGATACTTGCAGAGCCTGCGTCCAAAGAACGGTTCGCATAATCACTGAGCCAGATACACATCGAATCAGTTGACAGAAAATTAGTACAATTGAATATACAATCTCAACCTTAAGGTTACGCGTCCGAGTTTAAAGCAACGACGGGTCTTGAGTTTTTGGGTATTTGAAGAATGAAGAAGCCTTTCCTGCTTCACGAATTCGCGCAGGATACGCGCGGCAATTTTGCAATAATCACAGCAATCGCACTGATGGCGATGGTGCCGGCTGTTGGGCTCGCCGTGGACGATTCAAATGCGTCTCGCGTTCGCGCGGAAATGTCTCAGGCGCTCGATGCGGCGCTGCTCGGTGCTGCACGTGACAGGACAACCGACAAGGCACTGCTTCAGACCCGGCTGACTGAACTCTACAAGGCGAACCTGGGTGTCGGCGATGCCCTTGTCACCGAGGTGCGCGACGTTGATGGTTTGATCAGCGTCCAGGGGAGCGCTTCAGCGAAGCAAAAAACAACTTTTGCAAATTTCTTCGGCCGCGACGAGGTCTCTATCGCGGTACGTGCCGAGGTGAGTATGCGGCTGGGATCTGAAACGCCCGGCAGCGCAATCTTTGAACTCGGCGGCATCTCGGGCGAGTGGGACAAAACAGCGACTTTGGTGGGCCGCAGAACCACCTCGGGCCCCTGGGAGCCGGTCCTGTCAATCGACTATGACTTCCTGTCATCGGGCAGGGCAAACACCACCGTGAGCAGGTACATCGGCTCCACTGCCCAGCCGGAACTGAAGCGGGAATGTACATCAACCTCAGGTGACATGAAGGGCCACCTGACCTGTACCTACCAAAGGACCACGCCAGACGGTCAGACCGAGTCCGTTGACGTGGCAGACTCGAAGGTGACGGCAGACCTCACCGACTTTGTTGAGATTGCCTTGAAATACGAGATCACCTCCTCCGATTCGTTGATCAACGCGACGTTGCGCAATTACGGGACGCCGAAAGACTCGTTCAACAAGACTGCAGCAACCAATGAAATGACCATCGCCGGCCGCATGTTTTCGAGCATGAACGACCCCGATGTTGATCGCAGCAAGTGGGCTCCACCTCAGCGGCAGTCCAGACCGCTGACGGGCGCCGCGTTGATTGAGTGCGGCATGGTTGGCCACCACAAGTGGGAAGACGGTGCCAACGGCACCCAGGGTACCGTCGGGGATACCGACTTCGAGTATTTCGTCACCGGTGCGGATTGTCGATCCGCGGCTACGGGTGGCGATCAGGCGATCCGCCTGACACGCTGACCGTTCAAATCTGCCAGCTCTGCGGCAGCACGAATGGCTGTCCGGCACCCGGCGTAGCTGCAACCTTGAGCCGGCAGCCGAACACGTCTTCGATGAGCGCGTCGCCGATAACCTCGCCCGGCGCACCCTGTGCAAACAGCTGGCCCTGTCGCATCACCACCATGTGGTCGGCGAACATTGCCGCGAGGTTCAGATCGTGCAGGATCGCAACCACACAGCCGCCGGCCTCGGCATAGTCGCGGGCCAGTTGCAGGATCGCCAGCTGGTGGCGGATGTCGAGACTGGACACCGGCTCATCCAGCAACAGCGCACGCGGCACGCCGTCCAGCACTGGCTCCCACACCTGGCACAGCACCCGCGCCAGTTGCACACGCTGCTGCTCGCCGCCGGAGAGTTCCTGGTAGAACCGTCCCGAAAATCCCGACAGGTCGACCCGCGCCAGCGCCTGTTCCGGCAGCCTTCCGGCGTCACGTTGTGAAAGCCCGGAGCGCCCACCGGTTATGCCGAGCCGTACGATCTCATGGACGGTGAACGGAAAGGACAGCGTATTCGCCTGGGGCAACACGGCGCGGTAGCCAGCCTGCTCGGCTGGCCGCATCGCGCTGATCTCGTGCCCGTTCAGCGTGATGGACCCGCCATAGGGCAGGTCACCTGAAATCGCCCGCAGCAGCGTTGTCTTGCCCGAGCCATTCGGTCCGAGGATGGCCGTGAAGCGCCCGGGTTCTGCCGTGAAGCTCACGCCAGAAATAATTGTCTTCGATCCAATCCTGGCAGATACGTCCTGAATCTTGATCACAGGTCCAGCACTCCGCGCTTGCGCAGCAGTATCCACAGGAAGAACGGCGCACCAAACAGCGCCGTCACAATGCCGATGGGCAGCTCCGCCGGCGCCACGATGGTGCGCGCAACCGCATCCGCCAGCAGCAGCAAGGATGCGCCGAGCAGTGCCGAGGCTGGCAGCAGGTAGCGGTTGTCAGGACCGATCGCGAGGCGCAGCAAATGCGGCACCACGATGCCGACAAAGCCGATGCCGCCGCTGACCGCAACCGACGCCCCTACAGCGGCGGCCACTGACACGATGGCAGCATATTTCAGCCGCTGCACCGGAATGCCCAGGTGGTTGGCTGTAGTTTCGCCAAGCGCAAGGGCGTTCAGGCCCCGCGCCAGAAAGGGTGTCACGGCAAGGGCGGCGATCACAATCGGGCTGATCGACGCGATCTTGATCCATGTCGCGCCAGCCAGGGAACCCAGTCCCCAGAAGGTCAGATCGCGCAACTGGCGATCATCCGCCATGAAGATCAGCACGCCCGTCAGCGCACCGGACAGGGCGGCCAGCGCAATGCCTGCCAGCAACATGGTGGCAACCGAAGTCTGCCCGCGCCGCGTCGCCACCCGATACAGGATCATCGTGGTGATGAGCCCACCGAAAAAGGCTGACAGCGGTAAGGTAAGAATACCAAGCGCAGCCGTCAGCGGTGCCAGCAATGTCCCGCCCAGCACGATCACCGACACCGCACCAAGACCGGCACCAGCGGACACGCCAACGAGGCCAGGGTCAGCCAGCGGATTTCGAAACAACCCCTGCATGACTGCGCCAGAAACTGCGAGAGCAGCCCCGACAAGCACACCCATCAGCACGCGCGGCAGGCGGATGTCATAAATGATCACGCGGTCACGCAGCGAGACAGCATCGGACCGCCCCATAAGGTCGAGCAGGATCGTCGTTGCCGACGCATCCGATGCGCCGGCAGTCAGGCAAAACATCATCGTGGCAGCCAGCAGCAGGGCCAACAGCAACACTGTCAGCCGGGCTGCATGGGTGCGGTCGCCCTCAGTCCGGGCGCTGCGCGAGGCGCCTGTGGAGAGAGGTTCTGCCTGGCTCGACACTGACCGCTCTTACTGCGAGGTCTGGTCGCCATAGAGCGCGACAGCGAAATCCTTGATAGCGTCCGCTGTGCGTGGACCGAAGCCAAGCAGGTAGGCGCCGTCCATGCGGATCAGCTTCTTGCCTTCCGCAGCAGGGGTTGCTGCGAGCGCCGGGTTCGCGAATGGGTCTTCGGCTGGCGGCGCACCGTGATTGCCGCTGCGATCCATCATCAGCACGACGTCCGGCCTGGCCGTGATGATCGCCTCGTCGGACAGTTGCTTGTAGCCGGGGAAACCGCCGACCGCGTTCACCGCGCCTGCCAGATCGATGATGCCGCTGGCCGCCGTGCCATCGCCCGAGGCAAGCACCTTGCCGCCCTTGAGCGACAGCACGAACAGCACGCGCTTGCGCTCCTTGATGTTCGCAGTGGCGGCCTCGGCAGCCTTGAGCTTTTCGTCGGTTGTCTTGATCAACTCGGCAGCCTTGGCCTCCTCGCCAAGCGCCTTGCCGACAATCTCGATGCGCTTCAGAATACCGGCATGATCGTAGGTCTCGGGGATCTCGACGAACTGCACGCTGGCCTTCTTCAGCACGTCGACGGCTTCCTTCGGCCCGCTGCCCTGCAGCGCGATGATGCCGGTCGGGTTGATTGAAAGCACGCCTTCCGCCGACAGCTGGCGCATATAGCCGACGTCAGGCAGCTTGAACGCGCCTTCCGGGTAAACGCTGGTGGAATCGCGCCCGACCAGCTTGTTCTCCTCGCCCAGCGCGAACACGATCTCCGTTACCGCCCCGCCAATTGCCACGACACGCGACGTGTCGCTGAGCGTGGTGACTTCATCGGCCTGCGCAAAGCTGGCGGTCAGCAGCAGGGCAGCGGCAAGAACCCGGATACGCATTGTCATCTCCTAAGGCGTGATGCCGACTCTTCGGCAGCGTCAAACAGTCAGGCTGCGTTCTTGTCGGAAGCACGCGGCAGGTCCTCGACCAGCGCACGCCACTCGTCGCGCTCGGTATTGCCTTCCTTGCGCTTGCTGAAGAACTGCACGATCAGATTGCCCTCGCCATCATAGGCCTCGACAGAGGTAACGTGGCCGTCAGAGGTCGGCTTGCGCACGCCCCAGGCTTCCTTGATGTGGTCTGTGCGCAGATGCATGTGGAACGTCTCGTCCATCACGTTGATCCACGGCCCCATCGGCATGATGTTGGCCACCGGCCCGGAATGGATCTGGATGCAGCCGCGATTGCCGATGAACACCATGATCGGGACTTTGGTCTCTGCCGAGCGGTGCAGCAGCGAGGTCACCGCGTCCTTGCCCAACTGCCAGGCATAATCCTCGCCCACCTTGTGGATTGCCTCACGCCGCGAAATCTTCAACGCCTTCAGGAGGCCGAAGAACTGGTGCACGTCGGTCAGCTTGCTCCAGCGTTCGCGCAGCTCCTCCACAGTCGCCGAGGAGGGCTCGGCGTCTTTCTTCTCGATTGGCTGCACATCGACCACCTGGCTCTGGTCTTCGGCGACATGCCGGCCAACCAGTTCCAGAAAGGCCTCGACGTTGGATGCCGGCCGCAGATGCACCTTGTGGACGGCATCGCCAGTTGCATCGAAGAATTGCAAGGAGCGGCGCACGCCGTTCTCGTCGGCTTTCTCCACCGCATAGGCATGCTTCCACACGCCGGGGAAAATCCGCAGATCGATATTCTCGCCAAGGAACATGATCGCGTGGTCGCCGCCTGACATCTTGTCGTAGAGGCCGATCTTCTCGTGCACTGCGCTCTCGTTGCGGGTCAGGCCCATCACCTCGCCGACAGCCTCCAGCCCGCGCAGCAGCTCTGCCACTTCCGGGTTCAGCCGGGTTACGCCGTCGCCCGTATGCGCCGCCAGCAGCTCCAGTTCAGAGATACCGAGGTTGGTGGAAAGGTCGCGCTCGCGCAGCTTGGGGTTCTCCAGCCGCGCGGCTCTGATCTGTTCCGGCGTAGGCTTCATTGTCCGTCTCCCTGCTTCCGGGCGCCTGTCGCCATTTGGCAACATGTTTCGCGGCGCTATGGAAGTCGACTTTCGATGTGTTGACTCGTTTTGTCAGGTTTAATAAGCCAGTGCTATAGTGGACACGTACAGTCAAGTTAAACCTGTCCATCGCATCGAAATTCACGGCAAGCAAGCGATCGTCGCGAGCCAGCTTCTGCATCCTTCGGGGGAAGACTATGGGTCTTGGCGGTTTCAGGCTGGCGCTTCTGCTTGGCGTTTCGGCAATTGGCATTTCACTTTCCGCCGGGGCTTATGCCCAGGACGCAGACCTCGGCGAGGTGGTCGTGCGGGGTGGAGCACCAGCGAAGAAAAAACCAGCAGACGCGAAATCTGACACGCCGCTGGCAACGCAGACCACAGCCGAGCAGGTGCGCAAGCGCGAAATTGGCTCGATCTCCGACCTTGGCAACACGACCGAGCCGGGTGTTGAATATTCGAAATTGACAGACGGCCCTGCAATTCGCGGCCTCGCCGGGCCGCGCGTGGTCACTGTCGTGGATGGTATTCCAATCCCCTATCTGGAGAACTTCGCACGCGGTTCGTCGCAGTCGGTCACCAACTCTAACGGCGGTGGCTCCAGCTTCGATTTCTCCTCCCTGTCAGCCGCTGACGTCGTGCGTGGATCGGACTCGTCACGCATCGGTTCGGGTGCGATGGGTGGTGCGATTGTTTTACGCACCCTGGAGCCGGAAGATCTTCTGCTTGAAGGCCGCACTCTGGGTGGTCTCACCAAACTCACCTATGACAGCAGAGACAACAGCATTGGCGGCTCGCTTGCCGGTGCAGCCCGCGCGGGAGCAACCTCTGTGCTTCTGCAGGGCGCATACAAGGTTGGCCATGAGACAGATTCAAAGGGCAACATAGATGAGCTCTACAGGGCGCGGACGGAACCGAACCCGCTTGATTATGACCAGAACAACCTTCTGTTCAAGATCCGGCACGACCTCGAACGCGGCCACAGAATTGGTCTGACTGCCGAGCGCTATAACCGCGACGCGCACTCCGATATGATGACATCCTGGAGCGTGGCACCGGTGGCAAGTACTTATCTGCCCGGTGAGTTTTTCGGCAACGATGAGACCACGCGTTCGCGCGTTTCACTGGACTACAAATACGAGGCCCCTGTGCCTGGCGGTCTTGTCGATTCCGCCTTTGCGACCGGCTATTGGCAGGGACTGGAAAAGCACGCTGGTGCCGAGGGTATCGTCAGGGCTAGCCGCTTGCCATACTTGCGCGACAACCAGCTTGATGACAGCACGTTCGGCTTGACTGGCGGCGCAGTTGGCACCGTGGATGGCGGCTATCTGCAGCATCGTTGGGCATTCGGCTTTGACGCAGCGATGTCTACGGCAGGTTCCTATGTTATCGTCGCACCTACGACTGGCAGTGCACGCACGCAGTCAGAATTCCCGGATATCGACAGCACCCGGCTGGGCTTCTACGTTGAGGATCGCGTGGCATTTGGCGATACCGGTTTTTCGCTGACGCCCGGCGTCCGCTTTGATTGGCATGACTACCGTCCGCAGCAGACCGACAGCTACGACGTCAATCCAGGCGCACCAAAGTTCCCGCTCAAGGGACATAGCGGTACAGGCATTTCGCCCAAGCTGCTCGCGACTTATGAGGTCTCGCCGCAACTGGAGGTATTCGCCCAATGGTCGGGTTCATATCGAGCGCCGACGGTCAATGAACTCTACCTGAACTTCACCAATCCGATCCCGGGTTATGCTCAGGTCGGCAATCAGGACCTGAAGGACGAAACCGGCCATGGCTTCGAAATCGGCGCTGAGTTTGGCGATCAGGATTTCGGTGCCCGCGTCAGCGCATTCCACAACTGGTATCGCAACTTCATCATCCCGACCGATCTGGCACCGGATCCTGCGCACCCCGAGCTGCCGTTCGGCGTTGGCTCGTTCGCCAATGTCGAGAAGGTCCGAATCTACGGAGTAGAACTGAAGGGGCACAAGCGTTTTGAGAACGGCTTCATCGTCAATGGCGGTGTCTCCTACGTACGCGGCTTTAACGATGAAACCGGAGAGGCTCTGGACACAGTCGCCCCTGCAAAAGTGCTGGCTGGCATCGGCTACGAGCGCGAAAATTGGGGCGTCGGACTGGATACCGTTATCGGCGGAAAATATTACGGTGCGACCGCCATCAAGGTTGAGCCCTACGCGATCGCCAACGCCAGTGCCTGGTGGGAACCGACCCAGGTCAAGGGCATGCGCCTTCAGGCCGGCGTGAAGAACATATTCGACGAGACATACTACGATGCCTTGGGCGTGCGCGGCGTTTCCGCTTCGACAAAGCAGCCGGATCCGTTCTACTCCCAGCCCGGCCGCTCGTTCCAGCTGTCGCTGACCCAGAAGTTCTGACCGCCGGACGGTCCTCACCGCACAAGGGCAGGCGCTCCACGCGCCTGCCTTTCCATTTTGTAATCTTCTCTCCACCGCGTCGTAACCTTGGCTCGGGCATTTTCACGCCATAGGGACCGGCCTCCCGCTATGGGCGGCCAACGAGGAGACTACGCGTTGAAACCACTTCATCTCGCACTCACCGCCGGCGTCATTTCGGCGCTGACTTTCGCCGCTTTTGCCCAGAATGCGCCGGCTCCTGCTCCTGCTGCTCCCTCGGAAGCACCAGCGGCAGCTCCGGCAGAGGCCCCAGCCATGAAGGCCGAACAGCCGCGCCGTGGCGGCAAGGGCGGCAAGGGCGGATGGCTGGCACGTCTCGACACCAACAAGGATGGCGTCATATCGGCAGACGAATATTCAGCTATTCCCGATCTGCGGGCTGCGGACACCAACAATGATGGTGTGCTGAGCGTCGAGGAAGTCGCCGCCATGATCCAGAAGCGCGAGTATGAGCGTCGCGCCGAGCGCATGATGCGCGGCATGGACATTGATGGCGACGGCAAGGTGACACTGGCCGAGATCGAACAGCATCGCGCCAAGCGATTTGCCCTGATGGACCGCAACAATGACGGCAAGCTGGAAGGCAGGGAACTACGCCGCGCCGGACCTCAAAAGGCTGGCCGCCAGGAAGGCCGTGAGGGCCGGCGCTTTGAGCGGGGTGATCGCGAGGACCGCAGGTGGCAGCGCGGCGAGCATCGCCGCGATGGCGAACACCGCCGTCACCGTGACCGTGACGACCGCCGGCAGGACGCGGATCGCATGCCCGACCGCACCTGATCTTCAGAAGTGCCAGGTGGTGACTACGGCAAGCGCTCGCGCTGCATGATGTAGTCACCACGCTCGACAGGGTCATAGGGCATACGGTCCGGGTCGTCGTGGTTGCCGCGCTCGAAGTAGAGCATCAGCCGGGCACGTGTACCCTCCGGCGCGGGCGCCGCGCCCATGCCTGTGGTGCGGGTGCCGTCGCTCCACTCTATGGTCGCATTACCGCGGCCATAGAGGCGGTCGAGGGACTTGACCCGCAGCACGCCATTCGCCGGAACAGCGAACCGTGTTGAAATGCCGCTGAACGGAGCCTCCCTGCCGCTCCAGACGATTTCCAGCTGCGCGTCCGGGTCCTCAAGCAGGATAACATTGCTGTGCGCGTAGCCTGCAGGCAACTCGAGCACGACGCGCGGCGGTGGTGCCCAAATGTTCTCATAAAACGTCATGATCACCGCCAGCACGCCGAGGCCGAGGCCCGCCAGTCCGAGAGCCCAGGGTTTCCAGCCCCGCGCGCCGGAAGCCTTTCCGATCCAGAACAGCAGCAAAAATCCGCCGACCACCATGGCGATCATCGCGCCAAAAATCAGCAGTCCCATCGCCCACATCGGATCGTTCAAGCGCTTGCTCCCTCAAAGCTCGCCCGGGAATACACCCATTCCCGGCAGCTTGCACTGGCCAAGGCCGGCAGCGCGCAATATGAAGCGCAAGCATGCAGGATACAGCCCCGCTTTTTCACGCCTTCTCGTCGGGGGCGCTTTCCTGGCCCTCCATGGGCACTAGCGCGATCTGGCTCGGCGCCTCACCTGGCATTCTTCCTCCATCCGACTTCAACGTCCTGCCCGTGCTCGTCCAGGGCTTTCGTCCCGATTTCCTGAAGCTGGAGGCGCAGGGCGCGCAGGTTGTTCCCGAGCTTCGCGCGGAACCCGGAAGCTTTGACCTCGCCCTTGTCTCTGCCTCGCGTCATCGCGGCGAGAACGAGATGAACCTCGCCCGGGCGATTACCTGTGTGAAGGCCAACGGGCTGATTGTTATGGCTGGCGGCAAGGCGGATGGCATCTCCAGCCTGCGCAAGCGTCTGGCCGCAGCGCTGCCATTGGGCGGGCATCTGTCGAAGAACCACGGCGAGGTGCTCTGGTTCAATCGATCTGCCGCAGCCGATGCTATGGCTGGCGAGGCCCTTGCAAGGACACCTGCACTGGTCGAAGGGCGTTTTCACACCGCGCCCGGCATGTTCAGCCATGACCACATTGATGCCGGTTCGCGGCTGCTTGCGCAGCATCTGCCACCGACCGTAGCGGGTGAGACGGCCGACTTCTGCGCGGGATGGGGCTATCTCGCCGTGTGTCTGGCCGAGCGGGGCGTGCGGCAGGTCGATCTCTACGAGGCAGACTTTGCCTCTCTGGCAGCGGCCAAGGCCAACATGGCAGCGCTCGCCCCGGCCGCAGCATGCGCGTTTCACTGGCTAGACCTTGCAGCGGAGCCGGTCGCCGCGCGTTATGATCTGATCGTCATGAACCCGCCGTTCCATCAGGGCAGGGCGGCGGATCCCGGCATCGGTCAGGCGATGATCCGTGCGGCTGCAAAGGCGCTCAAGGCCGGCGGTCAGCTCTACATGGTGGCCAATCGGGGCCTGCCCTACGAGCCCTTGCTCAAGACCAGTTTCCGCAGCGCTGCTGAACTTGCCGCCGACGCGACGTTTCGGGTCTGGCAGGCACGCAGGTAGGCCCAGCCGACGAGAGCATGCCCTTGAATAGGGCATCCTGCTCTGGCTGTTTGTTTCGACGCATGATGTTTGTCCGAAAAGTCTGCAACTTTTCGGCATCATGCTCTTGCCCGATAGTACAGTTGCAGCGTAGCTGACGTAGCGTCACGATCCTCCCAACAACAACACTCTGGGAGGAGTTCCATGCTGCAGAAATCGCCTGGCGCGAAGGTCACCGCTTTTCTCAAGAAGTTTGGCAAGGCTCTGGCGGCCGGCGATATCGACGCCGCCGTGAACTGCTTCCAGACGGACTGCTACTGGCGCGACCTGGTCACCTTCACCTGGAACCTCAAGACAATGGAGGGCCAGGACCAGATCCGCGATATGCTGGAATCGCAGCTGTCAAAGATCCAGCCGGGCGGCTGGCGCATTGCAGAGGGCGAGGAGGCGACCGAGGAGGGTGGCATCATCACCGCCTGGATCCAGTTCGAGACAAATATCGCGCGCGGCTATGGCCTGATCCGCCTGAAGGCAGGCCGCATCTGGACGCTGCTGACCACGATGGTGGAGCTGAAAGGCCATGAGGAGAAGGCCGGTTTCACGCGTCCGCTCGGTGCCAGGCATGGCCAGAACGTCGGCGCGAAGACCTGGAAGGAAGAGCGCGAGGAAGAGGCCGCAACGCTCGGCTACGACAAACAGCCCTATGTGCTGATCATCGGCGGTGGCCAGGGCGGCATTGCGCTTGGCGCGCGGCTGCGCCAGCTTGGTGTGCCCACCATCATCGTCGAGAAGAACGACCGCCCCGGCGACAGCTGGCGCAAGCGCTACAAGTCGCTCTGCCTGCATGACCCGG
>CAYZQP010000095.1:9785-13151 GCA_964480545.1 uncultured Mesorhizobium sp. | reverse complement strand
GAGGGGGATCGAACCCCTGACCTCGTCATTGCGAACGACGCGCTCTCCCAGCTGAGCTACAGCCCCGTCCAGCGGATGGCGCGATTTATTGGCCGGGGGCCAGCTCTGTCAATGCCGCCCTTGCGCATGGGTTGCACCGCGTCGCCGGCGGCCTAGATTGTTGCTCTGTCCAGGAGCTCACATGACTGCCGCCTTGTTCCAGCCGATCCGCTTCGGCGATCTCGATGTCCCGAACCGTATCGCCATCGCGCCGATGTGCCAGTACTCAGCCGATGACGGGTCGGCATCGGACTGGCACCGGTTTCACTGGACGAATCTGGCGTTGTCCGGCGCCGGCATGGTCACAATCGAAATGACGGATGTCGAGCGGCGCGGCCGGATCAGCCATGGCTGCCTCGGTCTTTATTCGGACGACAATGAAGCGGCCGCCAAGCGCGCGCTGGATGCGGCGCGGCGGGTCGCCAATCCTGGCGTCAGGTTTGGCCCGCAGATTGCCCATGCGGGACGCAAGGGGTCGTCGCGCCGGCCGTGGCAGGGTGGCGGTCCATTACAGGCGGGCGAGGACCCGTGGGAGGTTGTCTCGGCCTCGGCGGTGCCCATCGACAAGGGCTATCCTGTCCCGCATGCGCTGACCGACGACGAGATACTTGAGCTCATCGAGAAGTTCGCTGCTTCGGCCAGACGTGCCGCGCGGATCGGTTTCGACTTCATCGAAATCCATGGCGCGCATGGCTACCTGCTGCACCAGTTCCTGTCGCCCCTCTCCAACCGTCGCACGGACCGCTGGGGTGGCTCGCTCGAGAACCGCATGCGATTCATTGTGGAAGTTGCCCGCGCCATCCGTAAGGCTGCGCCCGGCCTGATGCCGGGCGCGCGTCTGTCGATCAAGGACTGGGTCGAGGGCGGCCTGACCGAGGACGAAAGCGTTGATGTTGTCCGCGCCCTGAAGGACGAGGGCGTCAGCTACATCTGCTGCTCGTCGGGTGGTGTGTCGCCGCTGCAGAAAATACCGCTCGGGCCGGGCTATCAGGTGCATCTCGCCGAGTACATCCGCAACAAAACCGGCATGGTTGTGCGCGCTGTCGGCATGATTGACCAGCCACAGCAGGCGGAGCAGATCATTGCCTCCGGCAAGGCCGATATGGTCGCGGTGGCGCGCGCGATGATCGCCGATCCGCGCTGGCCCTGGCGGATGGCGGCGGCGCTGGGCGCGGAGATGAGGGTCGCGCCGCAGTATGAACGCGCCGACCATCTGCTTAAGCGCTGGGTCGCACCGGCATAGGCGCACTTGTCGCCCCGGCCTTCTGACGCTAAATCATCGGGAAATCTGGAGACATCGATGATCCCCGTCATCAATACCTTGCTTTACGTGCTGGACATCTACTGGTGGATTGTCATCCTCTCCGCAGTTTTTTCCTGGCTCTACGCCTTCAACGTCATCAATTCACGCAACCAGTTTGTCGACATGCTCGGCAGGGCGTTGTTCCAGCTGACAGAGCCGGTGTTCAGCCGCGTCAGGCGCTTCATGCCCAACCTTGGCACAGTCGACATCTCGCCGATCGCCGTGCTGGTCATCATCTTCTTCCTGCAGCAGGTGCTGGTATCCCTGCGTTATCAGGTCGCCGTCGGCATGGTCAGTTGAGGCAGACAGATACCGGGATCGAGCTTTCGATCCGGCTGACTCCAAAAGCTGCACATGATCGCGTTGACGGGCTGCGTCAGCTTGATGATGGCCGGGTCTGTATTGCCGCCCGTGTGCGGGCGGTGCCAGAGGATGGCAAGGCCAATGCCGCACTCGAGCGGCTGATCGCGGGATGGCTGGACGTGCCCAAAGGCGCCGTCAGCATCATTTCAGGGCAGACATCGCGGATGAAGGTGCTGAGGATAGAGGGCGACAGTGAGGCTCTGGGCGCTGCTGTCGCGAGGCTTACCGGTAAAAGCTAGTAACCGGCGCAATTGTCGGCAAGTCTGGTCTGCACGCTGCGGGCAATCAGTCCGTTGGCAAAGGTGAAGACCTCGCGCGTCATTACCTCGCTTTCGGCAAATTCGTAGCAGACCTTGTAGGTAGATGCGGCTCCGTCCTGCTTGAAACGGATCTTGCCGTCCCTGATTGCAACCGCCCACTCGCCCATCGAATCAATGAACTGCGCCCTTGTCTGGGTGACGCCGAGATCCCTCAGTTCGATCTCCGCATCGGCGGTGAGCAACTGCTCGAGCGCGGGCCCGTTCGCCTGGAAAAGAGCTATGAACCACTTGTCGATGGTCGCGGCTTCATCCGCGAAAGCCGACGTAGAACCGAGAACAACCGCGAGCAGTGCGGCGACCAGGCGCATCAATCGACCTCGGGGCGCTCGAAATCGCCGTCCTTGTTCATCACCCAGAGTTCGCCCGTCAGGATGTCGAACCACGCGCCGTGCAGCGAGATACGGCCCTTGTCTTCCAGTATCTTCACACATGGAAAGGTTCTGAGATTGGCGATGGAGTAGCGGATCGAGATGCGCTCCAGCGACGTTTGCCGCTCGGTTGCTGTCATCATCGTGTTGCCCGCAACGGCTTCTGCCGAAGGCGCGACAAGGCTCATCCATTTGCCGATGAAATCACCGGGCGACAGCGGCGTGCCGCCACCGTTGAGCGCAGCCTTGATGCCGCCGCAACGGCCGTGCCCCATCACCACTATATGCTTTACCTTCAGGCTCTGGACGGCAAATTCCAGTGCTGCCGAAGTCGAATGAAACTCGCCATCGGGTGCATAGGGCGGGACGAGGTTGGCGACGTTGCGCACGACAAAAAGCTCGCCAGGCGCGGCGTTGAAGATCAACTCGGGTGCGGCACGCGAGTCGCAGCAGGCGATCATCATGGTTTGCGGCGACTGACCGTCTTTGGCCAGCGCGCGATACTGGTCCCGTTCGGAGATGTAGCGACCCGCCATGAAGGTCCGGTAGCCGTTGAGGAGGTGCTCGGGAAGTTCGCTCATGCAATCTTCCTAATGCCATTCCATGCCGGAAGGAAAGCAGGAATTGCTCACGCCCGTCTGTTGCCGCCGCCCGTCGCAATCCTGCGTATCTGGACCATGGCCATCGGGTGCGACAGACTCTGCGCGTCGGTCTGCAGTTGCAGTTCGTCACCGCCCCGCTTCGAGGTTCGCGCCAGTATCTCGAATACCGACGCGGTGGTGGTTTGCAGCGCCTTGTCCATCGGCTGCCCGGCCAGCAGCCGGGCCAGAAACACCGCGCCTGTGAGGTCGCCAAGACCATTCGGCGGGTTGTCGATGATTCTATGCTCGGCCAGCCAGGCATCGCCGCCACTGACCAGCAGGTTGCCGGTGAAGTTCTTCATCATCGCTGGCGCCGACGTTACAATCATGGC
>CAYZQP010000095.1:0-9775 GCA_964480545.1 uncultured Mesorhizobium sp. | reverse complement strand
AGCGTCGATCGCAGCCCGGATATCGTCCAGCGGCTGTCGGGCCATCCAGGCCAGCTCGTAGCGATTCGGCGTCGCTATATCGGCAATCGGCACCAGCTGGTCGCGAATCGCCTCGGCAAGAGCAGGCTTGACGTAGAGCCCGCCGAGATCACCCATCACGGGGTCGCAGATGTAAAGCGCGCGGGGGTTCGACTTGCGCACTGCTGCAACAAGTGAAGCGACTGCCGATGCCTGGCCGGCGTCGCCGAGATAGCCAGACAGGACAGCGCCGACCTCGCCAAGCCACGGCGCGCTTTCAAGGTCGCGCATCAAGGCGGCAAACTGATCCGGATCCGGTACGATACGGGTTGCGATGCTATGACCGGGATGCCAGGGCAGGATTACTGTGGGTACCGCCCAGACCGGGTGCCCCAGCGTCTCCAGAGCGAATACTGCGGCGCGATTGCCGACGGAACCGCGCACAACGTGGCTCGAGACGACGATGACCGTCTGCGGAGAATGGTTTTCTGTGGACATGGATCAGGTGCCGAGCAGGTAGTTCAGGGCATAGACAATAACCACAAGCACCAGGGCAACCGAGATCAATCGACCGATGCGGGTGCCCCAGACCTCAATCCTGTCGGTCTGGTCGGCGTCCTGGGCATTGAGATGGTTTTCAAGGCGCTGGCTGGTACGCCCCAGCAGGTGGCCTTCCTGACTCTGCAGGTTGGAGAGGATGCGCCTGGCCTCCCGCTGATTGTCGTCTTCCTGATCTGCCATGTGTCCTGGCTCGTTCGGCCGCAACCGGGCACCGGGGAGCGCCGTTTGTCAACCTGCACGCTGCCACTTTCTTTGCCGTTTGTTTGTGATAAGCAGCGCGACAGTTCAACATGGGGGCGATCATGTCCTTTACCTCTACCTTCCCACGTCAGCGTTCGTTGTTGTCTGTCCTCGTGCTGCTGGTGCTTGCACCGCTGCTCACGGCCTGCGGCTACAACACCATCCCCACCGCCGAGGAGAATGCCAAGGCCAAATGGAGTGCAGTGCTGAACCAGTATCAGCGCCGCGCCGACCTGATCCCCAATCTGGTGGAAACCGTGAAGGGCTATGCCTCGCACGAAGCCCAGACGCTCGAAGCGGTGGTCGAGGCGCGCGCCAAGGCGACGCAGGTGCAGATCAACGTCAACGACCTGACCGATCCGGCCAAGGTAAAGGCGTTCCAGGACAGCCAGGCTGGCCTTACCGGGGCGCTGGGTCGCCTTCTGGCGGTAGCCGAAAACTATCCGGACCTGAAGGCCAACCAGAATTTCCTGTCGTTGCAGAATCAGCTGGAAGGCACGGAAAACCGCATTGCTGTCGCGCGGGGTGATTATATCCAGGCGGTGCAGGACTATAACCTGACGCTGAAGACCTTCCCGTCGCTGATGTGGAACTGGTGGTTCGGCAAGTCAGAGTTCGCCAATTTTACGGCGGACGCGTCCACGCAACAGCCGCCCACAGTGAACTTCGGCACGCAGCAGCCTGCGCCTGCGCCGTCGGGCGGATAAAATCGCGGCAGCGCCAATGCACGGCATCGCAGAATCGAACCTCGTCCGACGCGCCGGCTGGCGCGCCGGACTGGCGTTGATTGTCTGCCTGCTTTTTTCGCTCGTCGCGATGGCGGCAGAGATTCCGGCACTTACCGGCCGGGTTGTTGATGCCGCCAACATGATCTCGGCGGCCGATGAGGCGAAGCTTGTCGCCCGCCTGGAGGCGTTCGAAAAGCGCTCGTCGGACCAGATCGTCGTGGCCACCATTGATACGCTTGATGGTGAGGCGATCGAACCCTACGCCAACCGGATGTTCCGGACCTGGGGGCTTGGTCAGGCCGGCGAGAACAACGGTGTCCTGCTGCTTGTGGTCAAGAATGACCGCAAGATGCGTATCGAGGTCGGCTATGGCCTCGAAGGCACAATGACGGACCTGTATTCCGGCCTGATCATTCAGGATATGGTGACGCGGTTCCGGGCCGGGGATTTCTCGGGCGGCATCGTTCAGGCCGCCGAGGGCATCGAGAAGGTCCTGTCCGGCCAGCCTGAAGAACTGGAGGCGCGCGCGCGGCGCAATCCGCAATCCAGCGACAGTGGCATCGACCCTATCATTACCCTGTTTATCCTGCTGTGGGTTTGCCTGTTCTTCGGGTCGATGGCGATGGCAATCCTGCCGCGTATGTATGGTGAAAAGATCGCGCCGGGCCGCTATCGGTGGATGGGCATGGAATTCAACTACGCACAGTCTGACCAGCGCCGCAATGCGGGCCGGACCGGGAGCAGCTCCGGCTGGTCTTCAGGCGGCAGCAGCTGGTCATCCGGTGGCAGCAGCTGGTCCAGTGGCGGCGGGGGCGGTGGATTCTCGGGCGGCGGCGGGTCGTCCGGCGGCGGCGGCGCATCGGGGAGCTGGTGATGACGCGTATTGCAACCAGCGCCGAGCACGAGAAGATTGCCGAGGCGATCCGCAATGCGGAGGCGAAGACCTCCGGCGAGATCTATTGCGTGGTCGCGCGCTCGAGTGACAGTTACTTCTACCCGGCAGCTTTCATGGCTTTCGTTGCCCTGCTGGTGGTCAGCCTGGTTTGCGCAATGCTGATGGAAGCCTGGTGGTACACAATGCGCCAGCCGTTGTTCGTCATCGCGCAGATACTGGCGTCGGCATCGTTGATGCTCGTACTGGCCTGGTTCCCGCAACTGCGTATCCGGCTGGTGCCGCGGCGGCTGCAGTATCAGCGGGCACAGGACAATGCCATGAAACAGTTCCTGTCCCGCAACGTCCATCTGACTGCAGAACGCACCGGGGTGCTTATCTTCGTGTCATTGGCCGAGCGTTACGCCGAGGTGGTTGCCGACAGCGGCATTGACTCGAAAGTTCAGCAATCGGACTGGAATGACATCGTTTCCCATCTGATCGAGCACTGCCGGAACGACGAGGTCGCAGACGGGTTCATTCACGCGGTTGAAGAGGTGGGGGCGCTGCTTGCGATGCACTTCCCGCCGCGGCGACAAAATCCCAACGAACTGGACGATCATCTGATCGAAATCTGAATGCCAGCCAGGCACGTTGCCGCGACTTGTCGAGGCCCTCCAGGACAATGACACTGGCGTCGGGCAGAAAGCCGCGATAACTGGAAGCCGAGGAAGAGGAGAGCTGGCATGAAAATCGATGGCGTGGCTGCGGTTGTTACAGGCGGTGGATCGGGCCTGGGGGCGGCAACGGGCAAGGCCCTTGCAGCAGCCGGGGCCAGGGTGACGTTGCTCGACGTCAATCTTGAGGGCGCAGAAGCGGTCGCGAAGGAGATCGGCGGCCAGGCTTTCAAGTGCGATGTTACCAGCGAAGACGCCGGGGCCATCCTTGACAAGGCGGCGGACAAGCACGGACCGGCCCGCATTCTCGTGAACTGTGCCGGCGTGGCGACTGCCGGCAAAACCGTCGGCAAGAACGGACCTTTGCCGCTGGCTGACTACACCCGCGTCATCACCATCAATCTGATTGGTACCTTCAATATGCTGAGGCTCGCCGCGGCCCGTATGATCCCGCTTGAGCCCGCTGGCGAGGAGCGCGGTGTCATCATCAACACGGCAAGTGTTGCTGCATTCGAAGGTCAGGTTGGGCAGGTCGCCTACGGTGCCTCAAAGGCTGGTGTTGCCGGTATGACGCTGCCCGCAGCACGCGACCTGTCGCAGCACGCCATTCGCGTGATGACGATTGCTCCTGGCATCTTCTGGACGCCGATGCTGGCGGGCATGCCCGAAGATGTGCAGAAGAGTCTGGGTGCACAGGTGCCATTTCCGTCGCGCCTGGGGCAGCCTTCGGAATATGCCGAGCTGGCGCTCGCCATTGTGCGCAACCCGATGCTGAACGGCGAAACGATCCGCCTTGATGGCGCGATCCGCATGCAGCCGCGGTAATCAGACTGTCTCGGTGACCTTGCGCAGCAGCGCCGGGGCATCGGGATTTTCGCCGAGCGCGACGGAGAGCCCTTCAACGAAGCGGTAGAAGCTTGTGACGTTGGTGATCGGTGCAAGTGCCGGGTGCGGCGCAGCTGCCGTCGGCAAGTCGCCATCCATGCCGGCCCTGAACACCCGCGCACCGGCCGCTGTCAGCCGGGCAGCGGCATCGAGCACGCTGGCGTCGGAGGCATCGCCATTGGCGAAAACCAGAGCCGCAAAGCGGTCTCGCGCCAGGGCAATCGGGCCATGACGCACCTCTGCGGCGCTGTAGGCCTCGGCATGCAGGCGGCAGGTTTCCTTGAGCTTCAGGGCGGCTTCGCCTGCGACCGACAGCCCCGGTCCGCGCGAGATGGTGTAGAGCGAGTGGGCTGCGGCAACCGGGGTCTCGGCAACCGACCAGTCACAGGCCAGCGCCTGCTCCAGCGCGTCCGGCAGCCGCTGAAGTGCATCTGACAACTCGTCATCCTCCGACCAGCTCGCGACCACGCTGGCCATGACAACCAGCGATGCGACAAAGGATTTGGTCGCGGCGACCGCCTCTTCCGGACCGGCGGACATCGGAAGCACTGCATCTGCAGCATTGCCGACCGGAGAATCGGTGACGTTCAGCAGAGCCAGTGCGCGTGCGCCTCCGGCGCGGGCCTTGTCCTGCAGCGCCACCAGGTCCGGGCTGCCGCCGGACTGCGAGACGGTCAGCAGGATCGCATCATCCAGCCGCAACGGTGCGTCGTAGACGGAGGCAATGGATGGGCCAACCGAGGCGACCGGAATGCCCAGCCGCTGCTCCGCCAGATATTTGAAATAGGTCACCGCCTGATCCGACGACCCGCGGGCGCAGGAGACCACCATGCGCGGCTGATCACGGCGCAGGCGTTGACCCTCCTGGCGGTAGCGGCCGGCTTCAGGTCCGGTGAGGCGCGCAACGATGGAAGGGATTTCGCGAATCTCGCGAAGCATACGGGTCTGGGTCATGGCTGGATCAATAGAGCTTTGCGCCATTCACCGCCAGACGCACGGAGTAGAGGGATGTCGTGCCACAGATGTAGAGAATGTTGCGCTTCGGGCCGCCAAAGACGCAGTTGGCCGTAACCTCGGGAACCAGCACCTTGCCGTAATGACCGTGCCATCATGCCCTGTGCGGCTGACACGACGCCCGCCATGCTCGCAGGTAACCAGACGACCCTGACGGTCAACCGTGTTGCCATTGGAGTAGCCGGCGGGTTGGCGGAACGTGCTGACCGAACCATCCGTCTCGTCGTAGCGCAACATCCGGTCGTTGGGGATGTCCGACCAGACCAGGTATCGTCCGGCAGCAAACCAGGCCGGGCCCTCGGCCCAGCGGCAGCCTGTGTAGAGCCTGTCGACATGTGTGCTGCCGTTGAACAAGCGGGCAAACCTCGGGTCGAGTTTTTCGTAAAATGCGCTCATGCAAAATCTCCCGTTGCAACGATAGCGCGATCCCGACAGCGTGTCAGGAGAGGGCAGGGAGCAGCGAAGGAATAAATTCTTTCAGACTCCTGTTGACTCCCGGGTGATCCTCTGGAATCGATAAGAACATAACGTGAACTAACAAAACTGGAGAGCACACCATGGCGGGTCATGCCGTGGCGCGGGAAACTGTTGTTTCCTTGCGCCAGCATATAGCCAGGATCGAGGGCCGCCTGCCGGAGTGCCTGACGGTGGCGGAGACGGCGTTGCCTCCCGCATTGCCACCCGGGCTTGCGGCTGCGATGCGCCGGCCGATGCTTCCGACGGGGGTAGAGGCCTTTGATGCCGCGCTTGGCGGCGGGTTGCCGCTGGCAGGATTGGTGGAATTGCATGGCGCGGCGATCCGCGACAGTGCGGCGACGGCCGGCTTTGCTCTGGCGCTTGCCCGGCTGCGCGAGATAGCCGAGCCGGCGCGGGCCGCGATGCCCTGCCTCTGGGTTGCCACACTGGAAATGATCCGCGAGGCCGGGCAGCCTTATGCACCGGGACTGGCGGGGCGCTTCGGGCTACCGCCAGAGCGTCTGCTGGTGGTGCAGGCAGCGCGGCTGGCAGATGCGCTCTGGGTGGCGGAGGAGGCAACCAATGCAGGCGTCTTCTCGCACCTGCTGCTTGATCTGCGTGGCTCGCCGCCGGCACTTGATCTGGTCGCCACGCGCCGCTTGCATCGCCGGGCGCTGATTGCAGGCCACCCGCTTTTTCTCATCCGCCAGGCAGGGCTTGCGCAGGCGACCGCAGCGCCCCTGCGGATGATTGTTGCGCCCGGGAAGTCGGCGGAGCGACACGCGCCTGGAGGACCGCTTTACGGTTCGATTGGCCCGCCAGTCTTTCAGGTTTCAATCGACAAGAGCCGCCTTTCCAAATCTGCCACCCTGACGCTGGAGTGGAGCAATGACGCATTCCGGGAAACGAATTCTGGCCGGGAAACGAATTCTGGCCCTGTGGTTTCCATACCTGCCGGCGGAGCGACTGATGCGCCAGCGGCACGGACGATCCTGGCGTTCCCTGGGAGTGACGGGAGGTCTCGTGCTCAGCCATCGCGAAAGCAACACGCAACAGGTCGCGGCGCTTGACCCGCTGGCGGCAGGGCTTGGCCTGCGGCCGGGGCTGGGTGTCGCAGAAGCGCGCGCGATGCATCCGCAAATCGAAGTTGTGGAGGCCGATCCGGCGGCTGACCGCCGGCTGCTGGAGTCGCTGGCCGACTGGTGCGACCGTTACACACCGCTGGTGGCGCTGGATGGTGTGGACGGGCTGTTCCTCGACATTACCGGTTGCACACATCTGTTCGGCGGAGAGCGCGCCTTGCTCGATGACATTCTGGCACGTCTTGAACAGCAGGGATTTGATGCTCGCGCAACGATAGCCTCGACGCCGGGGGCTGCCTGGGCCGGCGCGCGCCATGCGCCGGGGACAGTCCTTGCTGCGGGGGATGAGGCGCAATCCGTTGCAGCCTTGCCGCCGGCGGCGCTGCGGCTTGAGCCAGATAGTTGTGCCGGGCTTGAGAGTGTCGGGCTGCGCACGGTGGCTGCGCTCATGACAATTGCACGGGCGCCGCTGGTGCGCCGTTTCGGCAAGGGTGTCGCCCTGCGCATTGACCAGGCGCTCGGTCATGTCGAGGAGGCGATCTCGCCACGGCTGGCGGTACCCGCGCTTATTGTCGAGCGGCATTTCGCCGAGCCGATCGGACGTATGGAGGATATCGAGGAGCTTGTGCTGGCGCTGGCGCGTCAGCTGAGGGCCGAGCTCGAGCGGCGGGCCGAAGGTGCGGAGAGGCTGCAGCTTCAGCTGTTTCGTGTGGATGGCGCGGTGTCCCGGATATCTGTTGCACTGTCGCGTCCGCAGCGTGATCCGCGCCTGATCCAGAAACTGTTCCATGAAAGGCTGGAGCGCGCAGGCAGCGATCTCGATGCAGGTTACGGCTTTGATCTGGTCCGGCTGGCCGTTCTGTCGACCAATAGAATCGAGGAAGCGCAGGCGTTGCTGGACGGTGGCGAGGCAGATCGCGGGGGAGAGCTAGCGCATTTTGCCGACCGGCTGCGGGCGCGCCTTGGCGAGGCCGTTCTTGCTATCCCCGAGATAGCCGGGAGCCACTGGCCGGAACGCGCGGCGCGCCTGAAACCGGTGGCGCAGGCACCGGACAGAACGAAGAGTGTCGAGGGCTGGCCGTCCAGACCCATTCGGTTGTTTGTGATGCCAGAACGCGTCGAGGTGACAGCCGCCGAGATACCCGAAGGTCCGCCCGGGCGGTTCAACTGGCGCAAGGTTTCGTATCGCATCGCCAATGCCGAGGGTCCGGAACGGATAGCGCCGGAATGGTGGCGTAGCGAAGGTGAGAAGGCGCGCGATTATTTTCGCGTCGAGGATGAAACGGGCCGTCGCTACTGGCTGTTTCGCGAGGGGCGGTATGGCGAGGCAGAGCCGCCGCGCTGGTACATGCAGGGGCTCTTTGCATGAACAAGCCGTCTGCCTATGTGGAGTTTGCAACGCAGTCGAACTTCTCCTTCCTGCGCGGGGCGTCGCGCCCGGAGGAACTGATTACTCACGCCGAGGCCCTGGGCCTGTCAGGTCTTGGCCTCGCCGACTGCAATACGGTTGCCGGTGTGGTGCGGGCCTGGGCGAGGGCGCGCCTTACGCATTACCCGTTCTATCCCGGCGCGCGGCTTGTCTTTTCCGATGGTGCGCCGGACATTCTTGCCTATCCGCGGGACCGCGCCGGCTGGGGGCGTCTGTGCCGTATGCTGACAACCGCCAATATGCGCGGCGAGAAAGGCGCACCGAAACTGCGCCTGCGCGACTTCTGGCGATGGGGAGACGGGATGTCGCTGGCGATCCTGCCCGATCTGTCCAATCCGCCACCGGTGGCTTTTCTGGATCGTCTGAAGCACCGTTTTCCTGGCGCCCTGCGCATAGGGGTTGCGGTCAGCTATGCGGGCGATGATCGTTTCCGGTTGCGCCAGGCAGCGGATATTGCCAGGGCGGCGGCGCTGCCCCTGATGGCGATCAACAATGTGCTTTATCATGCGCCTGAACGACGTCCCCTGCAGGACCTGCTTACGGCGATCCGGCTGAAGACGACGGTCGCTGAAAGTGGTTTTGCGCTGAACCCCAATGCCGAGAGGCACATGAAGCCGCCCGGTGAGATGGCACGTCTGTTTCGCAGCTATCCGGAGGCGCTGGAAGAGACCTGTCGCTTCGCATCCGAGCTCGGGTTTTCGCTGCGGGAGTTGCAGCACAATTATCCGGAGGAGACGAGTGCGGCGGGCGTCGATCCGCAGACCGAACTTGAGCGGCTGACCTGGGAAGGCGCCGTGCGACGCTATCCGGAGGGCGTCCCGGAGAAGGTGAGTGGGCTCATCCATCACGAGCTCGCAATTATCGCGGAGAAGAAATATGCGCGCTACTTTCTGACCGTGAACGACATCGTGCGGTTCGCCCGGGAGGAGGCGGAAGTGCTGTGCCAGGGACGCGGCTCGGCGGCCAATTCGGTGGTCTGCTTCTGCCTCGGAATTACCTCGGTCGACCCCCGGCTGATGGACGTTCTGTTCGAGCGCTTCATCTCCACCGAGCGTGACGAGCCACCTGACATCGATGTCGATTTCGAACATGAGAAGCGCGACCGGATCATCGCCTATATCTACGAGAAATACAGCGCCAGGCGCACGGCACTGGCGGCTGCCGTCATCTCCTATCGCGGGCGTTCGGCCATACGGGAAGTAGCCAAGGCGATGGGGCTGTCGGATGATGTGCAAAGCGCCATGTCCGGCTCGATCTGGGGCTGGTCAGCCTCCGGTCCTGGTGAGCGGCAAGCAGCGGCGGCGGGGCTCGACCAGGCTGATCCAACCACCGCCTGGGTGTTCGCGCTGGCGAATGAGATTATCGGTTTCCCCCGCCATCTGTCGCAGCATGTCGGGGGCTTTGTCATCACACGTGACCGGCTCGACGAGATCGTGCCCATCGTCAAGACCGGCATGGACGAACGCAAGATGGTCGAGTGGGACAAGGATGATCTTGATGCAGTCGGCATCCTCAAGGTCGATATTCTGGCGCTCGGCATGCTGTCTTGCCTGCGCCGCTGTTTCGATCTGGTGGAAAACCACTACCAGCACCGCGACCCCTATGGTGCGCCGCTCACGCTGGCGACAATTCCGCAGGACGATGGCAAGGTCTACGACATGATCTGTCGCGCCGATACGCTCGGCGTGTTCCAGATCGAAAGCCGCGCGCAGATGTCGATGCTGCCACGCCTGCGGCCCCGACGTTTCTACGACCTGGTCATCGAGGTGGCCATCGTGCGGCCCGGGCCGATCCAGGGCGACATGGTACATCCC
>CAYZQP010000094.1:0-13232 GCA_964480545.1 uncultured Mesorhizobium sp. | reverse complement strand
AGCGCCATGGCGATGACGATGCGCTGCTGCTGGCCGCCGGAAAGCTGGTGCGGGAAAGAGCGCATCATGCGCTCGGGGTCCGGCAGCTTGACCGCACGCACCATTTCCAGTGCGCGATTATAGGCCTCTTCCTTCGAGACCTTCTCGTGCAGGATCGGCACTTCCATCAACTGCTTGCCGATCTTCATCGCCGGGTTCAGCGAGGCCATCGGCTCCTGATAGATCATGGCGATCTTGTTGCCGCGGATGGAGCGCAACTCGGGCTCGCTCAGTTCGCCCATATCCTTGCCCTGGAACAGGATCTTGCCGCCGACGATTTTGCCGACATTGGAGAGATCCCGCATGATGCCGAGCGACACCGTGGACTTGCCGCATCCGGATTCGCCGACAATGCCCATCGCCTCGCCGGGCATGACCTGACAGGAGAAATCCATCACGGCGGGAATCTCCCCGCGCTTCGTAAAGAACGATATCGACAGGTTCTGGATGTCGATGATCGGTTCGGCGTTTTTGATGTTCGTGGCTTTTACGGCTTCGTTCATCTGACGCTCCGTTCTAGTCTTTCAGCGACTGCTCGCGCAGCGCATCTGCGAGAAGGTTCAGTCCCAACACAAAGGTCATCAGGGCCAGCGTCGGCGGCAGTGCCGGGTGCACCACTGTGCGCAGCAAGCGGCTGGCATCCTTGATCGCCGTACCCCAATCCGGGCTCTCCGGCGCGAGGCCGAGGCCGAAATAGCCGAGTGTGCCGAGCAGGATTGTAGTGTAGCCAATGCGCAGGCAGGTATCGACGATCAGCGGGCCACGCGCATTGGGCAGGATTTCCCACAGCATGATGTACCATGGCGATTAACAGAGAGTATGCGCAGCCGCCACATAGTCGCGCGTCTTGATGTCCATGACGAGACCACGCACGATGCGGAACACGCCGGGGCTGGAGGCAAACACGACAGCCGCGAAAATGTTCAGCTGGTTCGGCGTCATCGACAGGATGCCGAGCGGATCGCGGTTGAACACGAGGCTTGCATAGACCCAGCCACCGATCACCAGCGTCAGCCCGAGATAGAGGTAGAGCCGGTCAGGACGGTTCTTGTAGCGTGTCCAGAACAGCGTCGTGAAGAAGATGATCGGAAACAGGAAGAAGACGCCCGCCATCCATTGCGGCAGCCCCATTTCCACAATCGCCGGCGTGACCAGCAGGTAGAACAGCAGGATCACCGGGAAGGCCAGCACGAGATTGGCGAGGAACGACAGGAAGGAGTCGATGCGCCCGCCGTAGTAGCCGGCAGGCAGGCCAAGCGTGACGCCCACCATCAGCGCAAACAGCGTCGCCGCAGGTGCAATGATCAGCACGATCTGGCTGCCGTACACCATGCGCGAGAACACGTCGCGCGAGAGGTTGTCGCCCCCGAACAGATAGAGCCCGCCGCCATTCGCCTCCGGCACAATGGCCCCCGGCAGCGCGTTCTTCAGCACCGCAATCTGCGTCAGCGGATCGAAGGTCGCGATGGTGGTGGAGAAGATGGCCGTAAACAGCCAGAAGAAGCACAGGCCCACACCAATGATACCGGCGCCCGTGCTGTAGAGCTGGCCATAAAGGCCAAGCTTCTTGCGATAGTGCCAGGAGAGTCCCATCGTGAGCGCGAGCGCCAGCCACACGGGCCAGAAGCGCGCGATGACACCGGTGAGAATGCTGAACCAGCCGACATACTCAACCATCACTGCACCCTGATCCGCGGATTGAGGAAGGCGTAGCCGATGTCAGACAGCAGCTGTGTGAACAAAACCACGAACACCGACACCAGCGCACAGCCGAGCAGGAGGTCGATGTCGTTGTTGGAGGCAGCCTCGACCAGCGTGAAGCCAAAGCCCTGGTAGCGGAACATCGTCTCCACCACGACAACGCCGGTGAGCAGCCATGGGAACTGCAACATGATGACTGTGAATGGCGCGATGAGTGCGTTGCGCAGCGCGTGCTTCACCACCACCGCACCGAAGGACAGGCCTTTGAGCCGCGCCGTGCGGATATATTGCTGCGTCATCACCTCGACCATCGAGGCCCGCGTCATGCGCGCAATATAGCCGATGCCGTAGATCGCCATCGTCATCACCGGCAAGGTGAAATTGTAGAAGCTGATCCCCTGCGTTGTGGCACTGGCCGCCGAACCGTTCAGCCAGCCGAGCCAGGATGCGAAGATGACCGCAAAGATAACGCCCGACACGTATTCCGGCGTCGCGGTCGTCATGATCGATGCGGCCGACAGGCTGCGATCCGTGCGCGACCCCTCGCGCATACCTGCGAGCACACCGATCAGCAGCGAGATCGGCACCATCACGACCATCACCCAGAACATCAGAATGCCGGTCGCCCGCAGCGCCGGCCAGAGCTTGGCCGCAACCGTCGTGCGGAACTTGGTCGAGCAGCCGAAATCGCCCTGTATGACGCCGGAATAGACAGGCTCGGAAGCCTCATCGCAGAACACAAATCGGGGCACCGGTTTGCCCTCGGCATCAACATTGGGCTGCTTTTGCACCACGCCAAGCCACTGGCCGTAGCGCACCCAGAAATTCTGCCGGTAGCCGTTGCGCTCCAGCCAGTTATCCAGCTGCTCCTGCGTGGCGCGCGCCTCGGTCTGGCTGATAGCCAGTTTTTTGAGATTTGGTTCCAGACTGATCAGGTAGAAGACCACCACCGTCAGGCACAGCATGGTCAAAGCCATGACGCCCAGTCTGCGCGTTATAAATGTGAGCATGCCGTCCCCTGCCGTTCATTGGGTTGGGTTGGCGGTCGAGAAATCCCCTGCCCTCGAGCCACCGACGGTGGAAGGGGCTGGCGCCCCCTCCATGAACGCCTCAGGCGTCGATCCAGACCTTGCCGAGCTGCAACTGCTGCATCGGGTGCTGGTAGTAGCCCTTCACCTTGGCATTGTGGTGATTGTACACCTTGCGCCAGAACGGCTGGATCAGAATGCCGGAATCCTGAAGCAGCTTCTCTATATTGGCCATGATGGCCTTGCGCTTCTCCGGATCATTGACCGCAAGCGCCTCACCGAGCTTCTTGTCGAAGTCGGGATTGGACCAGCCGGTCTCGTTCCAGGCCTCGCCGGTGCGGTAGGCGAGTGCCAGCACCTGCACACCAAGCGGACGCATGGTCCAGTTGGTCAGCGAGTACGGGTACTTCGTCCAGTCGTTCCAGAAGGTCGAACCCGGAAGCACCGTGCGCTTCACCTTGATGCCTGCCTCGCGCAGCTGCGCGGCAATCGCATCGCCGGTATTCTTGTGCCAGTCCTCGTCAGAAGAAATCAGCTCGTGCTCATAGTCGATCTGGCCGGCTTCAGTGAGCAGCGCCTTGGCCTTCTCGATATCGCGCGGCACCTTCGGCAACTCGAAATATTCGGGATGGATCGGCGCAACGTGGTGGTTTTCGGCGGGAACGCCCGCACCCGACTGTCCAAGCTGCAACACCGTCGCGTTGTCGACTGCAAGCTGCAGCGCATTGCGCACGCGCACGTCATCGTACGGCTTGTTGGTGACGTTGGTGCGCGCAACGATGGTGATAGAGGTGACCGACTCGGACTTGGTCAGGGCCAGACCGTCAAGCGCGGAGAGATAGTCCGGCGTGGTTTCGTAGTTGGCATCCACTTCCTCCGACTCAAAAGCCGAAACCATTGCGTTCGGGTCAGTGCCATAGTCGATGAACTCGACGCCATCGAGATAGACGTCGCCTCCCCACCATTTGCCGTCGGCGCGCTTCTTGAACACCACACGCTGGCCAACGTCGAAGGAAACCAGTTCGAACGGACCCGTACCGATCGGCGTCTTCACGAAGTCGGCGCCGGATTCGTAGAACGTCTTGTGCATCATCAGCGCCGGATAGTCGGCGAGGTTCGGAATGAATGAGATATCCGGCGCAGTGAGCACAACCTTGACCGTCAGGTCGTCGACCTTGGTCGCGCCGCCCTCGCGGATCTTGCCGGTCGCAGCGTCAGCCAGTGTGCCCATGCGGGCGACCATGGAATTGCCTTCCACCGACTTGTCGCACCAGGCAGTCAAATTGTAGATCAGATCGTCTGCCGTCAGCGGATCACCGTTGCTCCAGGTCACACCGGGACGCAGTTTCATGGTGAATTCGGTGGCGTTGTCATTCACCTCCCAGCCTTCCAGCAGATAGCCTTCGAAGGTGTAATCCTTCGTGTACCAGACCAGCGGCTCAAGCTGCTGGCGCATAGAGTTGGAAATTTCTGTCCAGTCGGCCAGGCGCGGCTGCTTCGGCGCCTTGATCACCATAGCGACTTTCAGTGTACCGCCGGCCTTCGGCGTTTCCTGGGCCATTGCCGGGGTCGGTGCCGCCAGGCCGATCATGCCGTAGGCCATTGCGGTCGACGCACCGAAGGCGGAGGCCATAGCCAGGAATTCACGTCGGTCCATCTGTCCCGACTTCACCTGCTCGGCCATTTTCTCGATGTGTCCGGGGACAGCTTCCCCGTTGCTCCTGAAGAACTTCATTTGGTACTCCCAAAGTTTCTTGTCGGTTGACCGATCATTTCGCATCCGGCCCGCTATGTCAAAAAAGCGGTCGGTGCATGTTCCCGCGACAAGGAGTGCACATTTGGATCGATTGGATTGTTTGGATTGCGACAAACATGGCGCAGATTCTCAAGCGCTTCGGATTTTCTCCGAATTTTCCCCGGCACTGGGCCCTGCCCCGCTCCAATCGAGAAAAATGCTAACGAGCCTTCCGTTTTCTTCGCAAAGCGGCCACAATGACGGTGACAACTGGCGAACCTGAACTAGGTTCACACTGTGCGCTTCAGTGCCATTCAGTATCCGCACATAATTTGCAGGGAGAGCAAATATGAAGTCGTCGCGCTTTGGCGGAATCCTCGCCGCCCTCACGATACTGGCAGCGACAGCGTTCCCCGCAGCAGCCCAGCAATCGCGCAATGTCGTGACAACGCCAAACAGCGACTATTTCGGCTTCGATCTCCGCTCTGAACGCAATGTAACGCTGGACCAGTGCCAGACGATCTGCATCGCGGAAAGCGCCTGCAAGGCATTCACCTACAATCCGAAGGCGCAATGGTGCTTCCTCAAATCCGACTTCAACGAAATCAAGCCCTTCGAAGGCGCAATCGCGGGCAAGATTGTCGAAGTTTCAACCGAGCCTGATATTGGCGCCGCACCGGGGCTGCCCTTCTATGCCGGGGCCATGACAGACGAGGCACGCGCCTTCCGCGAAGAGGTCGCGAAGACCCCGCAGAACCTGCTGCTTCCTGGCGGAAAGGATGCGCTGCTTCGCGCTGGCGACCAGGCGATGTCGGCCAGCGATCCGCGCACCGCAATGGCCAACTATCGCTCGGCACTTGCCGGCTCGCCGGATGATAGCGCTGCATGGACGGGTTTTGCGCGCGCCATTGTTGCGCTCGAACCCGCCAATGGTACCGAGCGCTATCAACAGCGCCGCAATGGTGCCGCAGCCGCCTATAATGGCTATCTGACCTCGCGCACCACCTCGTCCCGCGCCTCGGCGCTCGCCGCCCTGGCTGGCGGCCTCGACAAGCGGGAAATGTTCCGCCCTGCCCTGACCGCCTACGAGGCCAGCCTGGCGCTGGAAAACAACCCGACATTGCGCGCCGAATACGAGGACCTCAAGGCACGCAAGGGCTTTCGTGTCGTCGAGCACAGCGTCAACGCTGACAGTTCCAACCCGCGCGTCTGCGTCACACTGTCAGAGGATCTGGTGAAATCCGGTGTCGATTATTCGCAATTCGTCAGCGTCGACAACGGCCCGGCGAAATCCGTCGAAGCCTCCGGCCGTCAGATTTGCGCCGGTGGTCTTGAACATGGAAGGAACTACCGTATCACCGTTCGCCAGGGCGTCCCGGCACAGATCGGCGAAGTGACCACTGTCCCCACAGTGCTTGGCGTCTATATGCCCGACCGGACCCGGTCGGCGCGTTTCTCCGGCGACAGCTTCGTGCTGCCCGCCGGCGGCCGGCGTGGCATCCCCATGGTCACCGTCAATGTCGATCAGGCAAAGCTTGCGCTCTATCGCATCGGCGACCGTAACCTTGCCCAGTTGCTGACCGGGTACCAGTTCCTGCGCCAGCTCGACGGATACGATGTATCGACCATTTCCGACCAGTTGGGTGAAGCGGTCTGGAACGGCGAGATCGAAATCGCCAATGAACTGAACAAGGAGGTGACAACGTCCTTCCCGGTCGACCAGGCGTTGCCGCAGCGCAAGCCCGGCGTCTATGTCCTGACGGCACAGACCGGTAACCCCGGCGAGAGCTACGACACGCGCGCCACGCAATGGTTTGTGGTGTCAGACATCGGCTTGTCCACCATGGCCGGCCAGGACGGCCTGCATGTCTTTGCCCGCTCGCTCGGCACAGCAAAGCCAATTGCCAACGCAGACGTCACGCTTCTTGCAAAGAACAACGAAGTGCTGGGGACAGGAAAAACGGACGCAGAAGGCAAGACGACCTTCAATGCCGGCCTGATCCGTGGCCAGGAAGGCATGACCCCGGCCGTTCTGATGGCGAATGTCGGCGACGGCCAGGATTTCGTCTTCCTCGACATGACCAAAGGCGGCTTTGATCTCTCTGATCGCGGCGTCGACGGGCGCGCCTCGCCCGGCGCAATCGACATCTATGCCTTTACCGAGCGCGGCATCTACCGCGCCGGCGACACGGTCCATGTCTCCGCACTGGCGCGCGATGGAGCCGCCAGGGCGGTCGAAAGTCTGCCGCTGACCTTCATCTTCTCGCGTCCCGATGGCGTCGAGGACCGGCGCATCGTCGCCGACAAGCCGAACGCGGGCGGCTACAATGTCGATCTGGCGCTGTTGGGCAACTCTATGCGCGGCACCTGGAAAGTTGATATCCACACCGACCCGACGCAGGCCGCACTCGCATCACAGCAATTCCTGGTCGAAGACTTCGTGCCGGATCGCATCGAGTTTTCCATGACCTCGGACAAGCCCGAGATCGCCGCCGGCGAAGCTGCCAGCATCACTGTCGACGGCCGCTTCCTCTATGGGGCACCCGCTGCTGGGCTGACACTTGAGGGTGATGTGCGTCTGTCGACGACCCGCGAATGGGCGCGCTACCGCGGCTATGTCTTCGGCCTGGCAGACGAAAGCCAGGGCGACGGCTCAAGCGAAACGCTTTCCGACCTTCCGATCATTGGCGACGACGGCAAGGCAACGTTCCCGGTTTCTGTCGAGCAACTGCCCTCCACCACGCGGTTGATCAACGCCGGCGTGACTGTACGCATGCGCGAAGGCGGCGGCCGAGCCGTCGAGGAGAAGCTTGATCTGGGCATTCGCCCGACCTCGGACCTGATTGGCATCCGACCCGGATTCGCCGGCAACGCGGTGCCCCAGGGCGGAACAGCGACCTTTGATGTGATCGCTGTCGGCGCAAATGGCGAGCGCATGGCAGCACCTGAACTGGTCTGGTCTCTGGTCAAACTCGAACGGCAGTATCAGTGGTATCGCGCCAACAACTCCTGGAACTATGAGCCGGTGACCCTGACCAAGGCCGTCAGCGATGGCAAGGTCGCCGTAACCACAGACGCGGATGTGAAGATTTCTGCGCCGGTTGACTGGGGTCGCTATCGCCTTCAGGTCGAAACGCCTGACGGCAAGTCGGTGTCAAGCTTTGACTTCGACGCCGGCTGGTATGTCGAAACGACTTCCACCGAAACGCCCGATGGCCTGGAGATCGCACTCGACAAGGACCAGTATGCCGCCGGCGAGGTCGCAAAGCTGAAAGTTTCGCCGCGCTTTGCAGGTGAGATCATGATCAATGTCGGCGCCGAGCGGCTGCTGCGCACGATCTCTGCGACGGTGCCAAAGGAAGGCGCGACCATCGACATCCCGGTCGACGCCTCATGGGGCGGTGGCGCCTATGTGACGGCGACCCTGTTCCGTCCTGGCGAAGGCCCGGAAACGCGCATGCCTGCCCGCGCCATCGGCGTGAAATGGCTGAAGGTCGATCCGAAGGACAAGCTGCTCGGTGTTACCCTTGGTGCGCCGGAGAAATCAACGCCCAACGCACCGCTCTCGGTGCCGGTCAGCATTACCGGCATAACGCCGACTGCAGAGGCCTGGGTCACAGTTGCGGCCGTCGATGTCGGCATCCTGAACCTGACCAACTACAAGGCGCCCAACCCGTCGACCTTCTATTACGGCCAGCGGCGGATGGGCCTTGAAATCCGCGACATCTACGGACGGCTCATCGACGGCTCGCTTGGCGTCGATGGAAAGATCCGCACCGGCGGCGATGGCGGCGGCATGGCCGCACAAGGCAGCCCTCCACAGGGCGACTTGGTAGCGCTGTTTTCCGGTCCAGTGAAGCTGGATGGTGAAGGCAAGGCGATCATCGACTTCAACATCCCGCAGTTCAACGGTACCGTCCGACTGATGGCCGTCGCCTGGACGAGCGACGCCGTCGGCAATGCGCTGAAGGACGTCATCGTGCGTGAGCCCGTTGTCATCACCGCTGGCCTGCCGCGCTTCATGGCACCTGGCGACCGCGCGCAACTGCGCCTCGAAATCGCCAATACAGATGCCCCTGACGGCGAGTACAATTTCGCGGTCGAGGCTGGCGACGAACTGCTGGTTGATGCGCCGGGCCTTGTCGACAAGGTGCAACTGGCTGCCGGCAAGCGTGAGACGGTTGTCGTGCCGATTGTCGCCGGCAACGCCAGCGGCAACCCGAACATCACCATTCGCCTCGCCAGGGACGGCGGACCGGCGATCGAGCAGGTTCTCAACCTGCCCGTGCGCCCGTCACAACCGCCGGTCACCACGCGCCTGGTGGTCGATCTGGGGCCGAACAACAGCGTTCGCGTTGACCGGCAATTGCTGGCCGCCAGCCTGATGGAAGGCGCCAGCGTCTCCGTAGGCGTCTCACCTGCGGCCGCGCTCGACGTGCCATCACTTTTGATGTCGCTGGACCGCTACCCTTATGGCTGCGCCGAGCAGACAACCAGCCGCGCCCTGCCCCTGCTCTACGTGAACGAGATGTCGGCCGGTGAAAACATGGCCAACGACCCGGAGTTGAAGAAGCGGGTGCAGGAGGCGATCTACAAGGTGGTGAACTTCCAGTCCTCGTCAGGCTCCTTCGGCCTTTGGTCGCCAGGCTCCGGCGACCTCTGGCTGGACTCCTACATCACAGACTTCCTGACCCGCGCTCGCGAGCAGGGTTACGAGGTGCCGCGTGAGGCCATGCTGCAGGCACTCAACAACCTGCAGAACTCGGTTGGCCTCGATGCTGATGTCGAG
This sequence comes from uncultured Mesorhizobium sp., assembly GCA_964480545.1. Classification (GTDB taxonomy): domain Bacteria; phylum Pseudomonadota; class Alphaproteobacteria; order Rhizobiales; family Rhizobiaceae; genus Mesorhizobium_G. Next base: position 3,940 of record CAYZQP010000094.1, on the reverse strand, counting down.
GATCGCGGTTCCGAACTCGCCTACGCTCTCTATGTGCTCGCCCGCAACAAACGGGCCGCAATCGGCGACCTGCGCTACTTCTCCGACACCAGACTGGAGGCCTTCAAGAGCCCGATGGCAGTGGCGCAACTCGCTGCGGCACTCTCGCTCTATGGTGACGTCGAGCGCTCGAACCAGACATTCCAGGCGGCACTGACTCTTGCAAACACCGAGCAGGAACATGACTGGAACCGCACCGACTACGGCTCCAGGCTGCGTGATGGCGCGGCCATGCTGGCCCTGGCAGCCGAGACAAAACCTGCGCCTGCTGTCCTGCCCGAACTGGTGAAGCTGGTCAGCGCCGAGCGGCCAAAAGCCCGCTGGACCTCGACGCAGGACGAGGCCTGGCTGCTGCTCGCCGCGCGTGGCTTGAAAACACAGGGCGACAGCATCCGGCTTGATGTGAACGGCGCGCCACACAATGGTGCCTACTCGGCCCGATTTACGGGCGAGAAGATCGCCACTGAGCCTGCGGTTGTCACCAATACGGGCAGTGATCCGACCCAGGCGGTGGTCACCACCATCGCCTCCCCGGTCGAGCCGCTGCCCGCAGGTGGCGACGGCTTCACCATCCAGCGCACCTACTACACGCTGGATGGCAAGGAAACCAACATCAGCGAGGTGAAGCAGAACGAGCGCTTCGTCGTCATACTGAACGTCACGGAAACCAACGCCTGGCCGTCGCGCGTGCTGGTCAATGACATGCTTCCTGCCGGATTCGAGATCGATAATCCGGGGCTGGTCAACAGCGCCAGCCTGACGAACTTCGACTGGCTGCCGCAGACCGAGGCAGCGCATCTCGAGTTCCGCAATGATCGCTTCATCGCGGCCTTCAACCGCACCGGCACCGAGGATCGCAACATCGCGCTCGCCTATGTCGTTCGCGCGGTAACGCCGGGCACCTACACCGCCCCGCCGGCCACCGTCGAGGACATGTACCGTCCGCAATTCTCGGCCCGCACGGCGACCGGCATGATGGAAGTGAAAGGGATGTGAGGGTGATGGCGCTGAGTAGCTGACATGGGCAGCCTCTCCCGGGCGCGATCAATGAAGCGCCCCCTCGCCATCGCCTTCCTCGCAGGCATTGCGGTCTCCGTCGCCGGGGTTCTCGCCTTCAACTGGGCCGACCGGCACTACCCGCCACCGCTGCCCGAACGGCTGACCGTTTCAACCGAAGTGCGCGACCGTGACAATCAGTTGCTGCGCGCCTTCGCCACGCCGGATGGACGCTGGCGGCTCGACACGACAACGGCGCAGGTTGACCGCAAGCTGGTCGATATGCTGATCGCCTATGAGGACAAGCGCTTCCAGGACCATTCCGGCATCGACGTACTGGCGCTCGCCCGCGCCGCAGGCCAGTTCATCACCAACGGCCGCATCGTCTCAGGCGGCTCGACACTGTCGATGCAGGTGGCGCGGCTGATCGAGCCGCGCACCAGTCGCAGCCTTGGCTCCAAGGCGCGGCAGCTGTTTCGCGCAATCCAGATCGAGCGGAGGCTGACCAAGCAGCAAATTCTCGACCGTTACCTGACGCTGGCCCCCTATGGCGGCAATCTGGAGAGTGTGCGCGCCGCCTCGCTCGCCTGGTTCGGCAAGGAGCCGCGCGTGCTATCAGTTGCCGAGGCGGCGCTGCTGGTCTCGCTGCCGCAACTGCCTGAACGTCGTCGGCCCGACCGCAATCCGGACAACGCCAAGGCCGCACGCGACCGCGTGCTCGACCGCATGGTGAGTGCCGGTGTGCTGGACCAGAGCGAGGCCGACCGCGCCAGGCGCGACGCCCTGCCCCCGGTGCGTCTGGCGTTACCGCTGCTCGCACCGCACGTGTCTGAGGCCGCGTTGCGCCGTGACCCGTCAGCCGCCGCACACAAGGTCACCATCAACGCCGGCGTCCAACGCAATCTGGAGGCTGTCGCCCGCAATGCGGCGCAGCGTCTCGGACAGAAACTCTCCGTCGCCATGGTGCTGGCCGATGCGCGCAATGGCGAGATCATCGCAGAGGTCGGATCATCGGACTTCTTCGATGCCAGCCGCCACGGTTGGATCGACATGACGAAGGTTCTGCGCTCACCCGGTTCGACGCTGAAGCCCTTCATCTACGGGCTGGCCTTCGAGCAGGGTCTGATTGCGCAGGAGACGATGATCGAGGATCGTCCCTCGGATTTCGCAGGCTACCGCCCTAGGAATTTCGACATGGCCTATCAGGGCGATGTGTCGGTGCGCACGGCATTGCAGATGTCGCTCAATGTGCCGTCGGTACGCCTGCTCGAAACGGTCGGCCCGGCGCGGCTGACCGCGCGCTTCCGCGAGGCTGGCGTGATACCGCAACTGCCGAAGGATGAACCGCCGGGCCTTGCCATAGCCCTTGGCGGCGTCGGACTGACACTGCGCGACCTGGTTCAGCTCTATACGGGCCTCGCCAATTTCGGCAAACCGCGCGCCATCCATGACGGCACCGAGCGCACCCCGCCGATGCAGCCAGTGGCGCAGATTCTCGACGCCCGCGCCACCTGGCAGATCGGCGACATACTCCATGGCATCCGCGCGCCAACGGCCGCCAGGCAACTGCCGATCGGCTACAAGACCGGCACCAGCTACGGCTACCGCGACGCCTGGTCGGTTGGCTATGACGGGCGCTACGTGCTGGGTGTCTGGGTCGGCCGCGCCGATGGCCAGCCGGTGCCAGGCATCGCTGGTTACGTGACTGCCGCCCCTATCCTGTTCGAGGCTTTCGAGCGATCCGGGCTGGCGCTATCGCGCATGCCCCCTGCTCCGCCGGGCGCGCTGCGCCAGCCTGCCGAGCAACTGCCGGTGACGCTGAAACGCTTCGACACCGATGGCGGCCTTGTCGTCGTTGCTGCCACCGAGCCGGCACCGCGCATCGTGTTCCCGCCTGACGGCGCACGCGTCTCACGCGGAGAGACACCGGAAGACGCCATCCCCGTCGTGCTCAAGCTGCAGGGCGGCCGCGCGCCGTTCCGCTGGCTTGCCAATGGCAAGCCGCTCGCTTCGCCCGACCTGCGCCGCGACGCGCAATGGCAGCCCGACACGACCGGATTTTCGACGCTGACCGTGATCGATGCGGCCGGCCGCGCCGCGAGCGTGAAGATTTTCGTGGAGTAGTTAGGCGACAATCGCCAGACTGTCCGTGCCCACAGCTCAAAATCAACGGGTTACGACAACCGCCCGACTCAATCCCTCAACGACTTGAATCAGTTTCTCACAAGAGGCCAAGCTGCTTGTAGAAGCCGAGCGCGTCGTAATAGTCGCTCTGGCTCTCGATCTTGCCATCCTTGACGGTGAAAACCGACGCTCCGGTGAAATGGAACTTTTTGCCGGTCGCCTTGGTGCCATCGGCCCAATCGCCGGTATTCGTGCCGGAGAACTCCCACTCGAAGGCGACGCGGTTGTCCTGCACGACAGGCGCGCCCTTGATCTTCCACACCAGATCCGGCGCGCCTTTGACGAAGTTCTCGACAACGCCTCTGGCGGCAGCGGTGCCGGTTGCGGGCGTGCCGACAGCGGCATCGTAATAGACGACATTCTCGGCGAATATGGCGGCTGCCTTGTCGATGTCATGCGCGTTCCATGCCGCCAGATAAGCGTCGACCGCAGCTTGCGGTGAAGCCTGCTGCGCCAGCGCGATACCGGAACCGGCTGCAAGCGCCAGCCCGGCAAGTGCGGAGATGAAGGTCCTGCGATCCATCTGATCCTCCTCGTTATCCGTGCGCCACCATCACGTGACGAACAGCTGTGTAATCCTCGAGCGCATAGAGCGACATGTCCTTGCCGTAGCCGGACTGCTTCAAGCCACCATGCGGCATCTCGTTGGTCAGCATGAAGTGGGTGTTGATCCAGGTGCAGCCGTACTGGAGCCGCGCCATGGCGACCGCCGCGCGGCTCC
>CAYZQP010000093.1:12599-13263 GCA_964480545.1 uncultured Mesorhizobium sp. | reverse complement strand
CCTCGGGCTTGACCCGAGGATCTGCCGAATGGACGGCCGTAGAGACCAGAGACACACGCTTCCGGATGGCTCAGTAGATCCTCGGGTCAGGCCCGAGGATGACGTCAAAGTACCTTCCGACGGCGGCGGGCTGAAGCGCCGATGCCGCCTCACGGCTCCTGGTACGAAATGCGTACCCTGCCCTCACGAGCCGTGACCCGAACGAAAGACCCCCGGCCAAGACCGGGGGTCCGCTTCCCGAGGAAGAGGAAGCTACTTGGCGGATCACTACCTAGCGAATGACAGGGCAGCCAGGTGGACGGGCGAAAGTGATGCGGTCACGACCATAGCGGTTGAAGCCGGCCACTGTTACCGAGCGCGGAGCAGCGCGAACCACCTGTGCCCGGCGCAAGCCCATGCGGCTCGCCTTGCGCACCGCGTCAACATTGGTGCAGGTCCTCTGGCGGTAGCCACCGCGCCAGCGGTGGTCCCGCACTGGCTCGTAGCGATTGGATTCGACGCCGATGCCGATGCGGCCACCCGAACCCATGGAGAAATAGATGCTGTCAGCCTGGGCGGCAGTCGGCGCGGCTGCAAGCGCGGCAAAGCCAATGGCGGCGGAGGCGATGACGGTTTTGATCTTGTTGAACATCGGGAGGTCCTTCCGTGTCGTTTGGTTGCGATG
>CAYZQP010000093.1:6677-12589 GCA_964480545.1 uncultured Mesorhizobium sp. | reverse complement strand
CAGAAGGATTAGGCAATCCGGCCTGAACCGAATCCGAAGCTGACGTTCATACCGGGTTCACCTGGCATGTCGCGCAGAAGGGAACGGAACTGCAGGCTCGGGAGCGCGCTACGGCTCTTCATCCAGCACGTAGTCGAAATAGTCCTCGAGATTCTTGATGTCTGTCTCCAGTGCGCGCACCCGGCCAAGCATCGAGGCACCCGCCTCATGCACTGTGTCGCGGCTGCCGGAAATCAGATGATGCCAGTCAAACAGGTCCTCGCCCTCCGCCACCAGCCGGTAGGCGCAGGTTGTTGGCAGCCAGCGGATCGTGCGCACATTTTTCGGGTTCAGTTGCACGCAATCCTCTACGTGCTTGAAGCGGTTGGCATAGTTGCTGCACTGGCAGGTCTTCACATCAAACAGGCGGCAACCGACATCCGTCCAGTAGATTTCGCCGGTGTCGTCATCCTCAAGCTTGGACAGGCAGCACTTTCCGCAGCCGTCGCAAAGTGATTCCCACTCGGCCGGCGTCATCTCTTCCAGGCTTTTTGCCTTCCAGAAGGGTGTTTCCATCCGGCGGATGTGGCAGCGCGTCATCATCGCGTCAAGCTTTGGCCCTTATGCGCGTCCATCAAGCGGAACCTTCCGGCGATTTGCAGGTTTGCGTGCCGGGACAATGAAAAGACTGCGGAGAGAAACGCGATGAGCCGACCCCACCCTTTCCTTGCCGGCGGAGTGCTGGCGCTCCTGATGTCATCCGCGTCGGTGTTTTCCATGCCGGCGAAACCGACAGCGCCACACGTGACATCGGCTGCACGCGCCGCCATCGTGCTGGCGCAGGCCGAATGCCCCGAGGGTCAGGATTGCGCGCCCGCCGCAGAGGCGCCTGAGCCGCCCGCCGCCGAGCCACCACCCGCACCAGAGCCTCCGGCAGCAGAACCTCCGCCTGCGCCAGAGCCAGCCCCCGCACCAGAGCCAGCCCCCGCACCAGAGCCTCCGCCGGCACCTGAGCCCCCGGCAGCGGAACCTCCGCCTGAGCCAGCGCCTGCGCCTGAGCCTCCTGCTGTGGAACAGCCTGCACCCGCGCCGGAGCCGCCAGCACCCGCGCCTGAACCCGCACCTCCAGCAGCAGAGCAGCCAGCTCCAACGCCAGAGCCAGCTCCTGCCCCCGCGCCGGAAGCCCCCGCGCCGGAAGCCCCGGCGGCTGAGCAGCCGGCGCCGACACCAGAGCCAGCCCCCGCGCCGGAAGCACCTGCAGCAGAACAACCCGCAGCGCCGGCGGCTCCTGCTGAACCGGCACCAGCCGCACCTGAAACGCCAGCAGCCCCTGAGGCTCCTGCGGCTGAAACGCCTGCGCCTGCTCCGGAAGCTCCTGCCGCAGAACAGCCGGCCACGCCCCCGGCTGCCGAGCAACCTGCAACGCCGCCTGCGGCCCCTGCAGAACAGGCTCCGCCGCCAGATGATGGCGCGCAGGCACCGTTGTTCGACAGCGAAAAGGCCAACGTTGGCCAGCCGCCGGCAGAGGGCGCAGCGCAGACCGCCGCCCCTGCCGAGCCACCGCCCCCGCCACCTGCGGACGACAAGGCAGCCGCCGAGGCTGCGCAGCCGACTGCGATCGTGCCGGTGACGCAGGAGCGTGGCGAGCGCCGCCGCGAGGCACCTGCGCGTGAACAGCGCGAGCGTCCTGCCGGTGCCGAAGTGCTGCGCCAGCTCGGCAATCAGGTCATCATCCAGTTCAACAACCAGACGATTGTCGAGAGCGACGACCGCGAGCGCATGGGCCGTGGTGCACGCGAGGTCTATTATGAAGACCTGCCGCGCGGCCGCACCCGCGAGGTCGTGGTGCGTGGCGACGGCAGCCAGGTGGTGACCATTCGCAACCGCAACGACGACATTATCCGCCGCTCGCGCATCACGCCGGATGGCCGCGAATATGTTCTCAACTACGTTGATGAGGACAATTTCGACCGGGTGCGCGAATGGCGTGACCCCGGTGACGACCTGCCGCCGATGCGCACCAATATCCGCCGCGAGTACTACATTCTCGATTCGGAGCGCGCCGCGTCGGTTGATGACTACTACAACTTCCTGCGCGAGCCGCCGGTAGAGCGCGTGCAGCGCCTCTACTCGGTCGACGAGGTGCGTCGCTCGGCCCGCGTCCGCGACATTGCCCGCCGCGTCGATCTCGATACGATCACCTTCGATTTCGGCAAGGACAATGTGCCCGACGACCAGATCAGCCGTCTCGACGGTGTGGCGAAGGCGATGGAACGCCTGCTGCAGCAGAACCCGGCGGAGAGCTTCCTGATCGAGGGGCACACCGACGCGGTCGGCTCGGATGTCGCCAATCTGGCGCTATCGGATCGCCGTGCTGAATCGGTTGCCAACGCCCTGACCAACGTCTTCGGCATCCCGCCGGAAAACCTGGTCACACAGGGATATGGCGAGCGTTATCTGAAGGTACGCACGCAGTCGCAGGAGCGCGAGAACCGCCGCGTCGCCATCCGCCGCATCACGCCGCTGGTTGCCCCGGTCGCCGCCAACCAGTAGGCGCTGCCGCGCACGACAAAATGGCGCCGGCCTCTGGGCCGGCGGCATTGTTTTTGCCGCTTGCCAAGCGCCCGCGACTCCGCGACATACGCAAATATCGCGTCCTTTCCGGATCTCCCATGAAGCGCCTCGAACTGGCCATTGAGTCCATCATCCTCGCCTCGCGCTGGCTGCTGGTTGTGTTCTATCTCGGGCTGGCACTGGCGCTCGCCATCTACGCCCTGTCCTTCGGCAAGAAGCTGTTCGAGTTCATCAGCCAGGTCTGGGTGCTGTCGGACACCGACACGATCCTCAAAATGCTGGCGCTGATCGACGCCGCCCTCGTCGCCTCGCTGGTGGTGATGGTGATCATCTCCGGCTATGAGAACTTCGTCTCGCGCTTTGACGAGCATGAGGGCGAGGTGCACTGGCTGGGCACCATCGATGTCGGCTCGCTGAAGGTGAAGGTCGCCTCGACCATCGTCGCGATTTCCTCGATCCACTTGCTGCAGGTGTTTTTGAACAGTGCGCAATACACCTCGGTGCAGCTGATGTGGCTGACGCTGATGCATATGGCCTTCGTCGCCTCGGCGCTGATCCTCGCCTATATCGACAAGCTCACCGGCAAGGGCAAACCCGACAAGAAGGGCAAGGTCGCGCCGGATTTGTGAGTTGCCAAAGGGCATGTCCCGGAGATACCATTAAATGGTATTGGAGGCCAAGATGGCTAAAAACACATCCGTCATACTTGGTGAACATCAGGACGCTTTCATTCAGCGGCAGATTGAGAATGGCCGCTTTGGATCGGCAAGTGAGGCCATTCGTGCCGGGATACGTTTGCTAGAGCAGGATGAACTTGCGCTCGAGCAGTTGCGCGCTGCGATAGACGAAGGAGACGCTGGCCCATTCGAGCCATTCGACTTTGAGCAATTCATCACTGAGATGAAGGGCAAATGACGCGGGCGATTCGCTTCTCCGCGAAGGCGCGACAGGACCTGCAACGAATTTGGTACGACACCCGGGAGAAATGGGGCGAGGCGCAGGCGCAAGAGTACACAATGGCAATTCAAGCAACTCTTCGCATGATTGATGAGCGCCCGACCTTTGCGCGGGATGCCAGCCGAATCCGACCTGGATTGCTTCGATATCCCGCTGGTTCTCATATGATATTCCTGAGGATCAGCCAGACCGCTATTGAGGTCGTTCGCATTCTTCACAATCGGATGGACTATCAGCGGCACTTCGCGGCAAACGACTAAAACCCCTCTTCCAGCCGCTTGCGCTCGAGCCACTCGATGCGTTCGCGGATCGGTTTTGACTTGTCGTCGCGCAGAAGCTGCGCCACCTGCCTGATGTTCGGCAATTGCTGACGGAAGCGGATCAGCCCGTCGGCGGCCGCCTTGCGCACCAGCGGAGAACGGTCAACCGCCGCCAGTTCGATCAGGTCCTCGACCAGCATCGGTCGCGGGATCGGGCGCTGCTCAAACCGGGGGACGAGCTTTCGTTTGTTATACACCTTGTCTGTGAATACCCACTCGCGCCCGCCGAGCCACACCGCCCGGCCCTCGATCAGAGCCCTGAACGCGAGGAACCGCACTTGCGGCAAGGTTGCGCCTTTTGCCAGCTCAAGCAGCCGGCCGTCATAGGCCGGCGACCGCAGGGCCTCCTTGAACAGTCTCGTCGTCGGGCCGCCGCGCATGCGCAGGAACAGGCGATCCGCCACCTCCGGGCGGGCAAGCATCTCGTCCACGATGCGACGCTCTATGCTCCAGCGGCTCCACCTGGTGCGCCTGCCGAGCAGTAGCGGCGCGGCTCCGATAATCTGGTCCGCATCGGTCAGCGGCAAGGTGCGCCCGGCGCAGGCAGAGGCAGCCGCACGCACCTGCGGCACCCAGTCATTCAGGCGATAGACGATCGCCGCAACCCGGAACGGTGAGGTCAACGGCCCCGAAATCTGCCACAACGCATCAGCCCGCAGGTGTCCGTTACGGCTGAAAACATCGAGCCAGGGAGAGCCCAGCCCATCATGCCAAAACCGGTACGCGCCGCCCCCAGATCGGTGTGTGTCGCCCGGCGCCCCGCCCGCCCCGCGCGCCCCAGAATCGTAGAGCACCCGGGCTGCGTGAGTGACCCATTCCGGAGGCGCGGCGGAGAGTATCCTGACCGCGTCCGAGGCCGGTTCAGCCGCGTCGTCACCGCCCTCTACCCGCGCGCCGATTTCGGAGACTATACGTTCCAGCTTTGCGCGGTCGAAACCTAGCCCCACGGACGCAGCACTTTGGTGGGCGAGCGCGCAAACACCTCGTCCGGCACAAAGAAATCGCCGGCCAGCGGCCCGGTCACGCCCGGTGCATAGGCGCGGAAATCGGTGACGCCCTCCGCGCGCAACACTTCTTCATCAATGAAGAAATTGCCGGTGCATTCACGCGACGGCCGGTTGAAGATCGCATAGGCGGCATCGGCGAGGATTTCCGGCGTGCGGCTTTGCGAGGCCATCGCCTCGCCGCCGAGCAGATTGCGCACCGCAGCCGTATCGATCGCCGTCAGCGGCCAGAGCGAATTGACCGCAATGCCGTCCTTTTCGAATTCGGCGGCCATGCCGAGCGTACACATCGACATGCCATATTTCGCCATCGAATAGGCGACGTGGCCCTTGAACCATTTTGGCTTCATGTCGAGCGGCGGTGCCAAATTCAAAATGTGAGGGTTTGCCGCTTTCTTCAGGTGCGGAATGCACATTTTCGAGACGAGGAAGGTGCCGCGCGCATTGATCTGGTTCATCAGATCATAGCGCTTCATGTCGGTCTGCAGGGTCGGCGTCAGGCTGATTGCGCTGGCATTGTTGATGCAGATGTCAATGCCGCCAAACGCTTCCACCGTCTGCTTGACCGCTGCATCCACCTGCGCCTCGTCGCGGATGTCGCACAGCACCGGCAGCCCTGCACCGCCGGCGGCCACGATCTCTTCCACGGCCGTGTAGATCGTGCCCGGCAGCTTCGGATGTGGCTCGGCGGTCTTGGCAGCGATGGTGACGTTTGCGCCATCGCGCGCGGCCTTCAGGGCAATCGCCAGGCCAATGCCGCGCGACCCGCCCGAGATGAAAAGCGTCTTGCCTTTCAATGACATGCAATCTCCTCCAGACTCAATCTATCAAGCACTATAGTCTGCATCGCTGACCGGCTCCTGCCAGTCAACCGCGCTGCCATCGAGTGCCTCATGGATGGCCAGATGCGTCATCCGGCTGCCAGGTCCGGCCCCGTGCCAATGGCGCTCGCCGGGCGCGATCCAGACGGTATCACCGGCGTTGATGACCTGCACCGGACCGCCGTCCAGTTGAACCCGGCCCGTCCCTGACGTCACATGCAGCGTCTGGCATACGCATCCGCTCGGCCAGACGCTGC
>CAYZQP010000093.1:0-6667 GCA_964480545.1 uncultured Mesorhizobium sp. | reverse complement strand
TGCAGCGTCTGGCCGAGCGGATGCGTATGCCAGTTGGTGCGCGCGCCGGGCTCGAACGTCACCGATACGGCGCGCACCCGCGCCGGCGCAGGCGCCTCAATGACCGGCTCCTGCCACACCACACCGGTGAACCAGTCGGCGCTCGCACGTCGAGAAGGCGTTTCCTGAGCTCTGGTGATTTTCATGCCTTCCTCCGGGTTTGATGCAGGATAGACCGTGTGCGCCACCCACTTCAACTTTGAACAATCCATCCCCACATGCTGGCGATGGATTACCAGAGCGCCCCCGAAGACCGCCCCCTGCTTGATGTCTATTCCGAAACTGTTGCCGGCGTGGTTGATCGCATCGGCCCGGCTGTCAGCCGGATCGAGCGCATCGGAGGCCAGGCCGGTCACGGCTCCGGCTTCGCCATCTCGCCGGATGGATTGATCATCACCAACAACCACGTCGTCGACGACGCAAAGACCGTGCGCATCGCCATGCCCGATGGCTTTTCCGCTGAAGGTCGCGTGCTCGGGCGCGATCCCGATACCGACATTGCGCTGGTAAGCGCCAACAACAGCGTCTCCGTCTGGGCCCCGCTCGGCAACTCCACGCAACTGCGCCGTGGGCAGATCGCCATCGCCATCGGCAATCCGCTCGGCTACGAATGGACGGTCACTGCTGGCGTCGTCTCGGCGCTCGGCCGCTCGATGCGCGCTGCAACCGGCCGACTGATTGATGACGTCGTACAGACCGACGCCTCGCTCAACCCTGGCAATTCCGGCGGTCCGCTGGTTTCTTCCGCGGGCGAGGTGATCGGCGTGAACACCGCCGTCATTCGTGGCGCACAGGGCATTGCTTTCGCGGTCGCCTCCAACACTGCCAACTTTGTCATCACCGAGATACTCCGTTTTGGCCGGGTGCGGCGCGCGTTTATCGGCGTTGCTGCTGACACCATCACGCTCCCTCGCCGCACCGCTCTGCTGGCTGGTCGCAAATCCGACACCGCGGTGTGCATCCGCTCTCTCGACACGGGCGCACCGGCCGACAAGGGCGGCTTGCGCGAAGGTGATGTCATCCTCTCGATCGACGGACGCCCGGTTACGGGCGTTGACGACCTGATCCGCCTGCTCGACGGCGAGAAAATTGGCGCAGCCGTTGTGGTCTCCACACTCTCCCCGCGTGGCCAGGAGACCCGCGTTGTGGTTCCCACCGCACGCGGCCAGTAGATACCCGCCTCAGGTCACCCGCGACCTGCCGTAGCTGTTGCCCGGCTGTGGATCATTGCATGAGAGACTTGCCGGGCAGGAAAAACCTATCCAGAGTTGAAATATCTGGAGGGGCAGATGAAACTTCGACTGACGCTTGGCGGCGCAGCACTCATGGTGCTTGCCGGATGCACCACGGTGACCACAGTCACCGGCCCGGCCGCCTTTGAAAGCGGCGGTCGCTACACTGTTGGCTCGGGCGAGAAGACGACGCTTGGTGGTTCGTTCCTCACGCTGGACCCCGACACCTGTGCTTCAAAAACACCGCCAACCGGCACAATCATCACCCAGCCGAAACATGGCAGCGTCGGCAAGATCATTGCAAGGTCCCATGCGCAGTTCCCGCGCGGGCCGATGCGCCACTGTCACAACAAGATCGGTAACGCGCTGACCTTTCAGTACACATCAACGTCCGGCTATCGCGGCCCGGACAGCTTTACCGTGCGCATCCGCTTCAACGATGGCGAGATCCGCCATCAGACCTACCGTATCCAGGTGAGATAATCCCACCCGTCAGTAACCTGGCGCGTATCGGCCAGTTCAAATCAGGCGAGGGAAAGCATGAAAATTCGGTCACTGATGATTATCGGCGCATTTCTGGCGCTCGCCGGTTGCACCAGCGTTCCGTCCGGCCCTGTTTCAGACTTGCGCGGCGGACGTCACACTGTGCAATCCGGAGAAAAGGCGACGCTGAACCGGGTGTTTCATTCCATGAACACCAGAGATTGCAGTCCGGCAGCAAATCCGCAGACCACCGTCACCGTCCCGCCGCGCCATGGCTCGGTCAACCGCGTCATCGCGCCGGCGGTCATGCGCAGCAAAGGCAGGTGCACCGGCAGGATCGGGCGCGGCGTCGCTTACCAGTACAAGTCGAGAGCCGGATATCGGGGTTCGGACAGCTTCACGGTGCGTGTCCGCTTTGCCGATGGCGAGACGGCCAACATTACCTATCGCCTGCGCGTCCAGTAGGCTGAATCGCACCAGCAGGTTGAATGCAAATGTGCCCGACCGGCCGGCCGGGCACATCGTTGATCACACCCGGGAGGATGCTCCTACTTCGGGCGTACCGCGTCAGCGGTGCCCTGGATGAAGGCGGCGATCTGCGCCACCTGCTCCTCGGTCAGCTTGCCCTCGAACGAGGGCATGCCGCCCTCCACCATCGCGCCAGTCAGCACAATATCCTTCAGATGCTCGATGGTGCCGGCAGCCGAGAAGCCGAGGTTCGGAATGTTGCCGCCATTGTTCACCGCCGGAACACCGTGGCAGAACAGGCAGTTCGACACGTAGAGCGCGCCGCCCGGCCCGACATCTTCCGGCTTGTAGGGCACGCCTGCCACCAGCTCGGCAACGGGACGCTCGACCAGCTGCGGCGCGGTCGCCGTGCCGCCTAGCTTGAACGTGTAGACCTTGCCCTGCCCTGCCGTTTCGGTCGCGCGCTGCATCTGGCCGTAGACGCCACCCCAGCCAACGGCAATCGACACATATTGCTCGCCGTCCAGCTCATAGGTTGCCGGCGCGGCAACCACGCCAGTGCCGACAGGCGTTTGCCATAGCTGCTCGCCGGTCTTGGCGTTATAGGCGACGAAACGGCCGTCCGCTGTGCCCTGGAACACGAGATTGCCGGCTGTCGTCAGCGTGCCGCCATTCCACGGCGAGACGTAGTTGACCCGCCAGGCTTCCTTCTGGTTGACCGGGTCCCAGGCCAGCAGATGGCCGTAAGGCACCATCTTGGCCTCGGCGGTGCCGAAGAGGAAGCCGAGGTTCCAGCCAAGGTTCGACATGGGTTCGCCCGGCACATGGGTGTTGTGCGTCCAGGCGGGGTTGGGCTGCTGCACCAGCGGAATGCCCTGCGCCGGAATGTAGACCAGCCCGGTTTCCGGATTGTACGACATCGGGTGCCAGTTATGCGCGCCATAGGCACTGGGGATCGACTCCCACGGCTTGTCGGTCGAGCGCGCATCCGGGTTCTCGATCGGACGGCCATTGGCGTCATATTCCTTCGCCCAGGTCGTCTCGACGAACGGCTTGGCAGAGATATAGCCGCAATCGGTGCGGTCGATCACATAGAAGAAGCCGTTCTTCGGCGCGTGCAGCCACACCTTGCGCTCGGCCCCGCCTATGTTCAGGTCAGCCAGAATGATGTGCTGGGTCGAGGTGTAATCCCAGTTGTCGCCCGGCGTCTGCTGATAGTGGCAGACATATTCGCCATTGTTCGGGTTCAGCGCCACCACAGAGGCGAGGTAGAGATTGTCGCCGCCCGCCGGGCTGCGCGCCTTCTGGCTCCACGGGCTGCCATTGCCGGTGCCGATATAGAGCCGGTCGAGATCCGGATCATAGGCCATGGAATCCCAGACTGTACCGCCGCCACCGGCTTCCCACCATTTGACCGCCGGATCCCATGTCTTGGCGGCTTCTTCCATCGCCTTGTTTTCAAAGCCCTTTGCCGGGTCGCCGGGCACCACGTACCAGCGCCATTTCATATCGCCCGACTTCACGTCAAAGGCGCTGATGTAACCGCGCACGCCAAACTCCGCGCCGCCATTGCCGATCAGCACCATGTCCTTGATGATGCGCGGCGCACCGGTGATGGTGTAGGACATTTCCCGGTTTTCAATCGTGTCCTTCTTCCACAATTGCTTGCCGGTTGCCGCATCAATTGCGTGCAGGAAGCCGTCGAAGGCACCGACATAGACGACGCCCTCATGCACGGCGACGCCACGGTTCACCACGTCGCAGCAGCCCTTGTAGGCATAATCCTTCGGCACTTCCGGGCCGTAGCGCCACAGCTCCTTGCCGCTCTTGGCGTCGATGGCGTGCACCACGCTCCACGAGGCCGAGACATACATCACGCCATTGACCACGATGGGGGTGGCCTCGACCCCGCGCCGTGATTCCAGATTGGTCGTCCAGGCCAGCCCAAGCTGCGCGACGTTGCTGTCGTTCACGCCTTTCAGCTTGCTGTAGCGCGTTTCCTGATAGTCGAGACCGTAGCTCGGCCAGTTCTTCGTCTCGGCGCGATTGTCGATGATCATCTGGCCGTTCACGCCAGCTGTCGCAGCCTTGATCTGATCGGGGGAAATGTCCTGCGCCAGCGCGCTGGATGAAAGGAAAGCTGCAGCAATGGCCGCAGTCGCAATGCCTGCACGTTTCATTCTGTCCTCCCTGACGAATGATCGAGATGCGCGCCTCGCTCCTCCGAGAGGGCGCCCGACGCTAATGTGCAGGAGCATCGGCGGGCAGGCTTGGACTTTTGCGCCATGCCGGCCTGGGTGGACCAAAGTCCACTATCGCCCCGGCCCGCCTCCCCTATTCTGCCCGGCACATAGTCCTTTCGAGCCGCTGCCAGGGAGGAAACGCTGCAACTCGAGGAGTGGAATGCCAGCCTGCGGCAGAGTTGCGGCCACTATTACGGTGTGCCGGGCAATGGCCAGCGCGCGGTTGCCGGGCACTTCCGGGCGCGCCGCATGTGCGGTCTGGACGTTGTCGACCTCGCCTGCGACATCGAACTGATCGACCGCCCGCGCGACGGCATAAGGCGCGACTCCAGCGAATACCTGTTCCTGCTGTTACAGGCTTCCGGCCGCGCGGTGATGGAACAGGCGAACCGCCAGACCACGCTGCATCCCGGCGATCTCTATCTGCTTGATTCAACACGTGTCGCCAAACTCGCCTACCAGCGCGAGCCGTCGCGGCTTTTGTCGCTGCATCTGCCGCGCGCCACGCTGCTGGCGCAGACCAACGGAAACTTGCGCATCGGCGAACGGCTGGCGGCACACCGCCCCGAGGCGGCGCGCCTGCACAGGATTTTCGCCGATGGCCTGAGCGGTCAGGAAAGTGCGGCCACCGCCACCCCCGAACATTTGTTTGACCTCGCGCGGCTGGCCTTTTCCGGCGAGCCGGATGACTGCGACGGCCAGGCGCTGGACAGCACGGCGGGCCGCTACCTGCTTGCCGTGCGCGAGATCGAGGCAAATCTCTCCCGGCCCGAACTGAGCCTGCCCTGGCTGGCGCGCCGTGTCGGCATTTCGGAGCGCCAGTTGCAGCGCGATTTCCTGAGCCACGGCGAGAGCTTCGTGCGCCTGCTGCGCGAGCGGCGGCTGATGCTGGCCGCCGAGAAGATGGAACTGGCGCGCCGCACCAACCGCCCGGCGCGCATCATCGACATTGCCTTTGACGCCGGCTTCCGCGACCTCTCCAACTTCAACCGCGCCTTCCGCGCGCGGTTCGCCTGCCGCCCCAGCGAGTACGCCGCCGCCTCCTGATCATGTACCCGCCGCACCCTCGGCATATTGCGCCAGAAACGCCTCGCTCGGCTGGATCGGCTTGATGATGTCGATCAGCACGCCATTCGGATCGGCGGTGATGAAATGGCGCTGGCCAAAGTCCTCGTCGCGCAGCGAGCGCAGGATCGGCAGCCCGGCCGCCTGCAGCCGGTCGTGGATCACATCGACATCCTCGACCTCGAGATTGATCAGCATGCCGGAGGCCTTCTGCCCCCTGCCCTCAGGCGGGATCGTCTCGTGGCTGTTGTCGAGGATCGCAAGGTTCACCGACGGATCGTCGGCCAGTTGCAGATGCACATACCAGTCGGCCTCAAACAACGGAATGAAACCGAAATGTTCGCGCCAGAAGGCGGTCGTCGCCGCCACGTCCTCGACCATCAGCACCGGATAATAGCTCGTCACCTTCATTGTCATCTCCTGTGTTTTTGTTTACATACAATCAGCATGTATCAATCCATATAGATACATTCTGTATGTATGTAAAGGGCAAAAATGGCGAGATCGAACAAGGAGCAGACCGAGCGCACCCGCGCCGATCTGGTGGTAGCGGGGCGCAAGCTGTTCGTCGAACGCGGCTATGCCGACACCGCTACGCCCGACATCGTGGCAGAAGCCGGCGTCACCCGCGGCGCGCTCTACCACCACTTCGCCGACAAGAAGGCGCTGTTCCGCGCCGTGGTCGAGCACGAGGCCACGCAGGTCGCGGACGAGATCAACGCCGCCTCCCCCACAGATCTCGGCTTGCGCGAGATGCTGATCGCCGGCGGCGAGGCCTTCCTTGTCGCGATGCGCGCGCCCGGCCGCACCCGTCTGCTGTTGCTGGATGGCCCCGCCGTGCTCGGCCGTGCGACGATGGACGCCATCGACCGCGAGACCGGCGGAGCCACGCTGGTCGAGGGCCTCACAGCTGCTGTTCAGGCAGGCGCCCTGCCCGCAGACACATCCGTCGAAGCCACCGCCGCCCTGCTCTCCGCCGCCTTCGACCGCGCCGCCCTGGCGATTGACGGCGGGGCGGATGCGGGGGCGTATCGGCGGGCGCTGAGGGCTATGATTGCGGGGGTTATGTCAGGCTAGGCGTAGGGGGACAGCGACTGTCTTTGAAATCAAGCTGGTTTCCATGGTTTTTGGTCTCTG
>CAYZQP010000092.1:0-13341 GCA_964480545.1 uncultured Mesorhizobium sp. | reverse complement strand
GTGATCTGCGCCTCGGATTTGCGGAACGAGCCGGCGTCAGTGGCGGTCACGTTGAACGTGATGTTCACCGGCCCGCCGCCACCGCCGCCTGCAACACCCAGACGGCCATCCGAGCCGCGTTGCAGCGGCATGATCGCTTCAGGCCCGGCCTCGCCCATCAGGCCGAAGCCTGATGCCATCGGGAAGTAGCTTGGCGCAGACACCACGCCGCCGGACGCAAAGGGCGTTACCACGCCACCATTGGCAAATGGCATGATGCCGCCGAGCACGCCGGAGAACATCTGATTGAACAGGCCGGACAGCGGTGCCAGGCCACGGTTCAGCGCCTGTCCCGCCAGGTTCAGGCCGATCTGGCGCAGGATGTCGTCGAGTTCCTTGCCGCTGACCACGGCTGATTTCAGCCCGTTGGTCAGCTGCGCGCCAAAGCTGTGCGACAGCGTTTGCAGGTTGGCCAATGCCTGCTGGAATGCCGAGGTGTCAGCCTCAATGGAAACGGATACGGTTTCGGGCATTGCAGATCACCTCGATGTCATCGCAATCTGGGCCGAGTGCGGAGAGAATTATGCCGAATTGGGAAGAGTATATTGGTGCGCCGGTGCCAGCGAACCCGGACGATGTCGCGCGCGCTGTGGCACTGGCCCGCAAACCCGTGCCGGCTGACGTCCAGAAACTGATCCTTGCTCATCAGGGACAGGCACCTGCCCAATCAGACGTTATGCTCGCGAGCGGCAGCGTCGTCAGTTTTGGCTGTGTGCTGCTGGCTGCAGCCCATCCGGATTTCGAGAGCTACGACATTGCCTATGCGCTCGCCGGTCTCAAAGACTGGCTCGCACCGGCGGACGGCACGCCCGACTTCTTCCCCTTCGCCACAGACACGGCATCAGGACTGTTCTGCGTCGACCTGCGCGACGACAGCCAACGCATTGTCTTTGTCGACAGCGCACTCGGTGCCGATGACGCGTACGTTTTTGCGGTGGCCGATACGGTGACCGAGCTGCTCGCAAAGCTGGGCTCGCGCTAATCCGGAAACGCCTTCATCAACATCTCCATCTCACCTCTACGCATCGGCTCATCACCGCGCTTCTTCATGGCGCTCGCGGCGCGCTCGAATTCGCGCGGGGTCATGGTCCAGAACACGTCCGGAGAAAGCCGCAGCAGGCCGAAGCCAATGGCCATCACATCGGCCCAGGGGAAGGCCCGCGCCTGGTCCGATTTACCTGCTGCGGCTTTCAGGGGTTTGCGGGCTGTTCCTGCCCGCCAAAGGTGACAGTCAAAAGCTCGGCGACGATGGCCGCATAACCGGCCGCGCCGCCAGCGACGTCAAGCCTCCCCACTTCGTCATCGCTCAGCTCCGCCCCTGCCCCGCGCAGGCCGGCGCCTATCACGCGGATCATGTCGGTGGCCGAGAGCTTGCCGGTCGAGAACCGCGCCACCAGCGCCGACAAGTCGTCCGCAGCAAAGGCTTCTTCCAGTTCGGCCAATGCGCCGAGCGTCAGGCAAAGCCGGCGGCGCTCGCCACCCAACTCGGCCTCGATTTCGCCGCGCCGTCTGTTCGCGCCCACGTCAAGCCACCGTGAAGCTGACCGCACCCGCAGATTCCAGCGCGATCTCGAAGGCCACTTCGCCATCATGCGCACCGGAATATTCCAGCGAGGTAATCTGGAACGGCCCCTGCAGCGTGCCGAAATGCGGCACCACCATCTGGAACTCGCCGATCTCGCCATTGAAGAACCGCGTGCGGATCGTGGCGTCCGACGCGGCATCCTTGAAGATGCCAGCACCCGACACCGCCGCGCGCTGCACGCCGGCCCCGGCAAGCAGTTCGCGCCAGCGCCCGGCGCTGTCCTGATCGGTAATATCAACCGCCTGGCTGTTGAAAGCGATGCGGCGCGAGCGCAGCCCCGCCACGGTAACAAAGCTCGCGCCGGAGCCGACCTTCAAGAGAAGGTCCTTGCCTTTCTGTGCAGTCATTGATCTCTCCAAAAATGAAAAACCCGCCACAAGGGCGGGTTTCAACTCTCTCAACCTCGAGCAAGCTACTTATTCTGAAGCTTCTTAAGCTCCGCTTCAAACGCCCGTTTGAATGCTCTTGAGGCCAAGCCAACTGTCTTCTTTGTCGCTTGGTCAAGAATTCGCTTCTGCTGAGATATAGATACATTCCTTTGTGATTTTGTCCGATTGCCGGTGACTGCTTCCCGGCGTTCAAGCATCGTTGACATCCGGTCCTCCAAGCTTACCTCGCTGACTATGCTCATAAAAATACCCATTTACAAAGCGTAGATTTCGGTCTGGACTGAAATAGTGTTTTCGCTTGATCCACACAAAACCGTCGCCCTTTGAAATCACGGCAACGTCAATCGCACCACCAACAGTCTCGAGTTCGCGTGAAACGCGCCTCTGAAGTGACGTCAAACTAACAAGCGATTCCGCGAGGTTAGCGAGTTCGTCTTTTGGCAAGCTGGTGACCATCTCGATGATCGGCGAAGCGAAAAATTCACGACGGTGCCGTTCATGAAGTTCCCAATACGTTTGGACCGCAGCCTGGGTTGCCGCATCAAGCGCAGGCATAACCTTTGCCAAATCTTCCTCCGAATGACCAAGCAGTCGCGCTGCGTCAAGTACGTTCGAGCGAATCAGCGCTCCGACGCTCTCGTGGATAAGCTGGGCATACGCGGGATCGATACCCTGCATAAACCGTTCAACCATGTCGGTTTGAGCGAACGGTATGATCAACCCGCTATCACGCCTCGTCATATCGTGCCGATTGGTCTCGATCATTTTCAGGCGACCACAAAGGATGCCATCGATGTCAAATGATATGAGTGACGGCAGAAGGTCCTTCTCCCCGAAGCCCGCGACTACTAATCCCGTGGCCGCAGGCGAAGCAAACATCCGGCGTATTGAAACCTCACACAACTTCCGGAGTATTGGTTTCCTGCTAGCGGCGTGGCTGAGCAATCCCCGGCCGCAAATCTGATCAAGTGAAGAATTTATACGACCCTCTATCGATGTCCATTCGCTTTCGCTGAGAAATTCGTCGTTCGCCTCGAGCTCCGAAATGTAATCACTTGCGACTTCCTCAAGCCTCTTGCTGAATTCGGAAGGGCTCTTAGCGCCCTGAAACGCATCGGCGGCAACCTCACTGAGCCAGGATTGTGCAATCGACACGGCTACCGAATCTTCGTCATCCTTCGTGAACTTGAAGAATTTCATGAGAAATTTGTGAAAATCGTCTGCCCATTCAAAGACGGTTGGCAGTGATTGTCCGGGCGTCTTTTTACGGTACTCCTTAACTATCGTTTCCCAAGGAAACCCTATGAACTCAGCATTTCCATAGATCATGGCCCCTATCGGCTCGGTCTTGGAAAGGGAAAATAGTTTGTCCACCGTGTCGTACGTCTTCTGCCTGCCACCTTGTGACAGAGTGACTTTACTGTCCGCGGCCAATGCCACCGCACTCTTATTAAGAATAGCAATCTCTGCAGTCACATAAGCCTCCCAAATTCGTACTTGAAGTTGAGAGCGTTGAGACATTTGTCAAGCTTATGATACTCCACCCGCGAACCGGTAAGCCAAAAACGCGCGTTTGCAGGCCGTCCTCAGCTGATTTCTACCACGGCCCTGAACCGCACCAGGCCGTGATACACCATCTGGTCTTCGTCGTAGCGCACTTCGGAGAATTCGGCGCGCAGGTTGACCAAATTGAACCCGTTCAGCGTCAAAGCCTGGTCATGCAGAAGCGCCTCGGCGCGCTCGATAATGTCGAGCGCCTCCTTCTTGCCCTTGCCCTTCGACCAGGCGTGCAGCGAGATGATGTGCTCCGAGCCCAGCTCTGTGCCCGTTGACCAGTCATAGCCGCTGGTGCGACCAAAGCTCAGATAGGGGAACGGGACATCGGCCGGCGCGTGGTCGATGATCTTCTTGTTGCTGCCAAGCAGTGCTGTCAACGCCGCATCGCCGCGCAGCTTGGCGAAGATCGCGCGTTGCAGTTCAGCGGCGGCCGCTGGCATGTTTGCCTCCCTCACGCGGCTCCGGTTTTGGCCGGCGCGCATCGCCTCGTTTGCCCCCGCGCTCGACCTCTTCGGCGAGGCCGTGCGCCCTGCCCTGCAGCGCCCGGATCAGGCCCTGCATCGTCAGTCTCACAGACATCTTCATGCGCCTTTCTCCTTCGTCCTGCAAACGAGATATCGACCGCTTTCATCGGGATCGCTGACCGTCACCACATCGAAGATGCGGGCACCCTTGCGGAGGCGCATGCCACTGGCGACGCCAGCACGCCAGCGCAGGGTAATCTGGTGCGTCACTTCCTCAAGCGTCTGGTCCGCACCGAAGCGGAATTCGGCGCGCAGCGGCTCGATCATGCCGAAGGCGCTGTCGGTCTGGGCCCAGGTTTCGGTGAAGCCGCCCAGGCCATCATCAACGCGCTGGCAATCTTCCAGCACGAGCTCGGTGCGCAATATGCCGGGGTCAATGAACAGCGTGCGCATCAGATCCGGTGCTCCCGATAGGCCGCAACCAGCCGCTCGTAGTGGGGCGGGTAGCTGATCGGCTGATCCTCCGGCCGCCAAGTCGCGCGGAACTCGTACCAGTGCGCGGCAAGCAGGATTATCGCCCGGCATAAGGTCGCAGGCACATCCGGCCCCGCTTCGCCAAAACCGGCAGAAAACTCAATCTCGATGCCGTTGATGTCGCGCGTATCCGGCACCGCCTGTTTCAGGCGGATGCGGGCCGGGCGCGACAGCGTATCGGCCTGGTAGAACCCGGGCGACAAAACCGCCGCCTGGCCGTCGCGATCATAGACCGTCACCGCGTTCACCTCGCGTACCGGATGGCGCATCAGGAACACGGTTCCGTTGTCGGGCCAGTGGTCCAGCACCAGCCGCCATTCCTGATCGATCAAGGCAAGGCCCGTCGAGCGCTCGACATCCTCGCGCGCGGCGCGGATCAGACCGGCCAGCAACGCGTCTTCCGTCGAATGCTCGACGCGCAGATAGGCTTTGAGCTCGGCCACGGTCACGGGTTCCGCGTCCGGCCCGCTCGTGCGAACCAGGGTCATTGTAGATCCTTGTCAAAGAGAAAGTGCAGCTCCGGGGGAGAAAGGGAGGAAAAACCCCGGAGCTGCGCCCGCACGCAGGGGATGCGCGCGGGATTGATGCTCGCCTTAAGGGCGAGGGAAGACGTCAAATCTCAATGCGTCATCCCGGGACGCAAAGCGGACCCGGGATCCAGAGATGTGCGTTTTGAGAGCTAGTGCTGAGGTCGATGCCTTTCCTGCAGCGTCGCGATCTGGATCCCGGGTCCGCCTCGCGTCCCGGGATGACGACGTCGTGGATTTGCAGACCAGCTCACGGATTTCCTACGTGGCGGAGAATTTCAGGACCTTGATCGCGTCAAAGTCCTGCACCCCGCCACCGACGCGCTTGGTCGTGTAGAAAAGAACGTAGGGTTTGGCGGTATAGGGGTCTCGCAGCACGCGCACGCCAAGCCGATCGACAATCAGATAGCCGCGGGCGAAATCGCCGTAGGCAATAGACAGCGCGTTCGCCGCCATGTCCGGCATGTCCTCGGATTCCACCACCGGGAAGCCCATCAGCGAGGCCTTTCCACCGGCAACGGCCGGCGGGGTCCAGAGATAGGCACCGGAAGAGTCCTTGATCTTGCGCACCGCTGCCTGTGTCTTGCGGTTCATCACCCAGGCCGCGTTCTGGCGATAGGGTGCCTTCAGCGCATAGACGAGATCGACCAGCTTGTCGGAGGGGTTCGATGCCGGCAGCGCGCCTGCTGTGCCGGTGGCGATATGACCGAGATTACCCCAGCTCCAGCTGTCTTCCGCCACCGTCGTTGAAGCGAGAAAACCCTTCGGCTTGTTGACGCCATCGCCGTTGACAAAGGCAGCACCTTCCTGCTGCGCAAACACCGCCTCGACCTCGGAGCCGATCCAGGCATCGAGATCAACGACAGCATCATCGAGCAGCGTCTGCGTCGCCGCCGGCTGGGCATAGAGCTCCATGGTCGGGAAGGTGAGTTCCGACAGCACCGGCGAGTTTGTCTGCGGGCGCGCCGCAGTCTCGGCCACCCATCCGGCCTGCGGGCCAGTCACCATGAACGGCTTCTTCAGCACCGCCGAAGAGACCTGGCGCACGGTCGCCAGTTCGCGGATTGGCGACAGTGCAGTCAGCCGTTTGCCAATCTCGGCTTCGGTCTCGGCTGGCACCAGATAGCCGCCATCCTGACCAGAGCCGAAGGACATCGCCTTTTCCTCCAGCGCCCGCAGCGCACGCTCGTCGCCGGAGCGCATATAGGCCTCAAAAGCCGCCTTGCGCTCATCCGGCTGTACTGTCACTTCACGGCCCAATGTCGGGCGCAGTTTCTTCAGCTGCAACTCGTCCATGGCCTTGGAAATGCGCTCGACCTTCTCGCGCGTCACCACGTCGGACCCCATGCGGGTTTCGAGTTCCGCGAGGCGCTGGTCATTGGCATCCTTGAACGCCTCGAACGCACCCATGAACTCGCCGAACGCATCGGAGAGTTCGGCGCTCTTCACCTCAGGCGCTGATTCAAGCGGCTGAGAGATTGATTCCGTAAGCTGGGTCATGTGGTTGATTTCCTTGGGGTTGTACATGCACGACCTGCTCCATCTCCCTTTGAGGGGAGGGTGGACGCGAAGCGGCCGGGTGGGGTCGTTGGAGAAATATGCGAAAGGAAAGGTCTGCGGAGTCAGGTGGAGAACACCCCACCCGGCCGCTTCGCGGCCACCCTCCCCTCAAGGGGGAGGGAGTTGGTCCGCATTCCGCTCGCTGCAGCGCGCACTCTCGCGGCCAGCACCTGCTCGCCCGCCGCTTTGGCTTTCACATTCGCAACGCGCGCGCCGGGTTGCATCGGGAAGGTCACTACCGAGATTTCCCAGAGGTCGGCTTCCAGAATGCGGCGTGTGCCAGCATCCGCATCCTTGCGGGCTCTCACAGTGCGGAACCCGATAGACAAGCCATCCAGGCCGCCGCCGCGCATCAGGGCATGCACCTCGCGCGCCTTGCCGACATCCAGCGTCAGGCGGCCTTTGACGAACAGCCCGCGGCCATCTTCACGGATCTCTTCCCAGGCCCCGATGGGCTGGTTGGCGTCGTGCTGGAACAGCATGCGTATGCCGTTCACGCCCCTGCCCGCCAGCGACTTCCGGAACGCCCCGCGCTCGACAACATCGTTGCCGAGATCGCGTGCGCCAAACAGGCTGGCGTAGCCCGAAAACGTGCCGTCAGCCTCGACCCGCTCCAGTGCCACGCCCGCGAATTTGCGCTCGCTGGGCAGTGCCACGCGCGGCGGATACTTGCGTGCCAGCGCCTCATCGCAGCGGATCAGCTCCGGCGCTTCGTCTGTGACGCCGGCATGCGGCATCGTCCGGCGGCCGCCTGGGCGGCCCCGCTCCTTCGCCACACTCATGGCGTTCACTCCTTGGGTTGCATCTGGTTGCCCGGCCTCCCGCCACAGCCTATCCTCCCGCTGACGGGACAGGTGCGATGAGCGAAGGCGGGACATTTCTGGGTTGGACCGTGACGGCCAACGTTTCGGATTTTCTGCGCGGCGGCGTGGACCCTGAAAAGCTCCATCAGGGCACACGCATGTTCTCGCCGGGCACACGCGTCTATATCGGCGAGGCCTACCGGGGCATCGCCGGTGAAGCGGTGCATGTCATCGGCCTGCATCGCACGTCGCGGCGCTGGGTCAACTGCATCATCTCCACCAACGTGCTCGAAACATCCGCGCCGCCAGCGTCTATTCCCCTGCACTATGGGCGAGGCTGGAGAAGCTGGAGGCCAGCCGCTACGCAACCAGGGAAGAGGCTGAGAAGAACGTCACACTCTTCGAACGCGTGCGCCGGGACAGTGCCCCGTCAAAGATCGCAACGGAATTGCGCACAGGTCCGTGGGGCGAGGCCGAACACCAGCCCTACCGCGATGGAGATCAGTAGCTACCGACCTGCAACCACCCGGAGCACCTTCTGCGGATTGCCACGCATATCCTCGTAGGTCAGCCGGCCGGATGCCATCGCAGCGACCAGCCGGTTGCAGAAGATTTCCGGATCCCGGCCAAGCGGCGCGCGCACGGCTGCGGCGATGGCACGCTGTTCAGCCAGGGGATCGCGCTTGATGTCGCGCACACAATCGCGGACCACTTCGGCACGGAATTTCGGGTCATCGCGCAATTGCTCTGCGCCAATCTTGTAGGCAGCGGCACAGCCACTCAGTGAGAACGCCAATCCAACCGCGACCAATGCTCTGCGCATCATCCCTCCCAAGCGTGGAAGGCGACATTCACTGTGCGCATAGCCCCTGTCAACGGCCCCTACTCGCGGCCCACGCTCATGCTCGCAGGAGACGGGCGCTGGCGCGATGGCGCCAGCGCGTTTCGCAGGACTGACCTTTATGAGATCACGTGGACAGCCACAGTCCGCGCAACAGACGTCGAGTTTCTGACGCTCAGCCGGGCTCCGCCAGAGCTTTTCCAAACCCTGTAGACTCCTGTAGCGCCAGGTTCGCTCCCTGACGAGCTTACGGCGACTTCCGGCTCAGCGCCGGCAATCAACGTCAAGGTGTTGCCTTTGGCATGGTAGACGCCGAAGCCAAAATCGGTCTGGATTGCGATCAGGCCGCTGCCGGCGACACGACCGAAAACATCCGTCTCAATGAGTTGACCAGGTTGCAAAGTCTGGTGGCACAGGGTGGACAGACCAGAGAACCAGTTTTCATCTGTGCCCTCAACAAAGCGCCCGGCCAGTGCCGCGATGCCTGTCTTATCAACAGCAGGAATTTTGCCTCCTGCGTTTTGTGCCACGCCCTTGTTTCCGCCAGCATCCACCCAGCGGCCCCATATGTCGCTCATGGAGGTACTATCGAACCGCTTGAACACCGGAACCTTGGTGGCACCGATGTTGCGGACATTGGCCAGCCGCCCCTCAACCTTTCTGCCCGGCCCGTTGCTCTCTACGAGAGCGCCAGTCACATTCGCGACGACGTCGTTAATGCTGAACGAAGCTGGCGCATCGCCATAGCCATGCGCGGCGACCAGATTTACGATTGGCTTCGGGCCGACATGCAGACCATTGACCACCGAAAGATGATGTTTGGAGGCCGCAAACCCTATTGAAAAATCTACCGCATGTTTGAGGGTTTGCTGGCCGCTCGACTGGTCTACAATCCGCAGATTGTTGACCATGCGCAGTTGAGCGCGATCCGTTGCAACCGAACCATAGAAGGTAACGGCCACAGAGCCCCAGCCGGCCTCGGTGTTGTGAATATCGCCGCCGGCGTAGGTGATGATCGCGTTGTTGACGGCACCGGTAGAGTACTGGAATGCAATTTCCCGGCTGCCTTGGCGAATGCAAGGAACATCGCGATAGATCACCGGGCTGTTGACCACGGCATCCCGGGCCGCCAGTTTGATCGCCCGGCCCATCGCGTTGCGCGAGCGGAAGCCTTCGACGACGCATTGTGCAGCGACTTCGTCCTCCTGGAAGATGATAAGGCCATCGCAGTCCACGCAAAATGGGCTGTCGAGGCTGTCTTCGGTGGTTATGTTTTCTGCGTTGCAATCTTCAACGCGGATGTCGCGTGCGTTACGAAGAGGGTCGAGCAGGCGTGCGTAGTGGATTCCTGCTGAGCTTCGTCCGGCTACATTGCCAGCGCTTCGAGAGATGTTCTCGGCGCTGATGCGCACAAGGCGGAGAACATCCCAGGCTCCGGCGATCATCAGTCCTGCAGCATTCACGAAACTGCCGGGCACGCGGAAATAGGCGCCGGTGATGCGAATGCCTTCGAGATAGATGTTGGGACGCTTGGGCAGGTTCGCTGTCGAGGAATTGCGTATCTCTAGCCCGACATTCGCTCGCTTGTCGCAATCGAACCAGACTTGGCCCGTCCAGCTGACATCGTTGCCGTTTGCCTCGATAAAGATCATTTGTGGCAGGTGCGAAGCGATGGCCACAGTGCAGACAATGCGCGAGCCTGGTTCACAGTGAACATCAAGTTGTGCAGACTGCCCGACATTGATGCGCTCGGCAAGCGCATGCTCTCCTTCGATCAGGATCGGAGCACCAGTTTGGGCCGCAAAAGTCATTCCACTGGAAAGACCGCCGAGCGCCCTGACATTGTTGCGGACGGTCTTGTCGATTTCGTACCAGACATCCGCGCCGCCGACTTTGAGCGCCAGTTTTCCGACATGCGACGGTTCCGTCGCGACCTTCGAATAGCGGGCGGCACCGCCGTCCCCTGGCAGGCTGTAGCCTCCTACAGAAATCATGTCGGGAGCGTCACTGGTGTGAAGCTTAGCCTCGACAGCGGATGCAAATAGTTTTGAAGACAAATCCGTTCTCCTGTTGGTTTGCGTGAGTGCTAGCGTCGACCGCATGACAGCCGAAGCAGCAATTCTTGGTCAGCCGTATTGCCGGCTGTTCGCTCAGGGATCACGCCCCATGCCCTCGAAGACGCGCATGACAAAGCCCAGCGCCCACCAGGCGCAGACGCTGGCCACCGCAGCGCCCATCAGCACCACTTCGGTCGCGCCAATGACCTTGTCGAGGCCGAGCTCTATCGCGATTTTCAGCCCTACCGTGCCGCCGAAGATCAGCCCGCACAGCGTGCCGGTGATGAAGCGCAACGCCGCCTCCCGACGACCGCGCGGCAGCATGTAGGCCAGAGAGATCGCCGAGCCGGCGAGTGCGCCGACGCCTTTGGCGAGCCACAGCCATGCTGCATCTGACAGGGTTTGCATTTGTTCGATCCATTCCTGCGGCCAACAAAAAGGCGAGGATTGCTCCCCGCCTTCAAAATCCGCGCAACTGTGTGACGATGCCTGAACCCTATCAAAGTACCGTCACGGTGTCAAGGATTTTTTTCCTATCAATCCAGAAATTTTCCATGCCGTATTTCGGCAACACCGCAGGTTCCCCCTGCAGGCCTCAGCTCAGGTCGAGCTGGATCCGCTCAATGAAGCACCGGCCCGTCTGTGGTGCGTCGAAACTTGCCTTCACAGCGTGCACCTGCATCTGTTCGTCATGGGTCATGCCCCTGATGCGGCGCAGCGAGAAATTTTCGATCTTGTACATTTCCTGTGGCGTAACCCGGCGCTGCACCGAAACCTGCGTCGCCACAGCCACCAGTTCGCCGAAAATCTCCTGCACCTTGCGGTTCTTCCAGGCCTCGCGCGCAGAAGCATGCAGGCACTCGCCGATCGAGCCTTCGATGACCGCGCGCACGCGGTCTGGCTTGTTCAGCTTCATGAGCCGCCCCACCATCTCGCCCGATGTGCCGATCTCCTCCGCGCCCTGACGCCGGTTGAACAAGCCCATGGCAACGCCAAGCTCGATGCGGGCGCAAATGGCTGTCGGCGGATAGCCGAACAGGTCAACACCCAGCCGGTTGAACTTCTTCACCTGCTGGGGGTTCAGTTCTCTGCCGCCTTTGTCAATGACAGCGTCTGCCATCTCCTCGGCCACCTTGCGGCTCAGCCCGGCAACACCTGGACCATACATCGTCAGAAAGGCCTTCGTTGCCAGTTCGCGCACGCCCACGTCATCCCAGACTGCGGCGCGCATTTCGTCGGTCAGGCAGGCACCTATGCTGTCTGTGGCGTATTCTCGGGCAGCTTCGGGATCGGCAGCCATGCCGCGCAACAGCGACGGCCCGAGCGTGCCCGCATACATGCCGTAGCCAACGCCCAGGAAGACAAGTCCGGTAACGATCCTGCCGATCAGCCGCTTCATATCAGCCCACAACCAACACAGATCAGCCGAAAAGGTGCTGGATGTGGCAAGCCAGCCCATCCCTGGTCATCAGGTGCCCCCGGAGAACAGCAACGAACTGCATCTCCTCCTGCTGTGTGAACCCCTTCGCACCCTCCAGCAACAGGGCCTGCATGTCTGCCGGGCCACCATTCTTGTGGGCAGCAAAGTCGACGGTTTTAATCAGAAACATAGAAGATATCGTTCGTATCTTCGGGTTTTGCCACTCATCGGAAAACTGGCCTTGCAGGCAGGCCCCGATCGCGCTTTCAGCTGATTTCTGCGCAGCAGCCGGATCTGCAAGCAGGCGCTCAACCTTTACCATCTGATCTGCGTCGGCCGCGGACCTTTTGTGGTTCATGACCGCACCGGTTGCCGCCAGACCAACCACCACAACAGTCCAGATTGCATATTTCATGACAGACATCCCCGCATACCGACTTCTCTACGCCCCAGGTGGGTAGAATGCGGTTAAATCGCAGAAACAACATCGTCAGATAGTTAGCGCCCGGTTAGTCCAAATCCGACCGCCTCGCGCTTCTCGTCATCGCTGAGAAAGCCCGCCGCACTGATACGCGCCCAGAGTGCGTCGCGGTCGGCAGCGAGGCCATGCACCTGATCCAGATCGGCTTCCAGCCGCAACTCATCTGCACCGAACACCGGCCCCAGCCAGCCGCCAAGTTCGCCCGATATGCGCGCCGCCAGCGGCAGCACCGTCAACCGCCAGAAGCTGCGGTTGGCCTCCTGATAGTTCGCATAGGTGTTGTCACCGGGAATGCCGAGCAGCATGGGTGGTACGCCCAGCGCCAGCGCGATATCGCGGCTCGATGCGTTCTTCGCGTCGATGAAATCCATGTCCTTCGGCGTCAGGCTCATTGGTTTCCAGTCGAGTCCGCCCTCCAGCAACATTGGCCGTCCGGCATTCCTCGCACCCTGATAGGCGTCTTCCATCTGCGACTTCAGCCGGTCAAACTGCTCGCTCTCCAGATTGCCACCATCCTTCGGCGCATAGACCAGCGCGCCCGATGGCCGGGCCGAGTTGTCCAGCAGTGCCTTGTTCCAGCGCCCGGCTGCATTGTGCGTATCAAGGGCGGCGAGCCCGGCCTCGAGCGGCGCGAAGCCGTAATGGTCGTCAAGCGGATGAAACAGCGCGATGTGCAGCGCGCGCTCGCGCAGGGCGATGCGCCGTCTGGCCGAGCCGGTGCGGTAATCCAGCGCGGTTGGCCAGCCGCCGGCATCAGAGACTATTGTGACGCGATCCGGGCGCAGCAGATGCAGTTCGCGAACAGAATCCGCAGACGGCCCGGCCTCCACGAGCTCGATATAGGCGTTGCCGGAGATCATCAGGTGCCCGACCAGCGCCTCGAAGAACCCGGCCCCGGCCTGCCGCGTGTTCGGTCGCGCCAACAGTGACAGTAATGGATGGTCGACGAGTTCCGAGGCCCCTTCATAGGCCAGCCAGCGCAGGCTGCCGATCGCTTCCGCCACCAGCTTCACTGCGCGGTGCGCAACGGGGTTGCCCATATAGCCGGCGCGCGCCAGCCCGGCATAGTCGCGCCGGCTCCAGG